>JADGEE010000089.1 GCA_016744535.1 Campylobacteraceae bacterium
CATTTGAACACTTTAAAAAGGTTTCACTTGGATCCGGCGTTAAAGAAAGGAAAAACGGTAGCATTTTATAGTTAATTATTTTTAAGTAATAGCTTGAAATTAAAATCAACTATTAGCTATATTAATGAAAGATATAACTCTTTTTATATGAAATATCTATGGATAGACTTGACTATATAAGTAAATTAAAATATAATTCTAGTTTTAAGGGCGTTCATATTATCATATGAATAAGTTAAAATATTATTATTTAATGGAGGATTTTGAATGAAAAAATTACTTTTATCAAGTGCAATGAGTATGGTTGTAGTTACTACATTATCAGCGGATTTTAGTTTTGGTGATATGTTTAGAGATATGAAAGACGGTATGACTGAAATGAGTGAAGATGCTAAAGATGCAACTAAAAGTATGACTGATGGTGCAGTTGAAGTTAGTAAAAGCGCTGAGAGAAGTGTTACTAATGTTAGTAGTGATATGAGAGAGAGTGCTACTGAAGTTTCTGATGATCTTAAAACTAGTGAAGTAGCTACAGTTAGAAGTGGTGAAAATTCAATTTCTCAAGTTAGTAGAGATGTAAGAGATTCTACAGTTGAAATGGCTGAGAGTACAAAAGATTCTATTACTAACACTAGTAGAGACTTAAAAGATAGCTCAAGTATGGCTACAAGAGATTTCAAAGATAGTACAGTTGCAATTTCTCACGATGTAAAAGATTCTACAGTTTCAGTATCTGATGATATGAGAGATTCAACAAAAACTATATCTAATGATTTAAGAGATTCATCAACTGATATTTCTGATGATGTAAGTGATTCAACAAAAACTATATCTAATGATTTAAGAGATTCATCAACTGATATTTCTGATGACGTAAGTGATTCAACAAAAACTATATCTAATGATTTAAGAGATTCTACTGATGAAGTATCTGGAGATATGAGTGATTCAACAAAAACTATATCTAATGATTTAAATGAAGATAAAAAAGAAGAAGCAAAAAAGTAAAAAGTTAAATATTTAACTTTTTTATTCTCTTGCTTTATCTTTAGGTTTATTTAATTTCTACAAACTCTTTAATTCTAGCAACTCCTGCAATTATACTTGCCTCATCTGTTGCAAACGAAAATCTAAAATGTCCCTCCATTCCAAATCCAACACCAGGAACAACTGCTACACCTTTTTCTTCTAATAGTTTTTTACTAAAAAACATTGAATCATTTCCATAATGAGGAAGTTTTGTAATATTTACAAATAGATAAAATGCACCTTCAGGCTTCATAACTGAAATTCCATCAATTTCATTAAATAACTCTACTGCAATATCTCGTCTCTTTTGAAATTCAACTCTCATATGTTCAATTTCATTATCAGCATCACCATTAAGTGCTATAATAGATGCTTTTTGAGTAATTGAATTAATATTTGAAGTTGATTGAGATTGAAGTTTTTTAATAGCTCTCATTAACTCTTTTTTAGGACTTGCCATATATCCAAATCTCCACCCTGTCATTGCCACAGATTTACTAAGACCATTAATTGTAATAGTTCTCTCGAACATATCTTCACTAATTGAAGCTATTGAAGTAAACTCTAAATTATCATAAATTAATTTTTCATACATCTCATCACTTGCAACAAATACATCAGTGCCTTTTAAAACTTCACCTAATGCAATTAATTCATCTTTTGAATATACTGCTCCAGTTGGATTCGATGGAGTTGTTAAAATTAAAAGTTTAGTTCTATTTGTAATAGCCTCTTTTAATTGCTCTGGAGTTATTTTATAATTCGTCTCTGGAGTCGTATCAATTTCAACTACACTAGCACTTGAATATTTTGCAAGTTCTGGATAAGTTACCCAATATGGTGCAGGAATGATAACTTCGTCGCCCTTTTGAACTAATGCTTGAAAAAGATTAAATAGAGAGTGTTTTGCTCCAATATTTGCAATTATATCAGCTCGTTCATATTCAAGATTATTTTCTTTTTTTAATTTATTTTTAATTGCATCTAAAAGTTCAGGTATCCCCTCAACTGCTGTATATTTTGTAAAACCCTCATTTATAGCTTTAATAGCTTCATTTTTTATAACTTGTGGTGTATCAAAGTCAGGCTCTCCTGCACTAAAACTTAATATATCTTTACCTTCTGCTTTTAACTCTCTCGCTAAAGAGCTAATTGCAATAGTTAAAGATTCACTCAATTCACCTACTCTATGTGTTAGCATTTACAAACCCTTTTTTGGTTTGGATTATATCATAAATTTTAATACTTGTTTCCTAACCTAAAAATAGTATTATGAAATTTTATATAATTCATTTATAACTTACATAAGCTTTTTAACTTCTTGTATTTCCTCGTGTAAATCACCAAGTATCATTCTAAACCCCTCCATATCTTTTTCATTAAAACAACAACCTTCAAAATTTGTATATAACACAATGTTTATTATAAAATTCATTTTACTATCAATAATATCAACTATATCAGCAGCATCTAATTTTTTTTTACTCATTTAATAGCCTTATTTAGAATTAAAATAACAATTATATATCATTTTTGAAATATTGTCAATTATTTAATTTCATTTATGGAATATTTTTATTCAGCAAGTATTTTATGAGCTTTTCTTAATATCTCAAATTTTTCTTTTAATTGATTTGTATTTAATAAAAGTTCAAAATACATTTTTGCCATTTTAGGCATTTCTTCATTAGAAGCCCATCTGCTAACCGTACTTTGTGGAATATCTAATTGTTCCGCTAACTCCTTTTGAGTTATTCCAAGCTCTTTACAAACTTCTTTAATTAAATTATCTTTTTGCTCCTCTGACATTAATTTCCTTTTTTATTACTTACTTTAATATTTTATTTTTTTTATAATATATAATAATCAATCTTTCATAGCTTTAATAAATGCATCATATACCTCTTCTAACTCTTTATCTTTAACTGTAATTTCGTGATTATTTTTTTCGAGAATATGCTCTAAAATGGCAACTCTTTTAAATAGATAATCAAACATCTGTTTATCAATATCAGGTAAGCGATTGTGTCCTAGATGAATTTTACATTTTCCACTTTTAATAACTTTGGCAGGAATTCCAACAGCAGTTGAATCATTTGGAACATTTTTAACTACAACAGAATTTGCCCCAATTTTTGCATTTTCACCAATTATAATATTTCCTAAAATTTTAGCTCCAGCACCAATTACAACATTTTTTTTAATAGTTGGATGTCTTTTACCTTTATCAAGTGTAACTCCACCTAAAGTTACTCCTTGGTAAATTAAAACATCATCTTCGATTTCAGCAGTTTCACCAATTACAACACCAAAACCGTGGTCAATAAAAACTCGTCTTCCAATTGTACAAGCTGGATGAATATCTACATTTGTTAAAGCTTGTGAAAAACCCATTATAATTCTTGCTATTACTCTAAAATTTTTTTT
Source organism: Campylobacteraceae bacterium (assembly GCA_016744535.1). Taxonomy (GTDB): domain Bacteria; phylum Campylobacterota; class Campylobacteria; order Campylobacterales; family BB28; genus BB28. The sequence continues at coordinate 3,457 of JADGEE010000089.1, forward strand.
ATAAAACCAATTTGCAATTCTATAATTTATAATTGACCAAACCCCTGGATAGTTAAAAAAAAATTCTAATTTTGATTTAATAGCAGGGTCATTTTTAAAGACTATTGTAAAATCTTCTTTGATCGTTTGAAATAGATTCATAAATAAAGCCTTTGATTTATTTTAACTTAAATAAAACTATACTATAAATATTGAAATTATTTAATAAAAAGCAGGAGAGTATATGAAACTTACAATAATTGGTTATGGAAAAATGGCCACAGCTTTAATTAATGGTTTAGTTGATGAGTGTGAAATTGAAGTAGTAGGTAGAGATTCTTATAAATTAAATGCCCTAAAAGATATTTTTCCAAAGATAGAAACTTACTCTATTGAAAATTTTGATATAGATGATAAAAATATAATTTTATGTGTAAAACCACAAGTTTTAAGTGAAGTTACAAATCAATTTAGTGGTATGGCAAATTCCATTTTTTCTGTATTAGCGGGAACTACAATTAACTCATTAAAAGAGAATATTAAAGCAAATTCATATATAAGATTTATGCCAAATTTAGGGGCAACTTACTTAAAATCTATGACCACTGTTACAGGTGATATAAATAGACGAGAGTTAGCTTTAGATATTGCAAATTCTATTGGCAATGCGATATGGGTAAATAGTGAAAAAGAGTTAGATATTGCAACAGCAGTGGCAGGAAGTGGACCAGCTTATTTAGCACTTGTAGCTGAAGCTCTAGCAGATGGTGCTGTTAAAGAGGGTCTTAATAGAGATTTAGCGAACGAGTTAGTAGCAGGACTATTTCAAGGTTTTGGAGAGTTAATTAAAAATTCTCATCCAGCAGTTATAAAAGATAGTGTTATGAGTCCAGCTGGGACTACTGCTAGTGGATATTTTGCATTAGAAGACGGAAGTGTTAGAAGTAGCTTTATAAAAGCTGTTAAAAGTGCTAATGATAGAGCTAAAGAGTTGAGTAATATATAAGTAATTTTAATTCACATCTATGTTATTAATAAGAAAAATATCGTTATAATTAAACAAATTAAAAAGTAAGCTAAAAAGCAGGAATTTATGAATATAGTAACAAAAGTTAAAAATTTTACAAATCCACTATATTTAGAGAGTGGTAGAATACTTGAACCTTATGAGATAACTTATGAAACTTATGGAAAATTGAATAGAAAAAAAGATAATGTAATAGTGATAACTCACGCATTAACAGGTAATCATCACGCATCTGGAAGATATGAAGATGAAGCAAAAGCTGGATGGTGGGATGGTTTAATTGGAGATAATAAAGTAATAGATACTAAAAAATATTTTGTTATTTGTGCTACTGTTCTTGGAAGTCCTAGAGGCTCAACTTGTGCCATTTCTACAATGTATCCAACTGATAAATTATATAGATTTAAATTTCCTGTAATTACTATTAGAGATATGGTAAAAGCTCAAAAGATACTCTTTAATAAATTAGGTATCTACAAAGTAAAAGCGATAATTGGTGGAAGTATGGGAGGAATGCAAGCACTTCAATTTGCTGTTGATTTTCCAAATTTTGCCGAGAGTATTATTCCACTGGCAGCTACTCACGCCACAACTCCTTGGACAATTGCTTTTAATAAAGTTACTATTGAATCTATTTTAAATGATGATGATTTTAAAGATGGATATTATGATCCAAAAGATATTGCAGAAAATGGCTTAAAAGGTTTAGCAATAGGAAGAATGGCTGGACATATTAGCTTTTTATCTAAAGATTCAATGGATTTAAAATTTGGTAGAGATTATGTAGAAACTGATGGACTATATGAACTTTTTGGAAGATTTCAAGTTGAGAGATATCTTGATTATAATGGGTATAGTTTTCCAAAATGGTTTGACCCACTTAGTTATCTCTACTTAATAAAAGCGATTAATATATTTGATTTGAGTAGAGGTTATGATTCATTTGAAGATGCCCTAGAGAGAATAGAATCAAAGCTTTACTTAATTGGTTTTAAAAAAGATTTTTTATTTTTTCCTGAAGAGATGAGAAAAATTCATCAAACAATGCAAAAGACAAGTAAAAAAGATTTAGTAAGTTACTATGAAGTTGATAGCAATTATGGACACGATGCCTTTTTAGTTGAAATTGATAAATTTTCTTCTTATATAAAAGATATTTTAGATGGCAAAATATAATGCCATATTCTAAATTTACAATAGCAAAACTTGAAAAAGAGTTAAGTGTTAAAATAACTAGAGATGATTTTTTTAAAAATAAAAAGGTTAATCAGACAGATTGGTTAAAACAAGCATTAAAACTCTCACAATCTTTATCTTTAAATAGTGAAAAAGCAAAAAGTGAATTTTTAATTACACCGATTTTAATTGATATTAGAAATATAAATAAAAATAGTTTTGATATTTTTAGTGGTGAAAACTTAGATGTAGATATTGATAGAGATTTAAATGGAGAGTGTGATTTTATTTTAACTAAATCTCAAAGTGCACTTACTATTCATTCGCCTATTTTTGGATTAGTTGAAGCTAAAAAAGCTGATATTACTTCTAATTCCATAGCACAATGTATAGCTCAAATGATAGGGGCTTATATTTTTAATGAACAAGAAGAGAATAGTATTAAAACTATTTTTGGATGTGTAACAACTGGTGAAATTTGGCAATTTATGAAGCTTGAGTATTTAAATGAAAAGTATATAATTACAATAGAAAATAGGAAATATTATATAGATAATACAGATAGTATTTTAGGGGTATTACAACAAGTTATAGATTTTTATAAATAAAATATTTTAAAAGTAAAAAAGGTAAAATATGAAAAAAATAGCACTTTCACTTATAGCAACTTTAGCAATAGCTGATACTATCCAAGATGGATTAAGTTATTTAAATAGTATTAGAGAAAATACAGGTTTAAATTCACTAAGTTTAAATTCTATTTTAGAAACTTCATCATATAACCACTCTTATTATTTAATTACGAATAATGAAGTTGGGCATTATGAGAGTTCAGTAAATTCAAATTTTACAGGTATTACACCATCGGATAGAATGGTATATTCTGGATATAATAACTATAATACAAGTGAAAATATAGCATTCGGAAGTGAGAGTTATATTCACGCAATCGATTCACTTATGACTGCAATTTATCATAGATTTGGATTTTTAAGTTTTGATATTAATGAAATTGGTTTTGAAAAATATGAAGATGAGAGTTACTATTATAAGAGTGTTTATACTTTTAATATGGGAAATACAAATTTAGTTGATGTTTGTAATAGTAGTTACGGTGAATTTACTGGTAAATATTATTATGATGTGTGTGTAGATAAAGAGTTAAAGATTCCATCAGAAGATTATAATAATGCTTTAAATACTCTTAAAATTTCAAATTCTAATATAATAACTTATCCTTATGATGGAGAATTAAATTTTAATCCTGTTTTTGATGATACAGAAAGCCCTGACCCAACTCCAAATTTAGGGATATCAGGAAATCCAATTTCTATTGAATTTAATGATTATTATATTAAGGATGTAACTTTAAATTCATTTAAATTATATGATAGTAGTGATAATGAAATAGAAGTTAAAGTGCTTACAAGTAAAAATGATACAAATGAGAAATTAACTGCTCACCAATTTGTAATATTTCCAATTAAAAGACTTAATTGGAACTCTAATTACAGAGTTAAATCAAATTTTATGGTTGATGGAGAAGAGTTAAATAAAGAGTTTACATTTAAAACAAAATCTATAAATTATCCTCTAATAGAAGTTATACAAAATAATCAAACTTTAAATATAGAATCAAATAAAGAGTATGCCGTTAGTGTTAATTCAAGTCTTATAGAGAAGATAGAAGCTCTTAGCACTAAATTTTTTGGTACTTGTAATGTAGATATTTTTGATGTAAATACACTAAAAATATCAGCAGATAATAAGTGTTTTATCTATTTAGATAATGATATTACTATTAATTTAGAAATAGTTGCAGATGATGGACTTGTGGCTATTGAAGATGTTCAAATTACTCTACCTCCAACAATAGTTGAGACTCCTGAAACTAATATAGTTAATTTAAATATTAATAGTGGTTGGAATTTACTCTCTATTCCAGTTGATACAAAAAGTTATGATTCTAGTAGTTTTGGTGAGTATAAATCTATTTGGATGTATTTTGAAGGAGCTTGGAATTTAAATCCATCTATGTTAAATAGTGGAAATGGATTTTGGATAAATGCAAGTGAAGATAGTACAGTTAAATTTCAAGGAGATAGCTATAAACCTGAATTATCAAACTTAAGTAGTGGATGGCATCTATTGGGAACTGGCGATAGTTTAAATGAAAGTAATTTTGAAAGTGATGATATAGTTTGGATTTATAGAGATGAGGTTTGGTCACTGACAAAAGATATAAATATCGGTAATGGTTTTTGGGTTAAGAGAAAGTAAAAACTTTTTTCTTAACATAAAATTAACATACATAAGTCTCTAAACTACCTTAAATAGGTTGTTTTCAGGCTTAAGATTAATTTTTGTGTCAAAATTGAGCAATTTCTGATAATTTACAGTATCATTTTTATCTTCAATATGATGTGCATATATCTCATTTATCATAGTCAAACTTTCGTGACCTAAAAACTTTTGAATTAAAGTTATGTTTTCACCAGCTTGTATCATCAAGCTTGTGAAAGTATGTCTTATGTCATGTAGCCCTCTATGTTCATAATTTAATTTTACAAGTAATTTTCTAAATAAAGTTAAATATGTTTGACCATCTTTAAAAGGCTCTTTTGTCTTACCTTTAGTAAAAATGAAACCATATTTACCAAACCTTTTAGTTATCAAATGCTCTCTTAATATATTCATAAGAGGAATAACTCTATTTTTACCACTTTTAGGCGAACCTATAAAACCCTCTTTAATACAACGATTTATACTTATTAAACCTCTATCAAAATCTATATCTTCCCATTTTAAACCTATTATCTCACAACGCCTCATTCCACTAAAAAATGCTATATAAATAAATGTTTGCAATTTACCAACAGAATTATTTAAAATAGTTTCAATCTCAAATATATTAAAAACTTTAACTTCTTTTTTTATAACTTTTGGTTTAGTTGCAAACTCGAATGGATTTTTAAAAATAATATCATCTTTCATAGCTTGTTTTAAAGCTAAATTCAAAGGTACTAAATAAAGTTTAATACTTTTAGCAGTTAGAGTATTTTTTAAAGTTTTAATATAGCTTTCAATATCACTTACTTTAATATCTCTAACATCGAAATTTTTAAAATAATCGAGAGTGTATTTAGCACCAATTTTATATAATCTTTGAGTAGATGGTTTAAGCTCTAAAGAATTTTCTAATACTATATCAATATAATGGGAGATAGTAACTTTTTTCCTATCAACTTCCTCACCTTTAATTAACTTTTCTAATATTGTAGGAACAATATTTTTTTTAGCATAAGATAAATTAATCTTAGTAAAAGTTAATTTAAGAGACTTCCTTTTAAGCTTTCCAAATTGATAATATTTAACATAGAGTTTGCCATCTCTATCATATAGCTCAATGTTAAAGTTCATTGCTTTCCTTTAACTCCCTATCTATCAGATTTAATTTTATCATAACTTTTCAATAAATTATCTCTATTGAATAAAACAACCTTATGGCTTTCTCTTTTAAAATCTATACCCTCTTTATAAAAACCATTTGATACTCTTTTTTTTAATGCACTTGAAGTTATTTCAAGCATTATAGAAGCAGATTCATAACCTTTTATCCAATAAGGAAAAAGATTTTTTTTAAACATTAAATTAATTTCAGGTAAAAGTTCTTTTTTTATATCAAATTTTAATTTTTCTAAATCTTCTATTGTAGTTACAGAAGCAGACATAATAATATCCTTTTTATCTGACTAATTAATCAGATAGTTATTGTTTATAAAGAAATTCGTACATACTTTTATTAAAAAGAAATGTTTTAGTGTATTCAATATCACTCTCATTAAATTCTTTAGGTTCAAGAGGATTTGAGTATTCTTTCATAACTCCAAAACTAGAGTGAGTTCTAAGACCTTTTAGAGTAATATTTAATGCTCTAAAAACATCAGGATTATTTAAAAAAGGTTTATACTCTAAACTTTTTGTAGTATATTTAGTAGCCTCTAAAAAAGCACTAGGAAGGTTATCATTAGCATTTTTTTTATTAGCATAAGCCCTATTAATCCAACACCTAGGACGGTTATCTTGAAAGTAGCCAACTTTGTTAAGATGGTATTGCCAAATATTATCAATCGAATCCATATCGTAACCAGTATTGGTAATTGGATTTTCAAAATACTCTTTTTTAACTACAAGAACAATATGAAAGTGACCATTTAAATACTCTCCCTTAGAGACTCTATCTTGTCTTTCTTTATCCATATTAAGCCAATATTTTTGATACCTATCGTTCTCTTTTTTAGATTTAAAAGGGTTTGGAACTTTCTCTAAAACTATTTCAAAACTTCTAAATCCACCAATTATATGTTTAAATAAACCGCTATCTCTTTTAGTATGGTTTCTAATAGTTTTAACAAAACTAGATAAAGCTTTAAACATTTTATCTGTATTTGCTTTTAAATCTTTATAATGAGAATTATCTATACTAAGCATAATATGAATGTAATCTAAATTATCTTTTCCGTAAATATGGTGAACAACGCTAAGTGCTTCTAAATATTTTTTTCTTCGCTCATTACTTTTTTTCTTTTCACAAAGACTACAAAACCTACTACCACAAGCAAACCCAGTAGTTGGTCTATAAGCGTAAGGAACTCTAATTAAATTAATAGAGTTATGACAACTCTCAATTCTTTTAGCTAGTTTTGAATAACCAATACTTTCAAAAAGATAAGAGATATCTTTATTAATATTCTTATACTTTTCAAGTTTCTCTAAAGCCTCTCTATCAGAGACTATAACATTTTTAAAATCATAACCTTCAAAGATATTCATATAAAAACTATCTGATTAATTTAGTCAGATGTTAAAAATCAAATTCACTTTCATCATCATACATACCTTCATCATCTTCAAAAGATTTAGCCTCAATATTAGAACTATAAGAGTTAGAAATCTCATCATATCTAGCTTTTGTATCAATCATATAAGAGATAATATCAAATATATTTTCAACTAGAGTCGGATTAATTTTAAATCTATAAATGTGTTCAGCTTTTGAAGGAGAAGAGATTACATCAAAACCTTTACCCACAAAAGAGTCAAAAGTGCCTTTAAAATAAACAATAGATTCGGCTACTTGCCCCTCTTTCATAAGTTTTTCATCTTTTGCAGAAGGACTATAAACTTTAACCTTATCAGGATTTTTACTATTTTCAATAAATTCTGTATTTTTAGCAATTTTATCATTTATCTTTTTAGTATACTCTTCGGCATTAAGAGGCTCTTTTCTGACAACAAATTTTTTAGGATTATTATAAACCTCTAAAAAAACACTAAGTGGAATATAAACTTTTTTATCATTACCACCAAGAAAAATCATAGGGTCTTTACCAAATTCACCGCCATTAATAATTCTAATAACGGGGTCTTGTTGTAAATTAATTAAATCTTTAAAATTATTAACTTTTTCAGGAGGTTTAGTTTCAACCTTTTCTTTTGGTTTTAGTTCAGGTTTTTTAGCATCACTCATAAATTATCCTTAAATTATTTTAGTAAAAGTTGAATTGTATTGTTTTTAAATTATTTTGTCAATATTTATCAAATTTATTTGAAACTTAACCTAATGTTAAACAAAATTGTAAAAATAATAAGATGTTTTAAAAGTACCAAATATGCTTATCTTTAAATTTTATAAATTCTCTGTACGAATTGTTTGTAATATTATCAAGAGAATTAAAATATAAATATATATATATTCATTATAACTATTAATAT
>JADGEE010000090.1 GCA_016744535.1 Campylobacteraceae bacterium
TGATATAATTATATTTAAAAAAAAGGATTTTAATGAGTAAAAGTTTAATTACAAATTTAATTGCATCTATTTTAGTTTTAGTTGGTGTTTTTATAGAGTGGGAGTATCAAAATTTAACTCTTTCAATAGGGCTTTTTGCACTTTCTGGAGCTATTACAAATTGGTTGGCTATATATATGTTATTTGAGAGAGTACCACTACTTTATGGTTCAGGTGTAGTTACAGAAAAATTTGAAGAGTTTAAGTCAGGAATTTATAATTTGATGATGAATGAATTTTTTACAAGAGATAATATAGATAAATTTTTTGAGAGAGAGTTTTCTAGTAGTGATAAGCATTTTGATTTTTCAACTCTACTTGAAAAAACTGATTTTAGTTCAGCTTTTGATGCACTTAAAATAGCAGTTAAAGAATCGTCATTTGGAGGTATGTTATCAATGATAGGAGGAGAGAGTGCATTAGAACCATTAAAAGAGCCTTTTTCAATTAAATTAAAAGGTGCTATGAATAAAATTGTACATAGTAATACTTTTCAAAGTGCACTTCAAGATAATTTAAAAAACTCAAAAGTAAGTAATGATATTTTAGATAAAGTTAGCTTTATCGTAGAACAAAGGTTAGATGAATTAACACCAAATATGGTAAAAGAGATAATTCAAAAGATGATAAGAGAGCATTTAGGTTGGCTTGTTATTTGGGGTGGAGTTTTTGGAGGCTTAATAGGAGCTATTTTTACTCTATTACAATCTTAAAATCAAGTATAATTATATTATCATTTTTTTATAATTTACTTGATATTTTTAATCTATCTTTTTACTTTACTTATCCTCAAAATTTTATATTAAGGAGTCTTAATCCAAAATCCCTCTCCCCTTTTTATTATGTTTAGTGTATTATTTTCTTTACTTAGCCACTTTTCGTCTCTAAATACCCATATAGTAGCATTAGTTATTTCATCTACATTTAAATCTTGACCAGTTCCACTTATATGCCAACCATTTTTATTAAAATTCAATTCAGGAGTATACTCTATTCCATAAAAGTATACATTGTTTTCATTTTCTGAATTTAACCAAAATCCCTCTCCATAATCAATACTTAAAGGATTAGTCCAATTTCTATCTTTATATTGCCATATCGCTTTAAAGTTTCCAAAAATAGATAAGTTATCTATATTATCTTTAATAGGAACAGATAATAGATTCCAACCTTTTTTAATATTTAAATAGATAGATTTTGCCTCTTGTGTTAAATTTTCAATATCTTTGGCTATATACTCTTTTGTATTTAATCTAAATTTTACTTCATCAATTTTAAAGTTTATAAGACCAGCTTCTAAAAAAGATTTTAGTTTGATAATAGCTTTTGCACCATCATAAATATCTCTAGCTTCAATTTGATTTGAGACGCTTAACTCATAGTATTTAATTCCTTTTTTTAAATATATTAAATTTAAAGATAGCTCTAATTTTTTATTGACTGTATCATAATTAAATCCATATTGTTCTATATCAAGAATAATATCTCTCTCAAAACTATTTACTCTATCATTCCATTTACTATAACTTTCATACTCAATATCTCCTCTTCTCAATATATTTTTTAAATCATTTAAATAATTTGCAGATATATTTTTATCTATAAAATGGAAATCATCATAGAATATAGATGGATGTATAGTTGATAAATTCTCATCTAAAATAACTCTATACTCCTCCTCATCATAAATAATATTAAAAGAAGTTTCCATTAACATAGCATTTTTAAAATGTTCTATATTAGCCCCTCTGTCTATTGACCCAATATCTATTACTACTGGTTGATTGCTTAAATTAAGATCTGTTAAAATTAATTCTGAATAGAGTCTTTTATCTTCTGTATCATAATCTACAAATTCTAACTCAAAACAGAAATTTTTATTTTGAAGATTAAACTTATTTAATATAGTTTTATGACTATCAATATTTTCATATTTAGCTTTTTTAAATTCATCAATTAGAATGGTTAAATCACTATTTGTAAAATATTCACACTCTTTAGAAGTCCCCTTAAAAAAGAAATTATCAGCATATAGTCTAATAGTATTACTCTCTATTTTTGCTTTTAGGGTAGCTTTTGCTTTAGTTACATTATCTTCATCTAATAGATACTCATAAATATATTTGCTCTCTTGTATTGGTATAACTTTATTTTCAGTATGTTTATCATCTATATAGTATTCACTTAAATCATAAGAGAAATTCATTATTTGAGTATCTGGATCATAATCATCTATAACAAGATTAAGTTCAATATCTTCCGAAAACTCTGCTACTCTCTCCTTCCAATGTTCTGTTGTTTCAAAAATATCTTTTACTAAGCCATCTTCACCATAAATTATATCTTTATAACTATCTGAAATTTGAATAATTAGAGTTAAAAATCCGTGTATTATCTCACCATCAGAATCAGAAATTTCACAAGTAACTTTATAAGTACCTATATCACTAAATTTATAAGTAGGATTTTTTTCTGTTATATCACTACCAATATCATCTCCAAAATCCCAAGAATAAGTAAAGTCTTCACTATCTTCAAATAAAATTTCAAAATATATATCTTGATTTACTTTAAAAATAGAGTTCTCTTTTTTAGGATAGAGTGAATATGATTTAATAGGAGTATTGCTTACATATACTTTTAAAATTTCTTCTACAGTTGCATTATTATCATCTCGAACACTACAATTTATATCATAAATTCCATCGTTATAATAGATATGTTGTACTCTATTAGTAATATTATCTTCCAAAATAGAGGCATTAAGTGGAGGATAGACATAATTATCCCCAAAATCACAACTATAATTTCTTAAAAAGCCATCATCATCTTTAGCTTCAATATCAACTTTTACAACTTCATATTTTTTTACAAAAGTATCAACAAGTGTAGCATCTATTGATGGTTCAATATTATCTCTACTCCATTGAAGTCTAGTAAAAAATTCATTTACACTCTCATTACTATTTCTACTATAAATTGCTCCATTATCTTTTGAAGAGTAGTTAATATTTAACATATAAAAAGATGATGGTATTTTATTATTATTTAAATTTGCTTCGTGAAAATAGAGTCTATTTAATGAACTCATAAAGCCTATCTCTTCTATTAGTAAGTTTAAGTAGGGGTTTGAAAGTTTTAATTCATCTACGAAACTTAAGTTACTATCATCTAAATTTACATAATTATTATTTCTAACTATTAAACCATTATCTAATTTAATAAAACTTGCATTACTATTTATAAAATCTAAAAGAGTAGTTCTCTGTGTATTACTTAATAAATTTACATTTGCAAAGATAAAATTTATTAAAATAGATAAAATAAAAATTATTCTAATCATATTAACCCCTAGCTTGTTTTTTTAAACATAAGCAAAAAACTTGCCAAAACAGTATTATTTTATTTTTTCTAAAACTTTTATAGCTTGAAAATGCTCTTTTACATCGTGACATCTTATAATTGTAGCCCCATTATTAATAGCTTGTAGATGAATAGCTAATGTTCCTGATAATCTATCGTTTACTTTACAAGAAGTGATTTTGTCTATGAGAGATTTTCGACTTGCTCCTATTAATAACTCACATCCAAATCTCTTAAAATGTTTTAAATTTTTGATTAATTCAATATTATGCTCTAGCGTTTTACCAAATCCAATTCCAACATCTAAAACAATATTTTTAATTCCATACTCTTCTGCTTTTGATATTCTCTCTTTAAAAAAGTTTGAAATATCTAAAATCAAATTTTCATAAGTTGGATTATTTTGCATATTAAGAGGAGTCTTTTGCATATGCATTATGATAACTTTTGCATTAAACTCACCTGCAATTTTAGCTACGGATTCATCTTTAAGTCCTGTTATATCATTTACAATACTAAAACCACGCTCTAGTGAATATCTTAAAATATTAGCCCTATAACTATCTAAACTAAAATCAACTTTATCATAGAGTTTCAATTTGTAAATCTCATCAATAATAAATTTTACTCTATTAAATTCCTCTTCCTCGCTAACTTCAACACTCTTTGGACGACTTGAAACTCCGCCAATATCTATAATATTAGCACCATCACTTATCATCTCTTCAATTTTACTAATTGCATTAATAGAGTTAAATCTACTCTCATTATAAAAGCTATCATCATTTGCGTTTATAATTCCCATTATTTTGATAGGTTTAATTTCCTCTTTTGCTAAAAACTCTTTTAATTCAAGTGCAATAGCTTTTAATCCAAATGGTTGGGTAAGTTCTTTTTTAGATAAAATTTCAATCTGTTTATTATTTCCAATTAAAATAGCATCTACAAACTCTTTTTTACAAGTTATTACACCGCTTGGAACTGCTAGTTCAGCTCCAATTGAAAGAGCATCTTGTTTTAAAATATTAGCAGCAGGAGTTTTCATATTTTTAATATAAAAAAGATTTAAATTCATCTTTTTTTTCATTATATTAATACCTACTTTTTCGACTCCTAACTTACCTAAAGCCTCTTTAAAATTAAAATTAGTATTTAATTTAATTAATTGCATAAATTTAATTACTATTCATAAACTTTACAATGACTTCCAAGTTCAAAATCTTCTCTTTTATCTATCTCTTTATAGTAGTTTCTAATCATTAGTAAATCACTATTTTTTTCTCTCATTAGCTCACAAAGCTCCTCTGCATATTTTCTAACATCAGCATACCATCTAAATTTAACTTCTCTTTTTTGATTTAAACTATCCCAATCAATTGAATCCTCTTTTGGATATTTTTTATCATTATTTATAATATCTTCAATTATCTCTTCAATCTCTATAATTACATCTAAACTATGGTGTTTTGGTTTCCCCATAATCATCTTCTCATCTCTAATACAAGTTAAAAATTTTACATCCATCTCGTGTTTTGTTGCATCTAAAATTAAATATGTTTTCGTCTCCACTAAATACTCCTTAAACTTTTTTTGAAGAATAGCATATTTTTTCTTATTTATTAGTGATAATTAATATTGATTTAAATTAAATACTCTTAAAATATTGAAATTAATCTAAAATATTAAAGGTAATATTTATGAATTTATCCTGTTTATATAAGAGTAAGTTACTTATGTTGCTTAGTTTAACAATTATCTTATCTAGTTTGTATCTTTTATTTTTCTATAAAGATTATATTTTTTCCATAATTTTATTATTAATACTTATAATTAGTTTGATAACATTAAATTGTAATGAAATTATTATTAAAGATGATGTATTTCAAAAAATAGTAAATGTGACAGAAAAATTATCACAAGGTGAACTTAGTTTTAGGATTGTTAAAATTGATAAGAGTAGTCCTTTCCATAATATAGCTTGGACTATGAATAATACACTTGATCAAATTGAAGCACTTTTAAGAGAGAGTAAAACAGCTATAAATTTAGCAAGTAATGGTGTAATATATAGAGATATACAAAGTTCAGGTCTACACGGAGAGTTTGAAAAATCAGCTATTTTAATGAATCAAGCAATTGAAGCTATAAATAAAAATTATGCAACTCAAAAGAGAGGAGTTTTAGCAAAAGCTTTTCATAAGTTAGGTGGAGGAATTGGGAAGAGTTTGCAAGTTGTTCAAAATGATTTACACGAAAGTGTTGAAGATATGAGGAGTATTACAGAGGAGGCTATTATCATAGCTAAAACTTCAAATAGTAATATAGAGTTACTTGAAAATTTAACTCAAAAATTAAATCATTTAATTATGTTAATTGATAATAGTAATGAATCAATTCAAAAATTAATGGATAGAGTAAATGATATTACAGGAGTTGTAACTTTAATAAAAGATATTGCAGATCAAACAAATTTACTTGCCCTAAATGCAGCAATTGAAGCAAGTCGTGCGGGTGAACACGGAAGAGGGTTTGCTGTTGTAGCTGAAAATGTTAGAGATTTAGCAGAAAAAACTGCAAAAGCTACAAGTGATATAGATGTTAATATTAAAACTTTAACTCAAGACGCAAGTGAGTTAGAGGTAAATTCTAAAAATATCACTAATATTGCTAAAAGTTCAAGTGATGATATTATTAAATTTGAAGACACACTAAAAATTTTTAATGAAGACTCTAACAAAATGGCTAAAACATCTTATATTATGGAAAATAGAGTCTTTACAGGACTTGTAAAAATCGACCACGCTCTCTTTAAAACAAATGCTTATGCTTCTGTTTTAAATGAAAAATTAGAGCAAAAATTTGGAACTCATAAAGAGTGTAGGCTTGGTAAATGGTATATTAGTAGTGGTCAAGAGAGGTTTGGAAAAACACAATCATTTAAAAAATTAGATTTTCCACACGAAAGAGTTCATTCACTAGCAAGAGAAAATATAGAGTGTATTGATAAATTAGATTGTATAAATTTAAAAGATAAATTAGTTAATAATTTTGCACTTATGGAAGAATCTAGTGATACTTTATTTAAATTATTAGACGAGATGACAAAAGAAGCAAAGCTAGAATTGGAGTAAAAATGATAATAGATACACATATTCATTTAGATAATAGAGAATATTATGATGATATTGAAGAGGTAATTATTAGGGCAAAAGAGGTAGGTGTAAAAGGATTTTTAATTCCAGGGGCTGATCCAAAAGATTTACCAAAAGCATTAGATTTAGTTCAAAAATATAATGGAATGTTTTTTGCTGTAGGGACTCATCCATATGATGTTGAAAATTTTGATGAAAAAATTTTAACTGAATATGCTACTCATCCAAAATGTATTGCAATTGGAGAGTGTGGATTAGATTATTATAGATTACCAAAAGATGAAAAAGAGAAAATAGAGGTTAAACAACTCCAAAAAGAGGTGTTTAAAAAACATATTGAATTTGCCAAAAAAGTGAACAAACCTTTAATCGTCCATATAAGAGATGCAAGTGTTGATAGTAAAGCTATTTTAATTGAAAATGAAGCTAATAAAATTGGAGGAGTTCTTCACTGTTATAATGCAGATGAAGAACTTTTATCATTAGCTGATAATGGTTTTTATTTTGGAATAGGCGGAGTTTTAACATTTAAAAATGCTAAAAAGTTAATAAATGTTTTTCCAAAAATTCCGAAAGATAAACTTTTAATTGAAACAGATGGACCATATCTAACTCCTCATCCTCATCGCGGTGAGAGAAATGAGCCAAGTTATACAACACTAATTGCAAACAAAATGGCTGAGTTATCTAATATGAGTTATAAAGAAATTTGTGAACTCTGTACCAAGAATACTCAATATTTATTTAAAGAGTTTTGTCAGTTAAATTAAGGTAAAATTCAACTACTTACTTTTATAAGGTTTAAGAATTGAAAATATTTGTACCATTAGTTTTAGTTATAAGTTTTGCATTAGGTTCTTTAACAGATATTGGTCTTGATAAGAGGGATTTAAATGTTTTAAAGAGTTTAGATATTAATGAAAATTTTTTAAAAGAGCCAGTTTTCATCTCTATGAAAAATTCTATATTAAATAAGAGAAAAAGTCTATTTTTAAAAAAATTAAATGATGCTTATACATTTGTACCAATTATAAAAGATATGATAACTGAAGCTGGTATTCCTGAAGCTTTTTTATATTTAGCAATGGCTGAATCAAACTTTTCAATTAGAGCATACTCTAAAAAGAGAGCCTCTGGGCTTTGGCAATTTATGCCTGCAACAGCAAAGGGTTTTGGATTAAAAATAGATAATTATACAGATGAGAGACGAGACCCTATTAAATCAACTAAAATAGCAATTAAATATTTAAAACATTTACATAATAGATTTGGAAAGTGGTATTTAGCAGCACTAGCTTATAATTGCGGTGAGGGAAGATTAGCTAGAGGAATTAAACAAGCTAAAAGTGATGATTTAAATATTTTATTAGATTCAAAAAAGAAATATTTACCTAAAGAGAGTAGATTATATATTAGAAAAATTTTATCACTTGCATTTATGGCAAATAGTATAAATTTTTTATTTTTAGATGATTTTGAACATCTATTAAATAGAGGTTCAATTTATCCTATATCTCCTGTAAGTTTAAAAGGTGGAACACACTTAAGTGATATAGCAAGAAGTATTAAAATGAGCGTTAAAGAGTTAAAGAAATTAAATAGACACTTAAAATATAATTTTTTACCGCCTTATGCAAAAGAGTATCAAATTTATATACCCTATAATAGATTGGCACTCTTTAAAGCAAACTTTAGACAAACTGATATAAAATTTTTAATGCATGTTGTTGAACAAGGTGATTCATTATATAAAATAGGAAAAAAATACAAAATAGATTATGAATTAATCAAAGAGGCAAATAGTTTAAAAAAGAATTTTTTAAGTTTAGATAAAAAATTACTTATTCCTATTCCACTAAAAAACAAAAGTGTTAAAAGAGTTAAAAAAAGTTTATATATAATAAAAAGAGGCGACACACTAAGTGAAATTGCAAAAATTTTTGATACTCCAGTTAAAAATATAAAAGAAGCTAATAATTTAAAATCAAATTTTATTAAAATAGGAGATAAAATTGTCATACCTAACTAAGAGTTTAACTTCTCTTTTCATTATCGGTTTAATAAGTGGATGTTCATTATCAAGTCTACCTCCACAGTTAAAAACTAAATCTAAGAGTGTTAAAGCAAACGATGTAAATATTTCAAAAGAGATAAAAAGTGAAATAAAATTAGAAGAGAATTTAACTCAAGAAGTTAAAAAAGAGATACAAAAAGATGACCCTTTTAAAGAAGTTGATAGGGATGTAAAACCATATTATGTAAATGGAAAATGGTATTATCCTATAAAAGTTGATATTGGTGAAAATTTTGAGGGAGTTGCTAGTTGGTATGGTCCAGATTTTCACGGTAGAAAAACTTCAAATGGTGAAAATTATGATATGTATGACTTTACAGCTGCTCATAAAACTCTTCCATTTAATACAATGCTTAAAGTTACAAATTTAAAAAATTCTAAAACAACAATTGTTAGAGTAAATGATAGAGGTCCATTTGTTCAAAATAGATTAATTGATTTATCTTTTTCTGCTGCGAAAGATTTAGATATTATAAATTTTGGTACAGCTTTAGTTAAATTAGAAGTTGTCGGATTTAACAGAGAGATAAATTTTGAAAAAAGTGAAGAGAAACAGAATTTAAATTCTGTAATAAAACCAACAACTCCTAAAGTAGAAGTTGAAACTAGAGTTGAAATTGAGACTAAAGATATTATTACCCAAGATAATATTAAAAAGATAGAGACTACAAAAATTATAAATCTTCCTGAACCATTAGTAAAAGAGAATAGTAAAGCTAAAATAGTTACTAAGCAGCAACAAGTAGAAGTAGATGATAGTATATTTAATAGGTTTTCTATTCAAATTGGAGCATTTAAAAACCTTGATGGTGCTAATAAAATTAAAGAGCAATACTCTTTAGTTAAAAATAAATATAAAGCAGAAATTAAAGAGAGAGATAATATGTATAAAGTTTGGCTCACTGGTTTTAATAGTTATGAAGAGGCTGATAAGTTTAGAGCAGACAATGACGAATTTTCTGGTGCATTTATTATTATGGGTGAGTAATGATTGAGATAAAAAGAGAGACAAAAGAGACAAAAATAGAAGTTAAATTAAATTTATATGGAAGTGGAAAATATAAAATTGACACTAACATAGGTTTTTTTAACCATATGTTAGAGAGTTTTTCTAAACACTCTTTAATAGACTTAGAAATTGTATGTAATGGAGATATAGATATAGATTTTCACCATTCAGTTGAAGATACGGCAATTGTGATTGGAGAAGCCCTAAAAAAAGCTATTTATCCAGCAGAAGAGATAGAGAGATTTGGAAATGCCTCTGTAGTAATGGATGAGAGTGCGGTCGAGTGTGATTTAGATATTTCAAATAGACCTTTTTTAGTTTATGAAGTCGAATTGGCTGGTGGAAAAGTTGGAGAGTTTGATATTGAATTAGTAGAGGAATTTTTTAGAGCAATTGTATTTAATGCTGGACTTACAACTCATTTAATTCTTAAAAGAGGTAAAAATAGACACCATATAATTGAGGCTACATTTAAAGCTTTTGCAGTTGCTTTGCGTAGGGCATTGACTAAAAATAAGAGAATAAAAATTCCTAGTACAAAAGGTGTAATTTAATGGAAATAGAGTTAATCGTATTAGATGTTGATGGGTGTATGACTGATGGTTCAATAATTTACAGTTCAGATGATGAGATAAAATCATTTAATGTAAAGGATGGATTAGCAATTGCTAGTTGGATAAAATTGAAGAAAAAAGTTGCAATTATTACAGGTAGAAAATCTAGTGTAGTCCAACAGAGAGCTAATGAGTTAGGAGTTCATTACTTATATCAAGGTGAAGGTAATAAAGATATTAAATTAAAAGAGATTGCCCAAAAAGAGGGACTTGAGCTTAAACAGATTGCAGTAATTGGTGATGATTTGAATGATTTTAAAATGCTCTCATTAGCAGGGCTTTCTTTTACTCCAGCAGACTCTACAACTTTTATTCACGATGTAGTTGATGTGATACTTAATACTTCAGGTGGGAAAGGTGCAATTAGAGAAATGATAGAGTATATTGTAAAAAAAGATAATTTAGAGAGAGATTTTTTAGAACTTTGGAAATAAAAATATTTCATTTTTTCTATTTTATTTTAATAGTTGCAATATTTTCAATTATTTTTATTAAACCTACAAATATAACTAATTTTAGTTCAAATAATATTGCAATATTTGAATTTTCAAATTTTAATATATATAAAATTACTAAAGATAAGTTAGATTTAGTATTAATGGCGTCACATGCTTATACTTTTAAAGACAAAACATTAATTGAAAATTTATCAATATCCAGATTTTTAAAAAATTCTATTACAGAGTATTTAACTTCAAAAGAGGCTATTTTAAAGGGAGATAATTTAAATTTACGAAATATGGCAACATATCATAAAAGTGATGGGCTTTTTATTTCAACAGAAGATTTAAATTATAATTTTAAAGATAAAATAGTAAAATCAGAAAAACCATTTCAAATAAATTTTTTAACAGAAACTAAAAAAGAGCATATTTTTAGAGGTGAAAATTTTTTAT
Organism: Campylobacteraceae bacterium; assembly: GCA_016744535.1. Lineage (GTDB taxonomy): Bacteria > Campylobacterota > Campylobacteria > Campylobacterales > BB28 > BB28. The sequence goes on from JADGEE010000090.1 coordinate 11,148, forward strand.
TTGAGAAAAATAGTGGTAAAGTTTTTGCAAATAAGATAAAAGCATCTATAAATTTAAAATAAGAATAACAAAAGGTATAAAT
>JADGEE010000165.1 GCA_016744535.1 Campylobacteraceae bacterium
TACATTTCATCATTTAAGCTTTTTTTTTATTTTTTTTCATAATTTTAGCATATCTTATGTTTTTAAATTAATTTAGCTGTGAAAGGACGCAACGCCAAAGTATTATTATAACTGTAAATTTTCTTTTTATAGTCTTTGGTTTTGCATTGGAGATATGTATTGAATATCTCTCTAAAACACTCTTATCAATATTTTTTAAAAACTTTACATTATTAGCTTCAAGAAATAGTTTAAATTGATTTAAATCTATTCTATAAGCTTTTATAGTCCTTGAACTTAACTCTCTCTCATTTTCTGAATACAATAAAAACTCTTCTATCGCTTTTTCAATTTTCATTTTTTTACTTCATTAACTACTTTTTTCAAATTCTTACTTGCACGAAATTTGATAACTTTTGTATCGTTCAGTTGAATAACTTTATCACTGTTTGGCATTTTTAACTTTCTTGCTTTTCTAGTAATAGTCAAAAATATTCCAAAATTAACTAAATCAACTCTTCCATTTGTTGCTAACTCTTCAGAGATAATTTGAAAAATATCTTTAACGATTAGTTCAGCTTTTACATTTGTCAAATTATGTCTTTTTGCTAACTCTCTAGCCAACTTTTTTTTATTCATTTAGCTTAGCCTCCAATTCTTCAACGAATATTAAATAATCTTCAAAATTTAAAAAATTTAACTTTATGAACTTAAACTTTTTATTTTCAACTACTTCAACTATCTCTATTTCTATTTGCTTTTGTATGATTTCAATCAAATCAACTATTGAGAAATTAAAAAGCAATAAGTTTAAAAATCTACTTTGATAGATATAAAAGTTTCTATTTCTAACAAAGCCCAAAGCTTTTTGAGGAAGTCTAAAAAATTTAACATCAGCTTCGATTTTTTTATCATCTAAATTTTTAAACAAATCTAAATTTTGAGTTATAAACTTTTCAAACCTCTCATTTGCGTTTTGGCTTGTCATATTTTTTTTCCATTTTTTGCCTTTTGGAGTTGATTTTTTGTATTGTAGTTTTATTTATCTTAAATATTTTTTAAAACTAACTATATCAAATTAATATTAATGCAATATCTCAATATTAAACATATATTAACTCAACATTAAGCTAATATATGTTTAATGTTATTTAAGTATAATTTATTAAAAAAGTATGAAATAATTATGAATATAAATGTAAAAGAAATTGTAGAATTTATTTTAAAAAAATACAGATGTAACATAAATGAATTATCTGAAGCAACTAATATTAATTCTTCTATCCTATATAATGCTAAAAATAATAAAAAAACTAGATTTGCAAAATCAACACTTGTGAAATTATCCAAATTTTTAAAAATAGAAGTGAATCGAGATGAAAGCATAATACATATCAGAAATAAATTAGAAGATTTTATTGAGAATGAAAAATCTAAAGGCTAATATAATTTATAAAAAAACATTTATATTACTTTTAATTAATGCGGGAATTAGTGGTTTATTGTTTAAGTTTGATATCTATTTATTTTTAGCTTTTATAATATCCTTTATTATAATTGGAATAGCAATTTTTAGGGGATATTATAGATTAGGAATTTTAAAAGAGAAAGCGAAAGAAATAAATTTAAATATTGAAAGGATTATCAATGAATAAATATGCACCTGAATTTATTGCATTAGGTATTATGATTAGTTTTGTAATTGCTTACTTATCTATTAAATTTGATTGGGAGATGGGAGCTTGGTTTTAAAAAAATCGAAGAAGAGTTAAAAAATGACTGATATATTTGAAAAAAATAAAAAATTATTAGAACAATATTTAAGAGCATCTTTAAAACATTTAAAAAGAATAGAGTTTGCAAAAAGAGAAATTGAAAAATTAGATATATATCAGCAAGAAGAGTTATTTATAATGGCTTCAGACCAAATTATATATAGATTTGGACAACTTCAAGACCAAATGGCAAAAAAGATATTTCCAAGTATTTTAAAAATTTTGGGAGAAGATGAAAATAGTTTTATAGATATTTTTGATAAATTAGAAAAAATGGATTTTTTAGACATAGAATTTAATGAGTGGCAAGATTTAAGGGATAAAAGAAACAATATACACGAATATGAAGAGTTATCAATATCCGATTTAAAAGATAAATTAGATGTAATAGTTGATAAATATGTTAATCATCTTGAAAAAGTTTTTATACATCTTTTTGGAAAAATAATGACAGAGAAACATTTATCAAGTATTATTGACGAAGATATGAAAAATCTTTATCATAATATCAAGGAAAATATCAAAGTTAAGCAGAATGAAATTTAATGTTTATTAAACAAAAAAACCTATCAAAAAGAGTTAGAATTAAAGAAAAATATTTATCTTTAATTTTTAATGCTTTCTATAAAACTACAAATAAAAATGAAAGTGTTTATTTATATCTAATAGGCTCAAGGACAGATTTAAATAAAAGAGGTGGCGACATTGATTTATATATCACTTTTGATAAAGATTTAAGTATCAAAGAAAAAGAGTTATTTAAATATTATTTTAGTTTAAACTTATCTGAATTGAAAAAATATTATAAAATAGATTTA
>JADGEE010000091.1 GCA_016744535.1 Campylobacteraceae bacterium
TATTAGTTGTATATAAAATTTATTTTTATCTTTAAACTCTTTAAACTCTATTTTATTTATATATATTTTTTTACTTTTTACTATATGAATTAAAACTTCATTATCATTTATTATTGAATTAACTTTATAATTTTTATGAGAACTAGCAATTAATTTTGCTTTATTTATCAACTCTATTTGAATATCATCATTAATTTCATTTTTAATATACCCATATAAGATAAGAGAAAAAGTTGCAATTAGTGTAATTGATGCAAAAACTAATTGAACTGTAAATTCACCTCTTATACTGCTTTGGGATAGCAAAACCTATAGCCTCTTCTTCTGATAGTTTCAACAGTTGAAATATTAAGTGGTTTATCCATTTTTTGTCTAATTTGATTAATAGCTACTTCAATAACATTTGGAGTTACAAGTTCAGGTTCTTCCCAAATAGCGTCAAGTAGTTGCTCTTTTGATACAATTTGGTCTCTATGTCTTGCTAAGTGGGTTAATACTTCAAAAGGTTTACCTTTAAGTTCAATCTCTGTACCTTTATAAGTAATTTTTTCTTCATCAGGATTGATTACAAGTTCACCAATTTCAATGACATTAGTACCACCAAATCTTAATCTTGCTTCAATTCTTGCAATTAAAACATCAAAATCAAATGGTTTTCTAATATAATCATCAGCACCTGATTTTAAAGCTTCAATTTCACTCTCTTTATCATCTCTTGCCGAAAGAACAACAACTGCTGTTCTTGGAGATTTTTGTTTAATTCCACCTATTAAATCTAATCCACTACCGTCAGGTAACATCCAATCTGCTAATATCAAATCATAATTTCTTATACTTATATAGTACTCTGCATCTTTTATATTTTCAGCTATATCAGTTTGATATCCAAACTCATTTAAACCCTCTGCTAGTGTTTTATTTAAAGTTATTTCATCTTCAATTACTAATATTCTCATATTCTCCCTTTTTTTATTTTTACAATGTTTAAGGAAGATTATAGCATAATTTTAGGCAATTTTAAAGAAACTTTTATAAACTTTTAAAAATTATCTCATATTTCATACTCAACTGCCACTTTAGCGTTCTTTATAATATCAGGTTTTATTATTTTTATCTTTAAACTCGTAATATTTTTAAAATTTTCTTTTAATAGTCTTGTTAAATCTATTAAAGCAACTTCTAAAATTTCATATTTTTGTTCAATCATTCTATTTTGAATTAATTTTATAATTTCTGCATAATTTAAATACTTAGTATTATAGTTATATTCACACTCTACATCTATAATTACTTTTTGAGGAGTTATTCTTTCAATTTTAAGAACTCCTACTATAGTTTCAAATGTTAAATCATTAATATAAATTTTCATTATTTATATTTCATCTTTTAGCAAAAATCTGCTAAAAGTCCAGCTTTTAATTGTAAATATACTTCTTGTGAAACTAACTTTTTTACAATAGCTAATCCAAAACATATTGCAGTTGCTGGTCCTCTACTTGTCATAATATTTTCACTAATAACAACGCTCTCTTTTGAAGTATATCCTCCAGTTTTAATCTCATCTTCAACTGATGGATAACATGTGAATCCATTTTTTAAAACACCAGCTTTTTCAAGTGCATAAGGTGCTGCACAAATTGCACCAATTTTTTTATTTTTAGAATCCATATCTTTAAGTAGACTTTGAACTTTTTCATTTTCAGCTAATACTTTAGTACCACCCCATCCACCAGGTAAAACTATCATATCAATATTATCAATTGAAGTTATATCACTAATTAAACAATCACTTTTTACTAAAATTTTATTAGCACCCTCTACTATATCTACATCTACTCCAGCTATAATAACTTCAATTCCAGCTCGTCTTAATACATCAATTATACTAATAGCTTCAATCTCTTCAAATCCACTTGCAAGTGGTAGTAATACTTTTGTCATAATTTTCCTTTTTTAAATAAAATTAAGTTTAAACATTAGAATAGATAGGTAGAGTAATTTTAAATTTAATTCCCTGCTTAAAATTTTTAGCAATAATTTTACCATCCATACTATCTTCAATAATCATTTTTGATAAATATAAACCTACTCCACTTCCTTTACTTTTAGCTTTAGTAGTAAAATTTGAATTAAATATATTAGGTAGAATATCTTCATCAATTCCTCCACCATTATCTAAAATAGAAAAATTATTTTTATCAACACTTAAAATTATTTTTCTATTTTTAATTTTTTTCTCTTTAAAATTATCTCTAGCATTGTTTACTATATTTAAAATTACATGTTTTAACTCATTTGGAAAACCATAAATTAAACTTTCATCATTTTCCATTATTTCTATTTCTATATGATTTAGTTGAAGTTCATCTTTTAATAAAACTAAAACAGAATCAACAACTTCTTTTATATAAAATTTCTTTTTCCTTTTATTAGGTCTAAAAAATCTTCTAAACTCCTCGAGAGTTTCATCTAAATGTTGAATTTGTAAAAGAATATCATCAGATACTTCATTTGCATCTTGTTCTGAAAATTCACCATCATCAAATTTCAATGGAATACTTGAAGCGTGAAGACTCATAATAGTTAATGGTTGTTTCCATTGGTGTGCAATTGCATCAATCATTTCAGCCATTGCAACAAATTTTGCTTGTTTTCTAAGTAATTTTTCTTGTTCTAATATTTTTATTAAGTCTTGATATGAGCGAAGAGCAGTTGTTACAACAGTAAAGAGTTTTTTATCAGTTAATTCAGTTTTTGCTTTATAATCATTTATGTCATACTTTAAGACTATTTCATCTTCAGGTGCACTCCCAGGTTGTCCTGTTCTTAAAATTATTCTTAACAACTTATTTTCTAACTCCTCTCTTATATATTTTATAAGTTTTAATCCAGCATCATCACTTTCCATTACAATATCTAAAAAAGTCATTGCAATATCACCCTCTTTTCTTAAGACATTTTTAGCATCTTTAGCACTATAAGCACTAATAAATTTTAATTTTTTATCTTCAAAAATATAATCATCTAAAGCAAATTTTGTAACACTATGAATATCTTCTTCATCGTCTATAATTAAAATTTTCCAATACTCTTTAATCTCTTTTTGCTCTTTTTTATCATCTGCAAATATTAATTTTTCACTCATTAAAATCCTTTAAAGGAATTATTATTAAAAATTCAATACCTCTATTTTTTTCACTTTTAAAATCTATTTTTCCATTTAATTTTTGAGTAATCAAATTATAAACTATGTGCATTCCAAGTCCACTTCCTCCGTTTTCTCTATTAGTTGTAAAGAAAGGTTCAAACACTTTTTTTAAATTATTCTCATCAATTCCAACTCCGTTGTCTTTATATTCTATAATTAAATTTAAATTTTTTATTAAAATATCAATATTGATTTCACCACTATTTAAATTTTTAAATCCGTGAATAATTGAATTTAAAATTAAATTTGTAAAAATTTGAGAATATACTCCTGCATAACTATTTAATTCTAAATTCATATTGCAATTTAAATTAATTATATAATTTTTATTTTTAAATTTTGGTTTAAGAGAAATTAAAGTTTCATTCAAATATTCGCATAATTTAAATTTTCTTTTCTCTTCACTAGATTGGTCAACTGCAACTTGTTTAAAACTTTGAATTAATTCACTAGCCCTCTCTAAATTTTTAAATGTAATTGATAAACCCTCTTGCATACTTGCTAAATAATTATCTAAATCATATTTTGTCAATTCATTTGATTTATAAAATTTTGAAAATTTTTTAGTCTTACTATCCATTTTAGAAGTTGCTGTAACTGCTACTCCTACTGGAGTATTTATTTCGTGGGCTACTCCTGCAACTAGACTACCAAGTGCTATTATTTTTTCTGTTTGAACTAATTTATGTGTTAATTCTCTAAGTTTAATTTGAGTTTTTACTCTAAGTAGTAACTCTTTTGCATTAAATGGTTTTATTACATAATCAACTCCACCCACTTCAAAAGCTTTCAAAACACTATCTGTATCACTCTTAGCAGTTAAAAAAATAATAGGTACATCTTTATAAGTTGATATTTCTTTAATTTGTAAACAAGCTTCAAAACCGTTAAGTTCAGGCATCATAACATCTAATAAAATTAGGTCAAAATTTGCTTCTTGGCATAACCCAACAGCTTTTTTACCATTGTTTGCAAATGAAATTAAGTAATTTTCTGATTTTAATATATTTGCAACAATTTGAATATTTTTAGAAATATCATCTACAATTAAAATTTTAGGATTATAATTTATCACTAAATTTATCTCTAATTTTTAAAAAATCATTTAAATTATTTAAGAATAAATCAATTAATCGTGGGTCAAAATGTTCTCCTCTCTCCTCTTTGAAGAGAATTAATATTCTATCTAATTCCCAAGCTTTTTTATAAACTCTATCACTTCCTAATGCATCAAAAACATCAGCAATAGCAGTAATTCTACCATATATGTGTATGTTTTCACCTTTTAATCCTTTTGGATACCCTTTACCATTATATTTTTCGTGATGTTGATGTGCAACTATTGAGGCTGTTTTTAATATCTCTTTATTTGAATTTTTTAACATAGAGTAACCAAGTTCGGAATGAGTCTTCATAATTTCAAATTCATCTTTAGTAAGCTTAGCAGGTTTATTTAATATTGCATCAGGAATTCCAACTTTACCAATATCGTGCATTGGACTTGCCATTTTTAACAGTTCACTCTCTTTATCACTAAGTCCATATAATTTAGCTAATATTTGAGAATAGATTGCTACTCTTTTTACGTGATTTCCAGTCTCTTTACTTCTAGTCTCTCCAATTTCACCCATTGTGTAAATTATCTCTCTTTGGGTATTTTCTATATCTTCATTTAATTTAATAATTTCAGTTATATTATCAGCATAAGCAAGTAGAAGATTCTCACTAGATAAACCTTTAAGATTGAGAATAAAAGTTTTATTATTATGTTTATATGATATATTTGAAACTTCATCTTTTTCTATAATATATTTTATATTTGTAATATTTAATTTTTCTATATGATTTATATTCCCAAATTCTATATTAGCAGAACTATTTTTAAAAACTATTTTTCCATTTTTATTAAAAATCAATACACCAGCAGGATTATGTATAGGCAATAATGAACGATAATAGTTTTCTGAACTAAATCTTTTATTTAAATGAAAAATTTCATATATAAAACAAAATCTTTTTAACGCAGTGTAATAAAATATTATACTTAAGATTGCTAAAATATAACAACCATAATATATACTTATAAATAATATTATAGTAGCTAGTATAAATCTAACATAAGACTCTCTATCACTCATATTGTGAGTTTTTTTCATATAATAAAACCTTTACCCTTAAATATTTGAATTATTTTAACATATTTACATTAAATATACTTTTTAACTTAAAAAGTTCTTTCTCAAATTCATCTATATCAAAATTATCAATATAACTTAATAAATCTTCTAAATTCTCTTGTAATTGTGATATTGAATGTATTTTAATAAACTCTTGTAAATTTATAAGAGTGTCTTTTATTAGTGCAGAATCACCTAAATCATATAAATTTATTATATTTTTTATATAATTTTCCAATTCTTGTAAAATAGGTTCTTGTAAAGTTGAAATATCTATTTTTTTATTTTTTAATTCATTATTCTGATTAATTTTTATATTTTTATATTTTAAAAATTTTATAATTTCATTAAAAACTTCATCTCTTAATACAGGCTTAGCTAAAAATCCAACAAAACCATCATTTAAAATTTTCTCTTTTTCTCCTTTTAAAACAGAAGCTGTACAAGCAATAATTGGAATATTTTTTAAGCTTTCAATCTTTTTAATTTCTTTATTTGCCTCATATCCATCTACAATAGGCATAAAAATATCCATTAAAATTAAATTTGGTTTATATTCTTTTGCTTTTTTAATAGCATCTTCTCCATTATATGCCTCTATTGTTTTAATATTAGTCTCATTAAAATAAGCTTTTAATAAATCTCTATTATTTTCAACATCATCAACAATTAAGATAGTAGCATTATCAAAAATAATATTTTTACATATATCTTTTTCATTGTAATTTTTATTTTCAATACTGTTTAATATTTTTATATTTTTTAAATTTATAAAAAATTGACTCCCTTTACCAACTCTACTCTCTAAACTTATTTTTCCATTCATCATCTCTATTAATTTTTTACTAATTGATAATCCTAGACCAGTTCCACCATATTTTCTAGTACTCTGTCCATCTTGTTGAATAAAAGGTTTAAACATCATCTCTTGTTGCTCTTTTGGTATGCCAATTCCTGTATCACTAATTGTAATTTTTAAATTTATTCTATCTTTTGATTCTTCTATATAATTTAAATTTAAAGTAACTCCTCCATTTTGAGTAAATTTAATAGCATTTCCAATAATATTTACTAATATTTGCCTAATTCTAACTTCATCAAGAGATAAATAGTTTTTTAATTTTTTATCTATTTTTACATTAAAATATAAATTTTTCTCTTGAACTTTTAAAATAAATATTCTATTAATTTCATCTATTAACTTATGAATATCACTAGCCTCATATCTTAACTCCATCTTACCAGCTTCTATTTTTGATAAATCTAATATATCATTAATTAAAACAAGTAAATTTTCACCACCTGCTTTAATAGAATTTAAATAACTCTTCTCTTTTTTAGTTTTAACTGAAGATTCTAATAAATCTGTAAAACCAATTACAGCATTTAATGGAGTTCTAATTTCGTGGCTCATATTTGCTAAAAATTCAGATTTAGCTTTATTTGCTCTCTCTGCTTCCTCTTTTGCCTTTAATAAATCAAATGTTCTATCTCTTATCTTTTTCTCTAAAGATTTATTAAATAAAAATAACTCTTTTATATGTTCATTTATCTTTGCACTCATTAAATAGACTGCCTCAATTAACTCTTTTCTCTCATCATTTGATTTTATTTTAGGTAAATTTAAATCAATCTTTTTTTCTAAATTTATATTTTTTAAACTCTGGGCTAATTTACTTAACGGTGTCATCAATATTTTTAAAATAAAAACAAATATAATTACTAATATTAATATTTCAAGAAATATAGTTTTTGTAAAAGTTTTATAATTTTCAAGATTTTGTAAATACTCCTCAGCAGAAAAAAATAAGACAAAATATCCACCATTTTTTAATTCAATAAAATATGAAAAATATCTTTTATCTTCACAAAAATTTATTTTATTAATTTTTTTAAAATTTAAATTTTTCAAACCAATAGATACACCTTTTTCATTATCAATATATATCCCTAAAATTTGTTTGTCTCTTTTTAAAATACTCTCTATCTCATCATAACTTTCATCTTCTACTCCAAACATTAACATAACTTCAACATCTTCTTTTATTAAACTTGTAATGGTTTTAATTTTTTGATGTTCAGTTTTTAAGATAGCAGGATAAGTTATATTAGTAGCATAGTAGTAAAATGACAAAGCTATTGTTAATATAGAAATTATATATAAAGAAGCAACTTTAGCAGTTATTGAAAAACTAGTAAAAAAAATTTTGATTTTACTCATTTTATTTTAGATTCTATCGTTTTACAATTGACATTAATTTTAATACTTTTGAACTTATAAAAATTTTAGATTTTCTAAGAGAAGCTAAATTAACTTTCATTCTTACTTTATTTTTAGAGATATAAAACTCTACCATTCCGCCTTTTTTAGCAAATTCATCAATACTGCTAATTGTTAATATAGATTTTTTATTTAATAATTTTAATCTCTCTTTTAGTAAATCAGGTCTATCATCAGATAGATAAAAAATTTGACAATTTTCAAGAGAATCTGATGATATATTATATATTGTATTCAATCTTTTTCCATTTTTTTCTAAATCATCTATTTCATTTAAAAATATAACTAATGGACTTGATGCATCTATGCAGATATTTATCCCATCATCTTCATCAAAAGATGGCCAATTTGTAAAGTCTGCTAAACGAGTTAAATATACACTTTTTAATTTAAACTCATTATCTTTTGTTATATCTTCTGCTTCTGCAAATAAATTTAGTGTTAAAAAAAAATATATTAATATAAAACTTATTTTAAAATTATACTTTATCATATTGCCATCCTATTGTCGTTCTATCACCACTTATAATTAATATTAAATCGTATATGTCTATTAGGATACTCTGTATCAAAATATGATGCTCTATTACTTCTTGGAACTGTAATTGATTGAGTATAATAAATTGTATCTAAAAGATTATGAATAGTTAAATCTAACTCTATTATATGATTATTAAAATCAAATTTATAATGTATTCCACTATTAATTTTTGCAAAACCATCACTAAAATCATCATTCCTATTAGTGTATCTAGGCTCTACACCCTCATCCCAAATGCTATTAGGCCAATCTTCTCTATCTCCATAAACTATCAATTCATTATGAAACAGTAGTTCACCTCCAGCAATTTTTTTATGCCAATCTATACCAGTTGAAGCAGACCAACTTGCTAACAGTGGAATTGATCTATCTAAAACACTACTTTTTGCATCAATCCAAGATAGATTTAAAAAACCATTAAAGTCTTTATTAAAAATATATTGTGATTCTAACTCAACTCCATTAATCTCTTGATTATCTATATTACCAAACACTCCTGCCCTTAAATTTTCAGGAGCTTCGTGAAAGCTATTTTTTCTATATATAAAATCTTGATAATCATTTCTAAAAAGAGTCAAACTAATACGATTCTTTTTAGATTGATAAGCAATTTGAGCCTCTATTGTTTTTAGAGTTTCAACATAAGGAAGAACTGAACCTTTAGGTGCTCTAACAAATTCAATAAAATTTGGTGAGCGATAAGCTGTACCATACAATAATTTTGCAGATATTTTAGAGTTAAAAGAGTGATTTAAACCTATACGATAATTAAATTGATCTTTAAAAATATCTAATTTATCAAAACGAAGTCCCACAGTTAAATTTGTTTTATCATCATTAAAGCTTTGTGTATCTTGTAAAAAAAGCCCATAATCTAAAAGAGATATATTCTTATATCTTTCATCTTCAATAAAAGTATTAGTTAGATTTGTAAAGTTATCAATAAAACTACTCTCATCTAAACTCTCATCTTTAATATCAATTCCACCTACTAATTCATTAGTTTTAGTTAAGTGGTAATTTAAATTTAAATTTAATCCTTTAATAGAAGTACTATCTGTAAAATCATAAGATTCTAATATTTTACCTTTATTATAATCATCAGTTAATTCAAAATTATGATCATATTCTACTCTAGTAACTTTAGTGTGATATAGATTAGAGTTTATACTTAATTTATCACTTAATTTACTATTATACGATAGAGACATTCTTAAGTTATCATTACTTCTACCATCATCTCTATTAATAGGTTTATCAACTCTAAAATTATCAAATTGAGAATATGAGATACTAAAGAGCAAATCTTCATATGCTAGAGTTTGAAATTTTAAATAACCTAAACCTTGTTTTCCTAAACGATAATTTTCTACACCTTTTTGGTCATATTTTGGCTTTCTTCCATCAGTTTTTAACTCTTTTCCTTCTAACATAAATTTAAAATTTTCACTTAAATTATCTCTAACAGAAAAATAACCAAGTTTTGTATTTTGAGTACCTAGAGCTAATTTTACTCTATTTTCTTGAGTATCACTTGGATGAAAAGTAAAAATATTAATTACGCCTGAAAAGGCATTTGCACCATATAATGCAGATCCAGGTCCTCTTATTATCTCTATTCTTTTAATAGATTCAATTGGAATCTCCTCATCAATAGAGAATCCCCCAAATACATCTCTATATGGAACACCATCGATATAGAGTGCAATTTTATTATTAAATTCAGATTGAACCCCTCTTATCCAAATTTTTTTACGATTGTTATGTTTAATTTGTGATTGAATACCTGCAACTAACCATAAGATATCACTTACACTTCTAGCACCTAATTTATGTATATCTTCAGCTAAATAAGCATTCACAGTACTTGGAGCTTGAGATAGTTTTCTGGGTGTTTTAGTTGAAGATGTAATTTCAACTTCTATTAGCTCTTCAAAATCCATACTCATTAAATCAGACATAACCAGTGTATCATTATCATCAGCCACAGCATATATACAAAATTGAGTAGTTAAAAATATACTTAAAGTGATTAATTTATTTATTTTTGTTTTATTCATAAAATAAACCTTTATTCTGAATGTATTGTATCTTTTCTAAAATAAAAATTATCTAAAACATACTATAATATATATCTTTATTATTAAAATAAAAGTATATATTAAGTTTTAAACATTAAAAGCGTGATAATTGTAAAAGTCTACAGCTATGTTCAATTATAGCCATCTTTTTAGCTAATTGATGAATATCTCTATCATATACATAAACACCATACCCTCTAATTATTATAATTTGAGACTTTTGCTCTTTAAAATATCTTACTATATCAATCGGTGCTCTCTCATACCAATCTTCAAAATGTTTTGGGTCATAAATTTTTAAATTTCCAAACTCTTTGTAGCCAAAATAATCTTTTGGAATTATTTTATTATGATTAAGTGAATATGCCATTGTAAAAGGAGGCATTCCATAAGCTATATATTTAGCTTCGTGAATATTTTGGTAGATATTCAAGTGAATTTCAGAATCAATACTAGCTTGATTCCATCTATAATCTTTATTAAAATATAATTCAATTAAACTACTATCATCCATTTCGTCAAAAATAGCTTCTCGCTTATTAATAATAAATTTATTATGTTCAACCCTAGCAGAGATTGAGCCATGAAAAATTCCTAAAAACTCTTTTCTAAACATTGATAAACTTATCTTCTCTAACTGTTGTACTATAAATTTATCCAATATTATACACCCCTTTAAAATATTTTAAAAATATTATACTATTTAATTATAAAAAAAATTATATAAAAT
>JADGEE010000092.1 GCA_016744535.1 Campylobacteraceae bacterium
TTATATAAAGATTTGTTTAAAATCTTTGTAGAACTAATGAAAAAGCCCAAATCAAGAGAGGTTTATCTTTCTTAAAGAAAATATAACCGTGGAGTGAGAATTCCTATATACGGATTATCTCCATCATTATTATAATTTGGTGTAGATTCAGAAAGATGTGTGGTTTTAGTATTTTTCGTGCGAATAATACAATTTGTATAGTCATTAAAACCACTAAGTCCTTGAATAACTGATTGAACAGTTGATTTAAAAAGCAATTGATTTGGTTTATATATTGATTCTGCTTTTGACCTAGGGACAACACATACAGATAAAGAATCAAACTCTACTTTTTTTAAAATATTTGGTAAATCCATTTTCAATACTTCATCTAATTTTTTAACTGCATTATCTAATTTTTTTTGCTCTCTTTTTGCCCAGTCCTTATCATCAGTAGCCTCTGGTTTTCCATAAGTATTCTTTAAATCGTTAAGATAGTTAGGATTTTCAGGATTTCCCATTTTTGTATAAACAGCGTGATAGTAAGCATTAATCTCTTGTTTTAAGTATTCATTTTTTGAAATTTCGAACTGTTCCATAGTTGTTTTTTCCTTTATTTATAAACTAAATACTAATTATATTTTTAGTTGATATGCCTAAAGATATAGCATTATCAATCTCTAATTTCTCATTCTCAAAAATAATAACAAATTTTTCTGATATTTTCAAGAAAGTTAATACATAATTAAACTTATTTATTTCTATTCCTTTATCTTCTTTATAAAATTTATAATCAAAATAATCTATTAGTTTATGATGTTTTAATATTTTAATAGCTCGTTTTTTATGACTATTCGTAGCTAGTATAGTTTTATTAGTTTTAGAATATTTTTTTAGTATTTTTACAACTACTTGATTTAGCGTAGTTTTATGTAAATATTCTTCATAAAATTTATTTTTTAATTCTATTATTTTTTCATATTCAACTGAAGTTAGTGTAGGTATTATAGTCTTGAGTAAATTACGAGTAAATCTTTCATTAGAATTATGAAGCAAATCTAATTCTAATTTTAAAACTTGCTTGATAGCTTCTTTGTATGCCAAAAAATTTGCATAATTTGTATTAATCAAAGTACCATCTAAGTCAAATATTAAAATAGATGTATTATTTATTTTTTGTTTAAATAGTTCCATTTGTTAATTACCTTTATTAATGTGTAACTACTCAAAATAAAGAAAGGGATTAGATTTTATATTTTAAGTATTATTAACTATCTTTTTTCAAACTCTCTTTTAATTTCTCTTCCTCTTCAATTCTATTTTTTATTTTTTCAATATATTCAATAGGCAAAGATTTTAAAACTTCATAGAGCAATTTTCTACCATCCCCTTTTTTCTCTTTTTTCCACTCATATAAAGTTGTATGACCTAATTCAAAAAATGCCTTTATATTTTTATCTATCAAAAAAAACCTTTTTTAGTTTCAATTATATCAAATTTACTTGACAAAAATTTATATATTTAATACAATATTCTTTTAACGAATATTTATCTTTTTAAGGAATATAAATGAACTTTGAAATTATAAAATTTATTGATGATGAAGCAAAAGTTACAAGTGATACTATTGCAAAATTTACAGATAATAAACATCAATCAATAATAGATTTATGTAAAAGAAATATTGAAGATTTTAAAGAGTTTGGAGTATTCGATTTTAAATCGAACGGTATAAAAGGAACATCAAGTTATAAAATATGGTATGAATTAAATGAAGCACAAGCAACACTTCACATGAGAGATTATTAAATACTAATTTTCATATTGATCATATTCAACCAAAATCAAAAGGTGGTGAAGATGTTTTAAGTAATTTAGTCCTTTGCAAACCTAATATTAATCAAATAAAATCAGATAGGTATGATGAAAAATTTGTAACACATCACCAAAATATCATAAACAAAGTTTACGCTCCAAAAGTTGAAGCGATTTTGAATTTAACTAAAAAAAATTTTGATACAAAATATCTATTTAATTCAGGAGTTATGAATAAACTTGAAGATTTATACGGAAGAGAGGCAATTAAGGAGCTTTACGCAAATTTAATCCCAAATTTAAATTATAAAAAATCTCAAAAAATTGAAACTAAAACAACAGAATATTTTATTAAAAATCATGTGATTTCGACTAAAAATTCACGATTAAGTACGATAAATTTATATGAAAATTATTTGAATTTTTGTGAAGATAACCAAATATCAGAATATAGCAAAATTAGGTTTTTTCAACTATTTAGAGATTTAAAAAATACTCCTAAAAATTCAAATTTAAGAGTCGGTTATTTTGATGGAAAAAGACAAAGATATTTCAAAAATTTAGAAATAGTTTTATAAAAAAGGATAAAAAAATGAGTAACGAAAATATAAATAATGCAAGTGATAAATTAAGTGTTATAGATTATAAATTAGGATTAATATCAGGTGTGATAATGTATTTAAATCCAGAAACTACCCAATTTAACGAAAATGATTTTATAGGTTTTGGTATGATATTAAGAGATTTACAAGAGGAAGTAAAAGAGATTAAAAAGTTGTTAGATTAACTCTATTTAACATCACAAAATATATTTTTTTCATTTGCTCTCTTAGATGCTTCTCTAGCTCTTGCACTAAGCAATATTTTTTGAACTACATTTTTAGCATCAGCTGGATTCTCTTCAAAGTATTGTGCTAACTTCTCATAAGTTAATTTTTGAACAGCTGGACGGACATAACTACTTCCTAGTTTTCCTTTTGTTTGACCTTGAAATTGAGGTTCTGGCACTTTAACGCTCACAATTACAACTAATCCCTCTTTTGTATCTTCGCCACTAACTTTAATATTTTTCTCTTTTGCATTCGAAAGTTCTAATTTCAAAAATAGTATCATCAGGTAAAAATTCAATTCAGTTGATGGAATCCCCTCTCTAAACTCTTGTTCGTATATATTTCCATTTTTATAAATTGTCATTTTTAAATGTGATGATAAAGCATTTACAACGCTGACGCCAACATCGTAAAGTCCTCCACTAACTTTATATGTATCTTTATCGAATTTTTTTAAAAAAAATTTCTATTCCTAAAAGTTTAATTTCACTATCAAAAACATTTTCATTATAAGATTCAAAAATTTCTTTTTTATCAATATTTATTGATTCAAGATTTATATCAATATTTTCAATTTCATTTATATCTATTTTTGATTTTTTGGCATAAATTATTATCTTTTTTACTTTTTTTAAATCTATATTTTTATTAAATAGTTTTGAATATATAAGTATTTGCCAAAATATATCACGACTATCAAGAAGATTATCTTTTAATTTATATTTTGCATCAATTATATGAAAAATATTCTCATCTTTGATTAAATAATCAGGGTATTGAGAAATACTTTTTTTATCATTTTTTTCTAAAAGATAGTTATTTTTTTTTAGCTCTAAATTGTTTTTATTATATATTTTTCTACTGTTTTTATCTCCAATATATAAATTTTTTGCATATTTTTTAAGTAATTTTTTTTCAATTATAACTTCAAACATTTTAGTTAAATCAACTTTTTTAAGAAAGAAAACACCATCTTTTAACTGATTGTTAAATATATTTTTTGCAATTTCATATATAATTAAATTCTTTTGAATCTCTTTTGAGTTTTTATATTTTATAAAAAAATCTGATAAATTTTTTGTAGTTATTTTATCTCTCTTTAAATGTCTGCTATTAGAAATTTTAAGCAAAAAATTATATATTTTATTAATAATTTTCTCTATCTCTTTATACTCTTTTAACTCTTTAAATATTTTAAGCCTCTGTTTTTTTAAAAACTCAATCAAAGAGTAGATAAAAATTATTAAATCCTCTTGATGTGCAACTTTTACAAATTGATAATTTTTAAGTAGATTATTTTCTAATTGATTAAGTTCCTCAATTTCAATACCTATCTTTTTATCAGAACAGACAATTTTATCTTTTAAACTTCGTTTATAATTGAGTAGATAATTATAGAGTCTATTTAACTCTTTTTTATAAAATAAGAGTTCTAATTCTAAAAAACTCTCACCCTCAAACTCTTTTAATCCCTTAAATTCAATATCTTTTGGTTCTATATATTTATTATAGAGTTTAAAAACATTAATAGATAATTTCTCTATACTTTTAAAAGTTTCTATTTTTGATAATTTAAAGTTTATTAACTCTATATCTTTTGGAAGTATAAAAATAGATAGATTATATTTATCTTCTATAATATCAATATATGTAGTTAAATTACTAACATAATTTTTTTGTCGTTTAAAGTTATCATCAATAGAGTTATCTTTTATAAATTTAATTATTTTATCTATCGCTTTATTATCTATCTTTTTATATAACTATTTTTTTATGGTTTCATTTAAATTTTTACTTAAATCGCTAAAAGCTAAATGTATATTTTTATTTTGTTTATCTACTTCAATTAAAAACATTAATATTCATAAATCCTAAGTTCGTGCAAAGTTTTATAATCCATTTTTTCATTATCCATATTTGTAGTTTTCATATTTTTTTCAAACCAAGGATTTGATTTAATTTTTTGAATCAATTCTCAACCAATTTCATTTATTTCACTATTTTTATTATTATAAATAAGAGAGTTTTTAATCATAAAAAAGAAAAATTTAATTATCTCTTTTTGTTCTTCTAACTCTGTTATATCTTTAACCTTCCAAATTCCAAAGCAATATTTTTCATAATCATATATATTTTTATTTTCTAAAATCTCTTGTAAATCTTTATTTAATTTTTTTGTACATTTTATAAAGTCATTTTCATCTTTTAACTCTTCCATAATTTTTATTGGATTTACATACTCTATCTTTGCTCTATCGCTCCAATCTGCAAAAATATTAATCGTCTTTTCATTAAAATTTGCACACCCTAAAAGATAAAAGTTTGATGGAAAAACAAGTTTTAGAGACTCGCCTGAAACTCTATTTGTAATTGATTCTTGTATAACTTTTAAACTATCTATAAATTCATTCCATTTTTCTATATTGAAATCTTCTTTATTTAATAACTCTTCTTTTAACTCTTCTTTTAACTCTTCATTTAATTTTATTTTATTTTTTAAATCCACTTTTTGCCCAGCTTTAAAGAGTGGTGTATATTCAGAAAGTAAGCTCGATATATCTTGATTGTGAAAATCATCTAAAAACACAATATAATTAATATTAGGATTTAAAATTGCTTTCATAAGCATTTGTAAAAATTCACCAAATTTTAAATTCTCTTTTATTGGGTCATAAGAGATAGCTAAATCTGTATTTTGTAATCCTTTATATTCATTCCCAATTCCTCCCGAAACTGGTATTTTTAAATATTCTATTTCTTTATCATTAAAATACTCTTTTTCTAAATTCTCTTTTCTAAAACTATAACTTTTACCTGTGTTTGGTTGTCCTATTTTAAAATATATATTTTCTATCACTTCTTTTTATCCTTTAAAAAGTTTTTAATAGGTTTTGTATTTTCATCTTTTTTAAGATTTTTATTTAAAAAGTTTGGTATTGTTTTTTTAGGTTTTTTACTCTTTTTTTCCTCTTTTACTTCATCGCTACCCCAAATATCCCCTAACTCTTGTAAATCTTTAAAAACTTTTTGAAATTCTTTTATACTCTCTTCTATATTCCCTTTTTCATCTTCATTTTTTTCTTTAGATTTTTTACAATTATTATTTACTATAAATTCATTATTGTTATCTTTTTCATAACATATATTTTTATCAAATTGTTTAGAGATTATAAATAAGTCGTTACCATCATCATTAGCTAAATATCTAATATATTATAATCTTTAAAAAAGATATTAAAATGATTCTCTTTTCCGTAAAATACTAAAATATTATTATCATTTGAAATTAAATCAAGAGTTTTTCTAAATTTAACTATATTTGTAATATTTCCCTCTATTTTTGTATTTTTTGATTGATAAAAAACATCATAATAGTTCTAAATTTTAATATCTTTTAACTCTTCATTCATAGCTGATTTACTTAATGTATCAGAATGAATAAAAATTTTTCTATTCTCTTCATTAATATTTATTTCGATATCTAAATTTGATAATTTTATATAATTCTCTATTTTTTTACTAGAAATTTTAGGCTCAATTAACTCAATTGCAAGTTCTCCACTTGAATAACTTCCACCAATTTGAGGATTAAAAACTATTAAATCAAATTTATTAAATTCGTTAAAATTTTCACTATTTAAAATATCTAAATATCTTTTTTCACCTATATTAATATCTCTATTTACATTATTTTTATTTTCAAATTTATCATTTAATATTAAATTTATAGTATCAATACTATTTTCTAAAAGTAAATTAGCTGTTAAATTTCCACTACCAAAAGTTAAATCTATAATACTTTTAAACTCGTCTATATTTAAATATTCTTTTAAAATAAATCCAAAAAACTTAGCTCTATCTTTAGCTATTAAGCTATCAACATATAGATAACTTTTTGCAAAATTTAAACTATTTTTTACACTCGGATTTGAGGGTTGATTATTAAACTCCTCAATCTGTTTATATATATATCTTTTATCTACACCATTATCATTATCAATCATTTATTATTCTTTTTATATTATTTTTTAATATAGGTAAATTATATCTTATCACATCTTCATTTGATATTTTTACTCCCTATTTGTAAATATTACCTCTAAAACCAATATTCTCTACAATAGAGATAATCACTTTTCCATTTTGATTATATGAAAAAATAATTCTAATATCTCCTTTTCGTATTCTAAAAAGTTCATATTCATTTCCTATAAGTTTTTTTAAATTTATATTAATATCTTTTCTGTTAATAATTTTTTTCATAGCTTTAAATATAAGTTCGTCTATCTCTTTTTTAGATATTTTTGATACATTTTTTTAAGAAACTTGATAGCTATTTTTTCATACTCTATCTGTAATATCATATTTCAAAAATTTTAGTATAGCTTTTATCAATCTTTTTATCTTCTTTTGATACATTTTTCATAATACTTAATATCTCTTTTTTCTCTTCTTCATCGACTAGCTCTATATGAGAAGTATCAAAATTATTAGTTTTATCACTCTCTTTTAATTTATCACTTAAAAATCTCTCTATCAAATCAGAAACTTTTATCTTTAACTCTTTTGACTTTTCTATAAGTCTATTTTCTAAAATTTCATTATTTATAATAATTTGCATTTTACCCTCCAAATGTTTTATATAAAAATAGCTCATCAATAGTATCTAATAAATCATCTGCTTGTTTCATAAGTCCTTCTAATCTTTTTTTCCATCTATAAAACCTTTCAATAAAGCTAACAATCGCCTCTTGTACTTCATAAGATGAGTAATTTTTATTTTTTATTGTAATTGGTTTGGGGATTTTTATAATTCTTGCAGATTCACTTCCTTTTGTAAAATTACCAAAACTTTTTTCAACTATTTTAGAATAATACATTTTTAAATTAAAATACATATATTTTACATCATATTCATTATCATTAAAAGTAATTCCTAATATATTTTGATTAATACACATAGATTCTGTATTTATAGTTAATAAGCCTTTACTATTAGAAGCAATAGCTAATAAAAGACTATTTGGTGGAATAAGCCAAGTTGAAGAATTATTATAAGCTTCTTTTGTGATAACTTTTGAATATTTTTCTAAATACATATTTTCAAAAAGCTTTTTTTCTATATTTCTCCAAGCAAAAAAATCAATATTATCAACTAAATTAGAATCTTCAACCCAATATTCATTTTTTTTTGTTGAGGGTGTTCCACCTGATTGAATTTTTTCAGCAATATATTTTAATTCTTTTTCCTCAAAAATCACATCATCTAAATTAAAATCAACCATATCCTCTTTGTTTCTTGGCTCGATTGGGTCGGTGTTCCATTTAATAAACATCTTTTTTATATAATCATCATTTTGATTAAAAGTATTTGGTAAAAGTTTATTATTTATATCTTCTTTATAATCTTCTATATTTTTCATTTTATTTCTAAATTTATCTGATTTAGCTTTGTTAAATTCTAAAAACTCAATAATAGCCTCTTGAATTTGATAAGAATTGTAATTTTTTGTTGATTTTGGAATTTTTATAAAAATATAATTGAAAAAACTTATAGGAACTCTCTTTAATCCTCCACTACCTGACATACTTTTTTGTGCTTGTTCTCTAAAACTTTTTTGTCTTAAAAATAACCATAATATCTTACTATGAATTTTTTCACTTCTAAATATTATAAATTCACTTGAACCAAAACCTATACTATTTTTTAAATCTTTTGCTATAAAACAATTTCCATTCTCCATACAAGGTGTAACTTTAGCAAAAATTACATCATTATCTTTAAAATATCTATAACTACCACTATTTACATCTTTTATATTTTTAATTTCTTGATGTTTTATAATTCCTAAATTTTCGTTTACACTAGCCATTGGAATGAAGGAAACTTCTATATTTTTATCAATTAACTCTTTATCTAATTCACCTTTTTTAGGATTTATTTCAAAAAAATTTTTATCTTTAAAATAAACTTTTTCAAACTCCACCTTATCAATATCTAAATCTTTATACTGTCCAGTTTCCTTTTGAAACTTTTTAAAATAATCTATTATTTGACTATCTAAAACATTATCTAACTCATCAGAAATAGCATTATATGTTTTTATTGTCTCTTTAGTAGCTTCTTCTTGCGTCATTACCATAACTCCAATTTTAATATTTCACAAATATCTTTACCAACTATTTTTAAATTTTCAGCACTTTTTTCTATATTTACATCAATAAACTTTGGTTTTTTATCTATCTCATTTGATATATTTATCTCTACTTTATCTTTTAAATTAAGATTTTTAGTTACATATTTTGTAGCTTTTTTATTATTTAGTTTTCTTACTATCTCTTTTATATTCTCTTTTGAATAACTATTTTTCATCTTTTTTTTAGGACTTGAATGAGGTATAAAAATATTTTTCTCTTCATTATCAACTTGTAAAATTTTAATATAATTTTCTTTATAAGTTGTGTCAAAAAACCAAATATGTGAAGTTATATCAGTATTTGAAAACATCGCTTTAGGCTGTTCGATAACTGCTTTTAAATAACCTAAATTAAAAATTTTTTCTCTTATTTTTGCTTCACTTGAATTATTATTACCTGTTGAAATTAGAGTTGAGCTTGAGATTATTCCTGCAAAACCATCTTTTTTCTTTGTTTTATTTTGCTCATTTATAAGTAGCTTTAAAATATGTTGTATAAATAGAAATTGTCCATCGCTCTTTTTTGGTGTTACGATTTTATCTTTCTCATTTTTGACTATTAAAAAGTTTTTATCTTGTTTCATAAGTTCTACTTCTTCATCATAATTATGTTTCCAATCAAGCCCAAACGGTGGATTTGCTATGATAAAATCAAAACTATCATCTCCATTTATACCATTTATAAAAGCTGGATTTAAAAGAGTATTTCCTAAAACAATATTATAATCAATTTCGCTAATCTCTAAAAAAATATTACATAAAACATAACCCCTCTTATCAATCTCTTGTCCATAAACTTCTATACTTTTAGTTTTAGTTTTTGAATGATTTTGAAAATAATAAAAACTCTCCATAAGCATACTACCATTTCCACAAGATGGGTCATAAATTGCTATTTTTTCCCTATCCTTAATACTTGGTATTGCCATTTCGCACATTAAGTGAATAATAGATTTTTGTGTAAAATGTTGCCCTAATAAGTCACCCTTATATTTTTTCTCTTCAAGTCTAGTTAAAGTCATCTCATAGAGGTCTTTATACTCCTCTTTTGGATAATTTATAAAATTTGCTTTTTCTATATATACATCAAGCACTTTTTCAAAATCACTATTTGAAATTTCATTAACACCCTCTTTTATATTAAAACCTTGTTCAAATAAATTTTTAAATATATCTTTTCCAAATTTATTTGAAGTGTTAGAAAATTTTTCTAAATTGTTAATAATTTTTAAAAACTTTTTTTGAGTAGTATTATCTTTTTGAGTAAAAAAATCTTTATCTAATCCAAAATTATCTTTATAATTAAAATTAAATTTCAATTTTTTGTTATCAACTAAAAGCTTTAGAGCTATTAAGCCTAATACTCTTTTACTTACATCTACTTGTAAATCTCTTAAAATATCAGCGTGAGCCCAAAAAAAATCTCCAACTTGTGACATTACTATTTTCCTTCATTTATATTTTTCAGTTTTTCTTCCTCTTCAAGCTTTTTTTTGACACTTTCAATATATTCACTTGGTAAATCTTTAATTATTGCATAAAGTAATTTTCTACCTTTATCATTTCCTTTTCTCCAATTATAAACAGTATTTATATTTAAATTAAAAAGCTTAGAAATTTGAATATCTTTCATAAAACGCCTTTTTAACTTGAATTATATCAAATTAATAAAACTTTAAAGAAAAACCTATAATAATTATATTTTAAATATATTAATTAAAGGTTTATGAATGAGTAGTATAATTAAAATGATAAAAAATGAACCCAGAGTTGGTCATATAATAGTTGCTAAAAATACTAATAACAATGAAAAATCTATTTTAGATTTAATAAATAGACAAGAAAAACATCTTTTAAAGTTCGGTAAAATCGAATTTAACGATTTTAAATCGCTAAATAGTGGCAGACCAAAAAGAGAGTATTATCTAAACAAACAACAAGCGACTCTATTAATTACTTTTATGCGAAATAATGAGATAGTAATTAACTTTAAAATAAAGCTAGTTAGTGAATTTTTCAAAATGCGAGAATCACTAACCAACCACTCTCACTACACGCCTATAAATTTTATTTATGTGAAAAATTGCTATAATTAACATATGAAAAATGTAATAACTTTAGAAAAAGAACTTAAAAATTATT
>JADGEE010000007.1 GCA_016744535.1 Campylobacteraceae bacterium
TATTTAAAATATCCTAATAATCCTATATTAAAGAATATTCCAATAGTCAATAATACTTTTTTATTTATATTTTTTATCTCTTTTAAAAAAGTTGTACCTACTGCATAATTAAACACCATTGAAGATAAAATTATGGGTAAATATATTGGATTCCAATAACTATAAAAGAATAGAGATGAGAATACTAAAAATGATTTTGATGCAACTATTAATCTTTTTGAATTTAAATAAAAATATACAAAAAATGTTATAGGCAAAAAAATAAAAATAAATTCATAAGAGTTAAATAACATTAGTAAGTATTCCTTTTATTTATTTTATCTAAATCAATTGTAGATAAAATTTTAGCTATCTTATCTCCTGCGTCTCCATAACCAAATATTTTATCTGATTTAAATTTTTTATGAGATAACTGTTTGTTTATTTTATCCATAATATCGTCTCTTTCATAAGTTGAAAAAATTACATTTTTGCCATGTTCTCTTCCCTCTTGTCTATCTCCTATAATTACAGCAGGAGTTCCTAAGAATGAACACTCTCTAATAAAACTACTAGAGTTTCCAACTACACAAGAGGCATTATTTATAACTTTTGCATAAACTTCAGGTGAAAAATTTTTAAAGTATTGAAAATTTTCTTGCATATTAAGTTCCCTAAATTTTCTAATACCTCCAGCAACATCGTCACTTCCAGCATCAATATTCGGCCAAAGTATTATTTTTTGAATATCTTTTAACTCTTTTAGTGCATATAAACTCTCTGTTATCTGCTCTCTTCCCTCTCCATAACTTGTAGTAACTGGATGTTGAGAGAGTAAAATATATGGTTTTTCCCAATTAGTTTGAACTCCAACCCCACTATAATTAAACATTAATTCATTATCTATATTTAAATTTTCATTCTTTAAAATATCCATCGCAGGACACCCAAAATTAAATATATATTTTGGATTTTCACCCATTTTTATTAATCTCTCTTTAGATTCTTCAGTTGATGGAAAGTGTAAGTCAGAAAGTTTTGTAATTGCGTGTCTTACTCTCTCATCAATATTACCGCTAATTTCACCACCTTGAATATGCACAAGTTTAATATTTAAGTATGTTGTAGCAATTGCAGTTGCCATTGTTTCAAACCTATCTGCAACAGTTACAACTAAATTTGGTTTTAAATCTTCAAATACATTTGATAGTTCCATTATCCCAAGACCAGTAGACTTTGCTTGAGTAGCTAATGTCTCACCCTCAATCACATAATATAGTGACCTATTTGGAATAAACCCATCTTTTTTTAAAACTTCAACTGCTTTACCAAATCTATCAAGCATCATAGATGCCCCAACTATAATTTGAAGTTCAACACTTTCAATTTTTTGAAGGGCTTTTAAAAGATATTTAACCCTTCCGTAATTTGCTCTACTTGCAACTACAACACATATTTTTCTCTTCAATATAAATCCTCTTTATTTAAAAACTCTTGTGCTTGTTTTGAAACTTTTAATTTTTTACCTATTATATTTTTATACTCTTTTGTTGAAATACCACATCCTGCTGGTTTTTTACTCTCTAAATCTTCAAAACTGATTATATCTCCATCTTTCAAATCTTTATTAACTGCCAAAGATTTTCCAAAAATTTTATTCATTTTAGTAAACTCTAAACTATTTTGTTTATCTATTGGATTTAAATTAGCTTCATCTATAAATCTAATTCCCTCAACTAACTGTTTAATCTCATTAATTTCTAATGAAGAAGTTGAATCTGGACCAAACATTCTTTTATCAAAAATAGCGTGAAATTCTATGAGTGTTGCACCTAGTGCAACAGCTGAAAGTGGTGCGTAAATTGAGCCTGTATGATCAGATAAGCCTATTTGTTTTTTATATCTCTTTTGCATCTGTCCAATTACATTTAATCCAACTTTTTTTGCTGGTGTTGGATACATAGAGGTACATTGAAATAGAGAAATATCAACTCCAAAGCCCTCTAAAAATTTTACTGCTTCATCTAACTCTTTAAAACTACTCATTCCAGAAGATAATAAAATCTCTTTTTTAGTTTTAGCAACTTTTTCTAAAAGTAAAAAATTTTCAACATCACCTGAACTTATTTTATATCTCTTAATTCCAATATCTTCTAATAAATTTACTGCTTCTAGAGAAAATGGTGTACTCATAAACTCTAATCCTACATCATCACAATGAGTTTTTATATCTTGCCACTGCTCTTTAGTAAACTCCATTCGCTTCCAATAATCATATCTAGTATTATCTACATAAGAGAAATTCACTCTAAATGGTTCTTCTTTGCTACTCTCTGCTTTTGCTATATGAGTTTGAAACTTTATTGCATCAACCCCTGTTTTAGATAAAGCATCAATATAAGAGTGAAGAATGCCTAAACTTCCATCGTGTGCTTGTGCTATTTCAGCTATTATAAAAGTTTTTTGCATCTCTTTCCTTTATTAAAAATTAAATTATACTTCTATATAAAACTTTAAAAATATTTTTTGTAATTTGCTCATTTGTTCAGTATTTTTTTTAGGTATTTTCTGATTGTTAGTAACATTCTGTTTTCTAAAGGAGAGACCTCTAAAATTAACTCTTATAGTATCTCTATATTTATTATTTTTATCTTTAAAGTCATCCCAGTTAGGACCTTTATGAAAACCATTTACATCAGCAATTGCAACTGTTGCTTTTTTACCATAAAAAGTAACCCAATCTTTTTTTGGATAAATTTTTTCTACTTCACTATCACTAACTCTTCCATAAATTTCATTAATTCCTAAATCAAAATTAGTTCTAGGAATACAAGATTTACTATCATGCCTATGAGAATTTGGAACATAAGTTAATGGTCCTCTTGTTCCATCTATATCTATTAAATGAATAAATACCTGAACAACATCTCGTTCGTCACTATCTTTATGAAAATTACTTGCTTCGACTGGTTCATCTTGAGGAAAATTTCTCATAATAATAGAGCTATGAGATGGTATATATCCTAAGTAATTAGATACAATTTTTAAGATACTCTCATTAAAACATACTTCTATAATTTCTGTTATATTGACTAAAGGGTCTTTTAGAGTAATATTTTGCTCAAACGCTTCAAGCTCTTCATAAGTAAAATTTTTTAGTGTAGGGATTCTTCCGTGTGAAACATTATATCCACTATCATTAATATTTAACTCTTTAAATAATTTATTAGCTTTTTCATCTATTAAATCTATTAATTCATCATTAAAAAGATTTTCAATTACAGTATAACCTTGTTTTTTTAAGTTATCTATATGAGTCTTTTCAAATTTATTTGGTTTAAAAAGATTAATATTCTCCTCTAAAAATTTTTTATTCTCTTTATTTGCTATTTTTTTAGATAAATATCTCTCAACTCTACATATCACACTATATATAGAGGGAATACTTCTAATTACTTTTAAAATTGGATTAGGAGTGGATTTAGGATTATATTTTACCGCTTTTTTTAACTCTTCTTTTCTATCCTGACTTAACATTTTATTTCCTCCTTGTATTTTAATATACGACTATTTTTAATTATACTATTATAGTATTTAATATTTAATATTTAATATTTTTTTTGTTACTAAATAATCATCACTCCTATTTCTCAATAAATCAATTAAATAGGTAGTACCTTCTGTATTTATATGGTCATGATTACTAAATAGATGAATATTATTTGAGAGATTTTTTACATAATGAAAGTCATAAAAGCCATCTATAACTGATAAAAAATCTTTAAATTGGTTTTTGTATAGATTTAAATCACAAGTTTTTAAATATGGCAAATTATAAATTGTTGTAAAATAAGTAATTTTTATACTATTTTTTTTACAAAATTCATCAACTTTAGATAGATATTTTATAGCTTTTTTAGTAGTAATAGGGATTCTCATTATGTCATTTTTACCTATAATTCCATCAAAAACTTTCTCTTTTATTTTAATAGTTTCACCATATTGTGAAATATAGTAAGTGTTATTTTTATTTAAATTACTAGTTATAGTTCTATAACTAGCTTTAATCTTATCTATATTTAAATTTGAGATACTTTGAGTGATAAAATCTTTTTTTGAGTGTAAATTTAAGTTAGCATAAACAGAGTTTTTACTATTAAAAGTGTGAGTATCAATTAAGTACCAAATCTCTTTAATATTTTTTAATTGCTTTTTATTAACTTGTCTTATTACATTATAAACATCTACTGGATTACCATATAGTGATGATGAAAAATTCAATATATTCTCTTTAGCTAAATCACTATTAATTAATTGCGAACGAGATGTTCCGAAAACTAATATATATTTATTATTTTTTAATTTTTCAAGAAGTTTAAATGGAAATGTATCATAAGAGGTAAAAGTTTTAAATTTATTAAATTCAAATTTAAATAAATTAAATTCTCCATAAGGATCAATAATTAAATTTATAACTATAAATAGAGAAAAATATACTATTAAAATAATTTTAAGAAGTGAAAGTATCCATCTCTTATACAACATAACTTACCTTAAAAATTAAAATATAAAAAGTCTGAAAATTGGGTTAGACTCATTAAAGCATAAAATAGAGTAGATAAAACAAAAAGTTTATATATAAAATTTGGTTTAAAATTTTTAGATAAATCTATTGAGTTTTTTAAAAATATAATAATAAATGATATAGATAATATTAATACAAAAAATTTTGATTTTTCTATCACATACCAAGCTTCAAACTCTATCCCATACTCTTTTAAAAATGATAATCTATTTTCTAAATATAAATGTATAGTTATAGTGCTAAAACCAAACATAGCCTTTAAAATATTAATAGCATCTTCAAACTCTTTTGCTCTAAAAAAGACCCAAGTTATATTAATAAAATTAAATGTTATAAACCAAGCCAAAAATATATTCATTTTAAAATTTAATTTTTGCCAAATACGATGAATTACTAAAGCAAATCCATGTAAAAATCCCCAAAACAGAAAAGTCCAACCAGCACCATGCCAAATTCCACCAATTAAAAATGTTATCATTAAATTATTATAAGTTTGTAAATCACCATTCCTATTACCACCTAGAGGAATATAGATATAATCTTTTAAAAATCTACTTAAAGTTATATGCCATCTTCGCCAAAAATCTTGTATATTTAATGCTTTATATGGAGAGTTAAAGTTAATTGGTAATTTTATATTAAAAAGTAAAGCAATTCCTATTGCCATATCTGTATATCCACTAAAATCAAAATAGAGTTGAAATGTATAACTAAGAGAAGTTGCCCAAGCTTCAAAAAGTGTTAAAGCTTCAATATTTTCAAACCCAGCATTTACCCATATAGCAAAAGTATCAGCAATTACAACTTTTTTAAATAATCCAATTGAGAATATAAACATACCTAAAGCTATATTTTTATAATTTTTAACTAAATTTTTTGTTTTGAAAAATTGAGGCATCATCTCTTTATGATGTACAATTGGTCCTGCTATTAATTGAGGGAAAAATGTTACAAATAGTGAATAATTTAAAAAGTCATACTCTTTAGTTTCACCTCTACAACTATCAACTAAATAGGCTATTTGCTGAAAAGTAAAAAAGCTTATCGCAAGTGGAAGAGTTAAGTTAAGTAAGCCAATTTCAGAATTAAATATAAAATTAAAATTTTCAATAAAAAAATCCATATATTTAAAATATCCTAATAATCCTATATTAAAAAGTATTCCTATACTTAATAATACTTTTTTATTTATATTTTTTATCTCTTTTAAAAAAGTTGTACCTACTGCGTAATTAAACACCATTGAAGATAAAATTATGGGTAAATATATTGGATTCCAATAACTATAAAAAAACAGAGAAGAGAATACTAAAAATGATTTTGATGCAACTATTAATCTTTTTGAATTTAAATAAAAATATACAAAAAATGTTATTGGCAGAAATAAAAATATAAATTGATATGAATTAAATAACATTAACATCTACTCCTTAATATAACTTTCATTACAATCACATATTTCTTTATAAATTTTCATTTTTTCATTAAAATTTTTATTATTAACGAAAAAGTTTTTATCTTCACTTAATAAAATATTAGTAATATATTCCATACCATCTTTTGAAATATGAGTTGAATTTGTAAAAAGTTCAGCTCTATTTGAAATATTAGACATATAAGTTAAATCATAAAAACCATCAATATTATTTAAAAATTTTTTTCGTAAAGAAATTATTAAATTATAATCCATTTTTTTAATATATTCTTGCATAAAAGTAGATGTAAAATATACTATTTCTATTCCATTGTCTTGAGAAAACTTATCTATTTTTGATAAATATTTAACAATAGAAGTTGAAAACTCTTGTCCATTTTTTATAATTGTTTTACTTTGCCTTGCGATATCTTTTAAATTATTATTAGCATTTGTAATATCTTTTGTTTGATAGATAGCATAACCATTTTCACTAACATAATGATTAAAATTTAAGGATATATTTTTAAAAACCATTTCAATAGATGAAAATAATTTATCTATTGAAAAAAGCTTTAAATAGTTATAAATAAACTCATAATTAGAGTTTAAATCTATTTTAAACCTATTATTATATGTTGAATCCTTATCATTAAAACATTGAGAATCAATCAAATAATATATTTTATTTATATTTTTTATCTGTTTTTTAGATAAAGTATTTAAAAAATTTAAAATACTAATAGGGTGACCATATATAGGATATAAATTTAAAACTTTATCATTTAATAAATCTGTATCTATTTTTCTAGACCTTGAAGTTCCAAAAACTAGAGTATATTTATCATCTTTTAATTTTTCAAATAAAATCTTTGTTGTTAATTTTGTCTGTTTAAATTTGTAATTGTTAATTCCATCTATTTTAATTAAATTAGTTTCATAATATGGGTCTAAAATAATTACTATTAAAAATATAAAAAAAGTTAAAAGAGATGAAAAAATAAAAAAGTTATATACAAATTTTTTTCTCATTTGCTAATCCTAAAAATTAAAATATAGAAATTCACTATATTTTTTAAGTTCAAAAACTGCATATAAAAACATAAAAGCAATTATAAAAGCTTTTTTTCTTTCTGATACATTATATTCAATAAAATACTTTTTACTTGGTAAAAATATAAGAATAAATCCTAAAATAATCCAAATAATTATAATATGAAAGTTTCCAAATACTTGTCCAAATCCTCTAAATACTATACCATATTCTTGTAAAAACGATAGTTGAGATTCAAATGAGATAGGAAAAGATATAGTTGTTAAGCCTAGCATTGCTTTTAAAACTTTAATAGCATCTTCAAACTCTTTTGCTCTAAAAAAGACCCAAGTTATATTAATAAAATTAAATGTTATAAACCAAGCCAAAAATATATTCATTTTAAAATTTAATTTTTGCCAAATACGATGAATTACTAAAGCAAATCCATGTAAAAATCCCCAAAACAGAAAAGTCCAACCAGCACCATGCCAAATTCCACCAATTAAAAATGTTATCATTAAATTATTATAAGTTTGTAAATCACCATTCCTATTACCACCTAGAGGAATATAGATATAATCTTTTAAAAATCTACTTAAAGTTATATGCCATCTTCGCCAAAAATCTTGTATATTTAATGCTTTATATGGAGAGTTAAAGTTAATTGGTAATTTTATATTAAAAAGTAAAGCAATTCCTATTGCCATATCTGTATATCCACTAAAATCAAAATAGAGTTGAAATGTATAACTAAGAGAAGTTGCCCAAGCTTCAAAAAGTGTTAAAGCTTCAATATTTTCAAACCCAGCATTTACCCATATAGCAAAAGTATCAGCAATTACAACTTTTTTAAATAATCCAATTGAGAATATAAACATACCTAAAGCTATATTTTTATAATTTTTAACTAAATTTTTTGTTTTGAAAAATTGAGGCATCATCTCTTTATGATGTACAATTGGTCCTGCTATTAATTGAGGGAAAAATGTTACAAATAGTGAATAATTTAAAAAGTCATACTCTTTAGTTTCACCTCTACAACTATCAACTAAATAGGCTATTTGCTGAAAAGTAAAAAAGCTTATCGCAAGTGGAAGAGTTAAGTTAAGTAAGCCAATTTCAGAATTAAATATAAAATTAAAATTTTCAATAAAAAAATCCATATATTTAAAATATCCTAATAATCCTATATTAAAAAGTATTCCTATACTTAATAATACTTTTTTATTTATATTTTTTATCTCTTTTAAAAAAGTTGTACCTACTGCGTAATTAAACACCATTGAAGATAAAATTATGGGTAAATATATTGGATTCCAATAACTATAAAAAAACAGAGAAGAGAATACTAAAAATGATTTTGATGCAACTATTAATCTTTTTGAATTTAAATAAAAATATACAAAAAATGTTATTGGCAAAAATAAAAATATAAATTCATAAGAGTTAAATAACAAATTTAAGCTCTTATCAAAAATAGTTTAAATAGTTTAAAAATTAATGCAATAAAATTATATTCTAAATTAGATTCAAATAAAGTTATCTTTTTTTCATCTTTTTTTAATACTTTTTTATTATTAACTTCAAGATAAGTAACTTTTTTATCATTTAAATTATCTAACTCATCAACTTTTATAACTCTTATACCATTAAATTTAGTATTATTTGAGTGATAATTATTATAATCTAAAATGCAAATACCGGTGATATTAATCTCTTTTAAAAGAAGCATATTTTTAAAAAGATATACAATAAATTTACCATCTCCAATTAAAACTACATCTTTACCTATGGCATTTTTCAATTTAGTTGATATTCTCTTTCTTAAATATATATTCATAATTTTTTGTACATATTTTCTTATATAGTGATAAAAAGTATTATATGTTCTAAAAAAGTAGAGTTTTTTTAGGCTATTTTGAATAAATTTTAATTCACTATCCATTTTATTTTTATCAATATCTACAGAATAGGTATAATCAAAAAGACTATTAACTCTATATGGAAAATAAGTTGTAAAGAATTTTAAATATAATAAAAACTTATTATTTACTGGTTTAAAATTTTTATTTAACTTCTTATAATCTGTATAACTATCACTTTTTATCTCAAAATCTAAAGCACAACCTTCACTTAAATTAGACATACAAGCCATATTATCACTATTTTTAAAGCTTCTATCTACTAAACTCCAGTAATCAGAGGCATAACACTCTATAAGATCTTTATTTGAATCTGTAAATTTTTTTGGATTAATTGCACCATAAAGAGTATTAAAAGCTTTTATATGAATATTTTGACTATCATTAAATTTGTAATTATAGCCTTTCCAATTACTTGGTATACCTACCTTTAAAGAGTAAAAATAATCATTATATGCCCTAATATTATCTATTTTATTAAATATTAAATTTTCATCTATGTAACCATCTTTTTCAAGTATATTAAAAAAATATGATTCTATATTTTCATCATGTGATATTCTAAGAGGATGATATATTATTAAATCTTTACCTTTCATAATAAAAGATAATATATTAGATAAAAAATATTTTGAATATAAAAGTTCAGGAAGTATTAATATATTATATGAATTATTTTCATAACTTTTTTTTAAACTATGTTTTAGTGATTGGTGAAAGATATGGTTACTTTTTGACATATTAGGACTATATATATTAAAACAATCCAATATATTTATACTATCTTTTAAAAGCTCTTCGTCAAAAATTATATTATCAAAAAAATTAGTTAATTCGTTAAATTTATTTAAGTTTTTTAAATAATTTTTAGCATCGTTATCTGTATAAATAGCAAATTCTGTATAGAAATTATCTTTTAAAATTAATTTAGCTTCTTCTGTAAATAGAGATTTAATAGCAAAATTTAAAAATAGTTCTGTATATTTTTCACCCCAAACAACAACTGTAAATCTTAATGAAATTTTCTCTTTCACATAACTCCTTCTTTATAATTTGTTAAAAAAAATTTATATATTTGTGCTATTGCATAGCTCTCTAGTGTGCCTATATCTCTGTGATATATATTATTATGGAAAATATATATTTTATTTAAAAAATTTGGTATTACTTCTGTACTTAAATCTATCTCTTTTTTATTAAGTTTCTCTAAAAATTCAAATATAGAAGGTTCCATTATGTATACAGCTGCATTTGCTAAGTTTGTTGGAGGATTTTTTACTTTTTCAAAAAATTCTTCTACTACACCATCTTTATTAAGAGATATTACACCACACTGTGTTGGATTATCTGTTGTAAATGTCATCATTGTTATTTCACAACCATTTGGTCTATTTTTATGAGCATCTACAAAAGCATTAAAATCACAAAAACTAAGATTATCAGCGTGTACAACCATAAATACTTCATCTTTTAAATACTCTTTAGAATTTAAAATAGTACCTCCTGTAAGCAATAACTCCTCTTCATAAATTAATTTAATCATATTTTTATATTTAGAGTTTTTTACATACTCTTGTACTTGCTCTTTTAAATAGTGTGTATTTACTATAAATTCATTTATTCCAATATTAGATAAATTATCTAACCAATACTCCATTAACGGTTTTCCATCTATTGGTACTAAACATTTTGGAATATAATTAGTAATAGGTCTTAATCTTGTGCCTAATCCAGCAGATAAGAGTAGTGCTTTCATTCTAAAATCTCTTTCTTTATCTCTTCTAAATTAAGAGGAATATTTCCAACTCTTGCAACTTGACAAGCAGCTGCAATAGATCCTATATATGCACTTTCAATTACACTTGCTCCTGCTGATATAGCCATTGCTGAAGTTATCAAAAGAGAATCCCCAGCTCCAGCTACATCTTTTGGATTAGAATTAAGTGCTTCGATTTGATCTGTTATCCATTTCTCTTTATCATTACTATCTCTATTTGCATGAATTAATACACCTTCAGAACCAAGAGTAATAAAAACATTTTTAATGCTACTTTTATTTCTTAATTTTTCTGCTAATACAATTAATCCTGATTCAAAATCATTTACTCCAAGTCTAGCTTCTCTCTCTGTTGGTGTAACTAAAGACATATTTTTAAATTTTGAAATATCTCCTGTCTGTGATGACGATTGACTATCAGCTACTATCATAATATTTTTTTCTAAGCCTAATTTAGTGATTTTATCAATTAACCTTTGAGGAAGAGCCCCATAACTAAAATCAGAAAATACTATTAAATTTTTATTATCTATAACTTCTGTAATATCTTCAAAAATTTTATCCTGAGTCTCTATATCTATATGATGTTGTTTTAAATGATTTACTCTAAGAAGTGTCTTTTTATTAGCTCTAAATCTCTGTTTTAGAGTAGTTGGTCTTGATGTATCAATATATGTATAGGCATTTATTTTATACTCTTTTATTTTATCTTTTGTAAAATCAGCATAATTATCATTACCTAATATTGTAAAAAAATCAACTTTTGCACCAAGTCCAGATGAGTGTGCTGCTACAATACCTGCTCCTCCAATAAACATATTTGATGAGATGGGACTAACTACAATTGTAGGGTCTTCTTGACTCATCCCCAAAGGCTCACAAGTAATATACTCATCTATAATTGTATCACCTATAACTAATATATTTAAATTTTTAAATTTATCTAAAATAGATACTATTTTATTTGGATCTATTTTATGCCTTTTAGTATAAGCCAATGGTTTTTTAATATTAGAAATATCTACATCCATAAACTCATTACGTAAAAGCGATAATGATGAAAATCTTATATCACCTGAGCCAAATATAAGCTTTCCACCATAAGATTCAATAACTTTTAGTTCAATGTTGAATTTATTTTCATGTTCATTACCTTTTACTACTATATCTGGTCTCAACTCTTTTATAAATTCAATAACATCAGTCTCTATAATAAAAGAGTAATCCACAAATAAAGAGTGAGATAATGCTTCTAATCTTAAATTAGCATCTATCAATATATCATCACTAGAATCACCTTCTAGTCCTACAACTAGAAAACCACCATTATCTTTTGCAAATTTAAGTAATCTAAGGTGTCCTGGATGAAGAATGTTAAATTTACCATAGACAAATACTATTTTTTTATCTTTTGCTTGTTCAATAATTTGCTCTATATTATTAAGCATCGAAACACCACTGTCTAATAGGCTTTTTACTTAAGGTTGCTTTTAACATACGAATTTTAGCTGTAATTGAAGCTAATAAAAATAGTTTGTTTTTTAGAAAAATAGGAATCCATATGCTACCACCTCTTGGTGTTTGATAATATTCAATAACATCTATATATATTTCCGAAGAGCAAACATTTTTAAGTTCATAATACGCCTCAAAAAATGAAAATGGACTATTTTTTTGAAAAATTCTAATTATATGTCCCATTATGATGTATGAATAATAATACTTAAGATAATCAAAATTATTATTTGCAAGGCGATT
Source organism: Campylobacteraceae bacterium (assembly GCA_016744535.1). Taxonomy (GTDB): domain Bacteria; phylum Campylobacterota; class Campylobacteria; order Campylobacterales; family BB28; genus BB28. The sequence continues at coordinate 12,472 of JADGEE010000007.1, forward strand.
GGAGACTACGCTATAAGAGGTCTCTAACATATGAAATTTATCTTTTGTTACTTCGTCAGACAAAGAAGCATAATCTAAATTTACACAATAATGGTAAAGATTATTATTTAATACATATACTTCTTTAATTTGAATTAAATAGCATATATTAAATAAAACATCTTCATATCTTCTCAACTTCGTATCAAATTGAAGATTATTTTTTCTTATTACATCAAGCACATATAGTCTGCCCCAAATATTGCCAGCTGTATGTGCTCTTGCACGAATTGATTGGGAATGTTCCAAGTCAAGCGTATTTAAATTCAAAAAATCATCTATAAATATTTTTTTAGATTCTAGCTTGAAGGGATTACGTGCCACTTCCTTATTTTCACTAAACATATGGCTCATATATGTACAAATTGCAAGTTCTATATTATTCTTTGTTATAGTTGCAAGTAAAACTTCAACGATTGAGCTATCTATGAAGTCATCTGCATCAACGAACATCAAATACTCTCCTTTTGCCAAGCTAATACCAAGATTCCTCGCAGCAGATGGACCAGCATTTTTTGATGATGTATATCTTATTCTGTTGTCAATAGCTGCGTAATTCTCACATATTGCTCCACTATTATCAGTAGAACCATCATTAATTAATAAAACTTCAATATTTGCATATGACTGAGAAAGTACACTATCAATACAAGTTGATAAAACAGATTCAGCATTATAAACTGGAATTACAATAGAGACTAACATAGGTTACTACTATCAATATTCAAATATTTTTTATAAGGCAAAGGCTTTTTTACTTGTATGGCCGCTTCTATAAGTCCAACGCTATAGTCTCGGCCTGGACAAAAAGAGCAAGCTTTCAGATATTTTTGTCCTGAATTTAATTTAGCAATTTTTCTTTTTATAGAATCATCGTCTAATTTCATTAAATCAAATTCATCCTCATAATATTCAGGGGGAATGGCTTTAAGATTTGTAACATTTGCAGAAAATGGGCAAGTATAAACTTTTCCGTGCAACAAAGTTAGTGCATCATTTACACAACAATTTCCAAAAACACTGCACAACTCATTCTCTGTTCGATTTACAAATTCTATTTTCGCACAGTCTTGCCATTTATCTACATCATATGCAATAAAATGTATTTTCATTTTAATTAATAAATTTTTTAATTCTGTAATCTTTTTAGATATTTTTCCATAGTCTGAAATTATCAATGTAACTTTAGAATTTTTCATTGATTCAATCGTATCACTATTTGGAATTATTGTGCCATTTGTAAATATAGTGATTTTTTTACATTTCTTATAATTTGACAACTGTTTTATAACCGTAGATATATCTTTATAAAGAAATGGCTCGCCACCAATTACTCTAGCCTCATATAATTCATCTATATTATGCATGAAACGCTCAATTGAAGTCTCTAGTACTTTAGTGTCATTATCTTTAGGTTTCTCATAGTATTGCATTAAATTTGAACAATTCTCACAACGTAATGAGCATTTTTCAGTTAGTACTACATCTAAACTTTTTACTTTTATTACATCTGGTTTTTTGGATGCGTCAATGGCAAACATATATGAATCAAGCATCCAGACCAGGCGGTCAATTGGTGCAAATGCTTTCACTTTGGACAAATCAAGTTCAAAAAATAAAAAATCACAATCAAATTTCATGAGATTATCGTTACTTTTAATTTGCTCTGACATGTAATTAAACCTAAGAGATGCTATTACTACAGCTGTGTATGAGGTGGATTTTTTTAGTTCATTGACAGATATTACTTTATAGCCCAGAAAATCATTACCGCAATTGGTATCGTTGTAATCACAAAAACAACTTATATTAATATTATGTTTTTTTAATGCATGCAAAGCAAGTGCTCCATAATTGCCTGTCCCAAATATAATTATATCTTTATAGTTTTTCAAGCTTTGCAAGTTATCTTCGATGTTAAAAATTTTTATATCTGATTTATAATTCAACGGGCTATATTTATATTTCATCAATTATCCTTTATCATTTATTTGCTCTCATTCTTTGTACAATTCTTTTAAGTGAACGCTCTATTCTCTTTTTAGACATATCATATATATCTGGATATATTTCTTTTAGTTGAGGAACTTCTATAGAGTTATTTTGCCTTCTCTCTTTTTTTAAATAAGATATCATTAAGTGAGTATACCAAAATAAATTTTTTATAAACCAATCTACTAATTTATCTGGAAAAACTGTAATTAATTTAGAAGCAAAAGAAATAGCAACTAATCTCTCTATCTTCATTTTATAGTAAATTATCTTATTATGTTTTTTATAATGATTAGATGTTAAATTATATCTTGCTCTCGTAGCATTAAAAAGATTTAATATATCTTGATTTATTTTACTCTTTTTAGAGATGTTTTTATAAAAATATCTGGTCGCCTCAAGAATTATTAGCCGTTTCCAAAACATCACATCTTTTAATGGTATTCCAGTAACATTAACATAAGTATATAGTCCAGCTTTTTGCTCAACTAATCCCTCTAAATATTTCTCTTCCTCATCAATAGTTTTAAAAATACCAATTTCTCTAGCATAATCATAAGTTGGCGTTCCTGGAAATATTATAAGTAAATTAGTTGATATATAACCAGAATTAAAAAATTCACTTGGTTCAACTCCAATTTGCAAACAAAGCTCACCTAACATCTTTCCAGTTTCTCTGACTGTATCATTATTCTCACCAGGAAGTCCAATCAACATCTGTAAACGAGACATAATACTATTTTGCATTGTATTTACTATTCTAGATAAAACTCTCTGAACTGTAAATTTTTTTTCCATAACATCTAATATAACTTGGCTTCCAGATTCAACACCATATTTTAACTCTACACAGTTATGATTTTTATAAAAAATAATATCATCATCATCTACATTCACACATCTCACTCCACTAGCAGACCAGAACAGTTTATGTTTTTTAAATAACTTTGCAACTTCGTGTGCTTGTCTCTTATTAGCACCGAAATTTTCATCCATTATATTAATAAAACCTACATTAAATTTCTCTATTAAATAAATTAAATATTTTTCAATCTCTTTAACATCATAAACATCATAACCTGAAGATGATCTTTGACAAAATGTACATGTTGCCGTACACCCTTTGGAAGTATTAATTGAACCAACACCTTTATTAAGTGCTAAATATTCAGCAGTTATTTTATTATGTATCCATGCTGCTGAATCAGTGGCTTTACTATCATATGAAAAGTTAAAAATTTCATAATCAGGGTTTTGCAGATTATTTACTTTCTCCCCATAACCATTACTATATAATTTACTTTTATATTTATAAGCAATCCCCTTAATCTTTTTCAACTCTTCATGAACTATCTCTCTTCCATATTTTTTATGATAATTCAAAAGCTCTATCCATGACTTTTCACCAGCACCTAAAACACATATATCTAAATCTGTTCTCTCTAATAAAACATGGTAAGTAATAGCCATATTACCACCAACAATAATTAAACAATCTTTTAGTGTTTCTCTAATAATTTTTGACATTCTTTTAACTTGAGAGTATGAACTAGATATTACCGCACTCATACCTACTACTGTAGGCTTAACTCTTAAAAGATATTCTCGTATCTTTTGGTCATCAGGTAATATTGTTGCAGTATCATAATAATCATATGTCTCACTATCATAACCAAATTGTTCCATATATTTTATTATAGATTGAATCCCCATACGAACTGGTTTTGTATCTTCATTATTTTTAATAAGTTCAACTGATTCATTAGATATTGAAAACAATGATATCATCATAAATTTTCCTTAGATAAAATTAATATGCTGTGGCTTTTCGCCTTTAGGTTCTCTTAATTTTATGTCACCTTTTTCATAAGAGTCTAAAAATTCATTTACTTTATGTTGCAAACATAATGAACCACACATTTTTTGAGCATTAAAATTTGGTGATGCTAAATAGTTCATCACTTCCCAATATCTATCACTTTGTAACATATCTTTAAATCTTGTATGTACAATATTACCTATATGAAATTTTTTATATTTTTCGTTAAACAACATTCCACAAGGAGCTACAAGTCCTGAACCTGACATTTGTATTTGAAATGGAGGGCCATAACATCTTTGATAATCTCTTTTACCATCAGAACTTATTTTAGACCATTTTACTACCACTTTATACTCATCATCAGAATAACTCTCTGCCTCTTTTAATATAGGTTCTATCTCTGCATATTTTGAATAATCAACTCCCAATGCACCATCTTCACTATCTGATGTATGTTTTATTACCAAATAATCTGGTCTTAACTCTTTACCTAATTTTGCAAGTGGAATAACTTGGTCTGCATCTTGTGGCATTAATACCATTTGCATACCTATTGTTACATCAAGATTATTTTTTTTCTTTATCTCTACCATATCTTTAATATTTTGACAAACTTGTTCAAACCAAGCCTCTTTAACACCCATAACTTCCGAATATCTTTTTGCTTCACCAGCAGAAATATTTACTCTTAGGTAAGTAAGATGAGGTAAAATTCTCTCTAAAGCATCTTTTTTTAAATTGTATCCGTGTGTAGCAGTTGCCATTGATAGCCCAAGTTTAGAGCCTCTCACTACCATATGTTCAAAGTGTGGAGATAATGTACTCTCTCCATCACTTACTAAACTAATAGCTTTAACTCCAACTTCTACACAATCATCTAAAAAATTATCAACAACTTCTCTTGTTATATCAAATCTGTCATTTTCTTGTAATCTTGCATAACAAAAACTGCAACCAAAATTACAAGCTCTAGTTAATGACATATCTATTGTAATAGGAGCAATTCTTTCACCTTTTGCCCACTTCTCTATCCTCTCTTTATGCCAAGCTATTTTTGTAGCATCTAAAATCAACTCTTTGTTTTCAATCATAATACTATTTCCTACTCTTTTGTCTTACTCTATTATTATCTATTTTTTCTGTATACATTACCTCAATAGGTACTTTTAAAACTTTTTGTATATATTTTTCTAACTCTAATAAAAAGTGACCAACATTTTTTAAACTTTCGTTATAGACTAAAAATTCTACTCTCATTGGCTTAATAACAGATATAGAATAGTCACAATCATTTTGATTTATATCTTTAAAATAGCTATCTATTAATTCATTTAATTTTTCTTTTTTTATATTATCACTTAACTTTACCCACTCTTTTACTGATGCCACTATATAAGCATTACCTGTTGGTGCATTTTTTATTTTTTGTTTATATTGTTTAAAACAATCTCTTATTAAGTCTTGAAGTATTAAAAACTCTTTTAATGTATTATTTGGTGTGATAATTCCATCAATAGGCTTTTTACTTGCATCTCTTAATAAATATTCTAATCTTAATACTCCATGATTGCTAGCTTCTATAATTGGTAAATTAATAATAACACTACAAAAAGCATTTAAAATACCTTTCATAATATCATCTATATTACTTTCATTATAGCTGACACTTGTTATCATATGACTTTTTGTATCTACTTCTAACTTTAATGTAATATCACTACTTATAGATATTATCTCTATTTTATTTTCTACAAATTTGAGTATATTATTTTTATATATTTCTATCACTATTTTCTTCCTCATCTACATCTTAAATAAACTGGACCATTATGTTTAAACATCTGCTTAATTTGCTTTTTTAAATTATCTTTATTTGGTGCAAGTAGTAAAAAATTTTTAAAAATTGACATCATAGTAATATCATCTTCATCCATACAATGACTTCTACCTAATTTATCAAAATAGTTATTAGCCCCAACTCCAATTAATTTAATATTCATATTATGCTCGTTCAAGTCATATCTAATTTGCTCATAAGCTCTCATTACTAAAAATGGAACTTGCGAATAAACTAAAGGTTTTAGTCCTGCTAAATACATTCCTCCAGCCATACTAATAGTTGCTTGTTCACAAATACCAACATTAAAGGTCCTATTTGAGTAATTATCAAAAAAATCGTCCAGTACTGCAAAACCCATATCACCAACTAAAAGAGCCATCTTTTCATCATATTTAAAGTAGTTATAAACTTCACTCATAACCTCTTGTTTTGAAACTAACTCACTCATCACTACCACCTATTACATAACCATCTTCAGTTGGACATCTAAAATGGTGAGAAATTGAATTTTCTAATATATCAATCCCTTTACCCTTTACTGTATCACATACTAAAATAGAAAAATTGCTATTTTTATTGTTAAAAAATTTATCAATAGAGTTAAACAACTCATCTTCATTATGTCCATCAACTTTATTAAAATTATCACTATAAGAGTTTAATACTTTTGCCAATCTATCATTATCTAAACCAACGTCGGCAACTCTATCCATAGCTTGTAGACCATTTGCATCTACAATTAAGAGTAAATTATCAAGTTTAAATCTATAAGCGAGTGCTAATGCTTCAAAATTACTTCCCTCTTGCATTTCGCCATCACCAACTATACAAACAACTCTATTTGGTAAATTTTGCATTTTAAATGCTTGTGCTATCCCAACAGCTATAGGTAAACCGTGTCCTAATGAACCAGTTGAAGCCTCAATCATATAATCTAAATTTTGTGTCAAACACCCTTTTATAGTTGCACCATCTCCATAAAATTTTTCTAATTCAAAATCTGGTAAAAAACCAAGCTCATTTAATATGATATAATAAGAATAAGAGCCGTGTCCTTTACTAAATATTACTCTATCTCTAGTATTATCGGTTGCATCACTTTTATTATATTTTAAAAAGTCACGAAATAGAACTGTTAGCATTTCAACACAAGAGAGTGAAGGGGCTAAGTGTCCAGCTCCTGTTTTACAAGATAATTCAATCGTTTTTTTTCTAATTTCATAAGAATTTAACATTATTTTTTACCTAAGTATTTAAACCAATCTTTGGTGGCTTTGCCAATATTTTTTTCATCCCATAGTGGAGCTTCTCGCCATAATTCTATATTTTCAAGCATAATTTTAACTCCATCTTCAAATTTCACTTTAGGTTTCCATCCAATAGCCTCTTTTAATTTTGTAATATCTGCATATGTACAATCTGGCTCACCTGGTCTTTTTGGAATATAAACTTTCTCACCACCAAGAAGCTCAACCAAATAGTTTACGCTATAAGTGTTATCACTACCTACATTAAATATCTCTCCAGTTATGTTTGAAATAGCCATAGAGTAACAAGCATCTACAATATCAGTTACATAAGTAAAGTCTCTAGTTTGTTTGCCATCACCCACTATTGTAAGAGGTTTATTATTTAATATTTGTGCTAAAAAGACACCAAAAACTGCACCATAAGTACCACTTGTTCTATGCCTTATGCCATATACATTAAAAAATCTCATAGATACAACAGGGATATCATAAATTTGTCCCCAATGCATAACATACTGCTCACCTACTGTTTTTGTAAGTGCATAAGGATATTCTGGTTTTATAGGAGATATTTCAGGTGTAGGGTAAATTTCTGGAATACCATAACAAGATGAAGATGCAGCATATACAAATTTTTTTAAGTTTTTAGATTTTTTAGAGGCTTCTAAAACATTAATTGTTCCATCTACATTAGCTTTATGATATTTTAATGGATTATTTATTGACGGAACAATGTCTGCAAGTGCTGCATAGTGAAACACATAATCTACATCTTCAAAATACTCATCTAAGTTAATTGAATAATCACTTATATCTATATTCAAAAATATTACTTTATCTTTATGGTGAGCAATATTTTGTAATTGACCATTTGCTAAATTATCTATAACCGTTACTTCAAAATTTCTATCTATTAATAAGTCAACCATATGAGAGCCTATAAACCCAGCACCTCCTGTAACTACTGCTTTCATTAATATTCCTTATATAAAATTAATATGCTTATTTGGATGTTTTAATTTCCATAAATATCTATTTACCTCATCCATTCTACAATTTACTCTACAATTTTTTATATCTAATTCATTTTTAATATAATTATAAGATTTTTTTCTCTTATCACTTTCCCATATCTCTTCAAAACTATTTTCATAAATATTTCCATAACAAAACTTATCTTCTCCTAGATATGCACTACATCCAAATACATTTCCGTCAGTTGCAATATAAGCCCAAAAAAATGGAGTGGAATAACATTTATCGTAAGGTTGTTTTTTTTCAATATATTTTTTCATTGTATTTGCTCTAAAAACTACATTAAAGTTTTCATCAGAAATCTCTTTTAACTCATCTTCTATATCTACCATTTTAGAGTAATCTATATTTTCATATTGAGTAGTTTCACTAAAAAGATGTTGTGAATATGGCTTTACAACCAAGTAATTAACTCCTAAGCTTTTACAAGATGATGCTAAAATTTTTGCTTCATCTTTATTCTCTGGAAGTAATAACATCTGTACACCTATTGTGCAATCTAAATTATTTGCTCTTTTATGCTCTATTGCATATTTTATATTGCTCATAACTCTCTCAAAATCTTTCTCTTTTGTTTGATGAATTTGAGCATAAGTCTTAGCAGTTCCTGCGTTTAAACTAATTTTTATCCAAGAGCAATTCTCAACACATCTTTCAATATTTTTCTTATTAAGAGGTACAAAATTAGTAGTAAGAGAGGTATCAATTCCTACACTCGTACAATGCTCTACTATTAAATCTAAATCTTTAAATAGTAGCGGTTCACCCTCTCCTGCAAACATAACACTTTTAACACCTTTTTTTGCCATATTTGTAAGTGTATTTTTTAAAACTTCAAAATCTAATCCTATGTTCTCATATCCCATATAGTCTAATGCACAAAAAGTACATCTATGGTTACAGCCTCCATAAGGGGAAATTTCCACATAAATTGGATATACACTCTTTAATTTTTCCCACTCACTATTAGATTCATACCATCTTGAGACTCTTGTTGGATGATAAATTAACTTATGGCTATCAATAGCATACTTATCACTCATTTATAGTACCTTTATGGATATAATATGAGTATATAATATGGTCAAGTATCATATGAACATCTTCAACTAAACCATACTCACCTTTTGGTGCATCTACATGAAAGTTTATATTACTTAAAGATTTTAACTCTCCACCATCAAAACCGGTCACACCAATAATATTTGTGCCTATCTCTTTAGCATATTGAACAGCTTTTATAATGTTTGGTGAGTTTCCGCTACAAGATATAGCTATAATTATATCTTTTGGTTTTAATATATTTTTAAGTTGCATATAAAAAATATTTTCATATCCAATATCATTAGCAATTGCTGAAGTTACAGCTGAATTATCTCCCAAAGAGATAATATCAATATCTCTTATATCTCTTCTTTTTAAGCCTATACCTAAATCATTTGCCATATGTGAAGCAGTTGCAGAACTTCCTCCATTGCCTATTACATAAACTTTAGAGTTATTTTTTATAGTTTTTTCAATACTAATTTGAATATCTTTTATTGCATCTAAATCTATTTGAGTTAATAATTCTTTTAATCTATTTATATAATTAATTGTAAATTCTTTAATTTCCATTTTATAACCCTTTTCCTTTTAACTTAGAAATAGATATAGTTTCATTTTCATCTAAAAGTATATTTTTACCTATTTTAGCTTTTTGACCTGCTAAAATATCTCTTTTTTTATCTCCTATTAAAATTGATTTCTCTAAATTTATATTAAACTCTTTTTTAGCTTTTAAAATCATACCCGCTTTTGGCTTTCTACATTCGCACTCTATTTTATACTTTTCTTTAGCATTAGTTGGATGATGTGGACAATAATAAACCTTTTCTATTCTAACATTTTTATTTTTAAACTCTTCTATCATCCATTTTGTCAATTTTAAAAAATCATCTTCACTATAATAACCTCTTCCTATTCCAGATTGATTAGTTATTACAAATATCATAAATCCTTTATCTTGGAAAAATTTACAAACTTCAAATATACCTTCTATAAATTCAAAATCATCTATTTTATAAAGATAATTTTTATCTTTATTTATTACTCCATCTCTATCTAAAAAAAGAGCTTTAGAAAGTTTCAAAATTCTCTTTTTTTTAATAAAATATGCACTTCTGATGAAGTTTCACTCTTATCTAATTGAAGTTGTAATCCGTCAATTAAAGGTAAAAATTTTTTATCAAATCCATCTAATGCCGTTAATGGTTGAGAGTTTTTCTCCATCATAACTCTTAAACTTCTATATAAATCGTGAATATCTGAGCTAAACCACCATTCTGATTTTATTTCAAAATTATATCTATTTACTAAATAATTTATAGATTCTTTTGTATATAAATGTGTATGTCCACTATATAAAATTCTCTCAAAAACATCAGGAAAAGCCAATTGAAAATATGTAGTTAAATTAAATAGTGGCACAGCTAAATAGAAATATTTTATATTTTTATTATTATTTATAGCTTGAAAAAATATACTTGGAGATTGTAAATGCTCTAGAACCATAATAGCTGATAAAACATCAACTTTTGCACTCTTTATATAATCTATTATCTCATTTAAACCAACCTCTTTTAATTTATTGGTTTTTAATATCTCATTTCCCATTTCAACTTGTGACTTAGATACCTCAATTCCTTCTATTTTATCTATATTAAACTCTTTATTCATTGCATACACAAGATGTCCAACACCTGTACCTACATCTAAATATGATAAATTAGAGGGATCAATATTATCCTCTTTTAGTGATTTAAATAAAAAATCAACTTTAGGTACATAAACATTTTTTACTTTATTTAAATAATTTTCTACATCTACTCTTTGATATTCTCTTCTATAATCATCTGGATTCTCTTTTGTATAGTTAAATTCTAAAAACTCATTAGTATCTTCAAATTGACCATTTAAATGTCCACAAGTTTTACATTGATAATAATTAATGCTTTTTCTAATTAAAGAGACTTCTATTAAGTTACTAGAACATATTTTACAATTTAATCTTTTAGGTTGTAACTTATAAAAATCTATAGATTTTTTCTCTTCTGATACTAATTTATCATTTTGTTCTGAAAAATAACTCTTAGTAGATATTACATCTTTTATACTTTTACCATATTTTTTCATAAATTTATACCTTAAGTTTATTTATCAAATATATATCTATTTTCACCAACACCATATTTCCATATAATATCATCTCTATTCTTCATATTATAAATATTCTCTACTCTATCAAAATCAACACCTCTAGTTAATCTTTTAATATTTTTAAATCCAATATTACTTAAAATCTCTTCTAACTCCTTTGGAGTAAGCCTTGTATTAATAGGAACCATAATATGGTCAAGTATATAAAAAATTCTATTCTCAGGAACACCAAACATTTTAAATAAATCTCTTGCATATTGATGATTAACAGGCTTCATCACAAGTCTTAATAACTCTACAACATCCCAGTGTACTCCACCTGGTTTTTCCATTAAATATAAAAATCCCTGTGCACCACTTTTCATAATTCTAAAAATTTCTCTCAAACCTTCTTGAATAGATACAGTGTGATGTAAAACACCATTTGAAAAAACAAAATCAAATTTACCATCTTCGAAAGGTAATTTTAAAACATCTCCTTGTTTATATTCAACATTTTCAATATTTTTTAAATCTTTTCTATAATTAGCTGTCTTGAGATTAATTACACTCCAATCGATTCCATAAACCTTTTTAAAACCCATCTTTTTTAAAGCAAGAGTATATCTTCCTCCACCACAACCGTCATCTAAAGCTACTTTATTTTCAATATTATCTATAACAATACTATTTCTATTAAATCTTGTTTTTAATAACTCAAAAGCCTCTTCATAGTAATGGTATTCACTAAAATTTTCAAAAAGTTTTCCATAGTGCTCTTTTGTTATTTCATCAAAAGCACTCTTCTCTTTTGATAGAGATTTAAAATCTATTTTATCTTTATATATCTCTAAGTTATTAGCTAATATTTTTGCTACTTCAATTTCAGATAGTAAAATTTTACTTATTTCTGAAACAGAGAACTCTTTCGTTTGTAATTTTTCTATTTTATGAAATAAATCATAAGTTATATAAGTTCTTATAAAAAAGCTATCCTCTTCTTCACTTAAATTTGAAAAAAAATCAACAAACTTTTTTGCCTCTTTTGAGTATGGAGAACCATTTGTTAAACAATCTATATCTGCTGTAAACAACTCTAAACTCCTTTTTGTTTTTTATTTAAAATATCTTTAGCTCTATTAAAATCTTCAATTGTGTCTATATTTACACTTTTATTTTTTGGCATTACAAAAGGGAGAGTCTTTTTTAGCATTAATGATTTATTTTTTAAAAATAAGCTAGTTTTTATCATATAAATTGCTCCATTTGCTAAATAAGCCTTGGGTAAATCTTGTCTTCTAGTAAAAGGATATTTATCATCAAATGCACCTTGTAAATATCCATCTTTATTTACTATATAAGATTTTAACACTTCAATATCAGGCTCTACTACTGAAATTAAAGCATCTACATCTTTATTAATAAATGATTTAATTGCACCATCAATATCTATACTATCTCTAAGTGGTGAAGTTGGCTGTAAAATTATAACTATATCAAATTCTCTTTTTTGAGATAATAATTCATTTATAGTGTGAATAATAACAGGCATAGTTGATGCTGTATCACTTGCTAACTCTTCTGGTCTATTTATAATTTCAGCTCCAAAACTTTTTGAAACTTGAAGAATTTCCTTATCTTCACTAGAAACAATAGTTGTATCAATAAAAGATGAATTAATTGAAGATTCAATTGTGTAAGCTATTAATGGTTTACCATTTAAATTTTTAATATTTTTTCTCTTAACACCTTTTGAGCCACCTCTTGCAGGGATTATTGCTAAAATTTTACTTTTCATAACTACTCAATTCAATATCCAATATTTTTTCTAATCCAATGGCAATACTTTTTTCAAACTCATCATATAAAGGAAAACCTCTTTGGTAAAAAAATTTCACCATTTTATCTTGTTCTTGATTCTTTTCAATATCAAGGATTTCAAAATCTAAAAAATATTTTATTTCATTAAACATAGTTAAAATATTCTCTAATGACCTTATTAATTTAGAATCTGTATATATATAATCTTTTGTTAATAAAAAATATTTTTTACCAAAAGCTACAGCTTCAAAAAGAGTTGTTCCTCCAAACCCAATAATTAACTCTGACTTTTTAATTAAATCTTTTCCACTAAAACTACTAGTTAATAAAATAACATTATTTAATGAATTTATCTTTTTATAAAATGATAAACCTCTCATTCCATATCCCATTGGATGCTCTTTTACAATTAAAGTATATCCTAAAGGAAGTGATTTAGAGATATTAAAAATTACTTCTAATTGATTCATAAAATATGGAGCTCTTGACGAGGTTGATGCTTCTGGTTGAATTTGAAGAGGAAAATATATTATTTTTAAATTTTCCTCTATATTATTAGCTTCAATAAAGCCTTTAGCACAAGTTAAAATTAGTTTATTATAAGCTCTCGTAAGGTTTGCTAAAATTTTATTATATATTGAAGGCTTATCTATGTTCATAAATTTTTTTATCTTTTTATTTCTACTCTCATATCCAAACAACATAAATTTTAATTTCTCTCCATCAAAAATATTAGGAGAAATTATTCCAAATAGACCTTTTTTCACATCTTTTCTCTTTTTTGTATACTCTTTAAAATGAGTTTTATTATCATAATTTTTTATATGTTCTTTTTTTTTCTCTTCTACATTAGAATCTTTTTTCGTAATATAATTTTTAACAGGTGTACATCTTATACCCTCATTTATATAACAAGTTTTATTATCAACTATCCAGTGTGGATGAAAAGATAAACACTCTTTATTAAAGTGTTCAGAAAGCAAATAAGTTAGAGTAGAGATAAAATTATCTGCATAACCACCAAATATTATTTTTGAATTTAAAAAATATTGTTCTAAAAATAGAGTATAACTTTTGATTAAAAATTCTATCTCTTTATAAGAAAAATTTTTATTACCCAAAGTTTTTTCAATTCCAAAGTAGTAATTTGAAATATTTCTCTCTGCTATAACAGCTCTCATAAAATTTACATTTTTATATCTATTTTGTAATTCATTCACGGAGTAATTATTTATATAATCAAAATTATTTTCGATAAATTCTTCATAAGAGATAGAGTTTTTAATATTAGTTTTTCTATAACTCAATATTTTATATTTTATATCTTTATCTAAATTTTCAGCTACTTCATTTAATACACTATTTAATGAATCAGAATAGTTTGATACAAATAATATGTCAATCTCTTCATTATTTTGTTTCTTCATATTTATATTCCCTCTGTTCTTAAATCTTCTGTATTAGAAATTATATCATTGCTTTATGAAATCAAATCTATTTTCACAATAATTAAAAAATTTTTGATAGATATTTAATAAAGTATAACTAACTTCATAAATTAAATTAATACTATCAACGATTTCATCTATATTAAACGAGTACTCGTGTGCTATCTCGTTTCTATTTTTTCTAAGTTCCATCCATTTATCTTTAGATAAAAATTCTAATCTCTCTAATCTATTTAAAATATCAATAAATGGCTTGTTTTTAAAATTTTCACCTAAATTTAATAATAATACTATAAAAGTTTTTCTCTCATTGTGTCTTGTAATTTTGAAAATCTAAAGATAAGTTGGTCTATAAAGCTAATATACTCTTCACTTAAATTAGAATATTTATTTTGATTTAAAGGTATAATAGGTTTTAATTTTTTTCTAACAAAAGTCACTCTTTTTTTATGTTGATTACACTCATATAATAACTCTTTTAATCTATTTTCAATTTGCTTCATAATTCTATTCCATTTTTTACAGCTTCTTGCTCTATTAACCTGCCTTTATCTTTAGATATAATTACATCAATCTTTTGTTCTCCAATTTTAAATTCTAAATCTACTAAAAATTTTATTTTTTGCTTATAAAGGTTCTCTTTTTTTAATGTTTCTATTATACAAGTCAATATCTCCACCTCTTTTTGTATCATCTACACGACTTCCAAAAAGAGTGATTTTTACACTTTCGCCAAAATTTTTTTTTGCAACTTCCTTTATAGATTTAATTTCAAAATCACTCAACCTCATAAAATTTATCTCACTTTACTTTTTTCATAACTGCATTATACAATTATTTTAGATAAAATAGTAAAAAAATATTTATAATAAGGAGTAATCATTGAGTAGAGATATAGACTTAAGAGAAGAATATGAAACAAAACTTGATATTGATACTCCAAAAATGTATAAAGTTATTTTATTAAATGATGACTACACTATTATGGATTTTGTAGTTGAGATTTTAATGAAAATTTTCCATAAACAATATGAAGAGGCAGTTGATATTATGATTACTATTCACAAAGTTGGAAAAGCATTATGTGGAGTTTATCCCTATGATATTGCAGAAGCAAAAATTATACAAGTTAAAAAATTAGCAAGAAAAAATGGCTTTCCATTGAGAGCTATTATGGAGGAGGAGTAATGGTAAGTAGAGAATTAAGTGTAATTTTAAAAAATGCCTTAAAATTTGCAAAAGATAAAAGACACGAATATTTAACAACAGAGCATCTATTTTTAGCACTTTTATCAAATAGGGATATAAAAGATATTTTAAAGAGTTCTAATGTAGATATAGATATTATAAAACTTAAAATTTTTAATTATTTAAATCAAAATATTCGAATAATACCCTCTGAAGAGAAATATGAACCCTATGAGACGCCAACTCTTACAAGAGTAATGAGTGCTATGGTAAAACAAGTCCAGAGTGCTGATAAGAAAAAAGCTAATGTAGGTGATTTATTAGTTGCTATCTTTAGTGAAAATAGATCATTTACCTCTAATATTCTTAAACGATTCGGTTTAAAAAGAGTTGATATATTAGAGGCAATTACAAGTTTAGAGAATATTGATGAAAAAAATAGTGATAAGAGTAATAAAAAAGAGAAAGAGAGTTATTTAGAAAAATACACTATTAACTTATCAGAATTAGCAAAAGATAGTAAAATTGACCCAGTAATTGGAAGAGTTAGTGAAATCAATAGAGTCGTTCAAACACTTTGTAGAAGAAAAAAAAACAATCCAATATTAATTGGTGAAGCAGGAGTTGGTAAGACGGCAATTGCAGAGGGATTAGCTATAAAATTAGCTGATAATGATATTCCAACTATTTTAAAAAATTCAATTTTATTCTCACTTGATATGGGTGCACTTTTAGCAGGAACAAAATATAGAGGCGATTTTGAAAAGAGAATAAAAGGTGTTTTAGATGAAATTGATGAAATAGGAAATGTAATTTTATTTATTGATGAGATTCATACAATTGTCGGAGCTGGAGCTACAAATGGTGGAAGTATGGACGCATCAAACTTACTTAAACCAGCCCTTGCAAGTGGAAAAATAAAATGTATCGGTGCTACTACCTATTTAGAGTTTAAAAACTTTTTTGAAAAAGATAAAGCATTAACTAGAAGATTTTCTAAAATAGATGTAGATGAACCGTCACTTGAAGATAGTTTTAAAATTTTAAAAGGTTTAAAGAGTAGATACGAAACACACCACGGCATAAAATATCAAGATAATGCTTTATATTCAGCAATTGAGTTGAGTAATAAATATATAAATGATAGATTTTTACCTGATAAAGCAATTGATATTATCGATGAAGTAGGTGCTAGTTTTCATATACTAAAAAGAAAACGCAAAATAGCCACTGTTAGCGATATTGAAAATATGGTAGCAAAAATTGCAAATATTCCATCAAAAAGAGTCTCTCAAGATGATAAAGATATTTTATTTAATTTAGAAAATAATTTAAAATCAAAAATATTTGGACAAGATGAAGCTATAACAAATTTAGTAAATTCAATTAAACTCTCTCGTGCTGGACTTAGAGAAGCAGATAAACCTGTTGGCTCATTTTTATTTACTGGTCCCACTGGAGTTGGTAAGACTGAAGTTGCCAAAGAGTTAGCAGATGAGTTAGGAATATATTTTGCTAGATTTGATATGAGTGAATATATGGAGAAACATAGTGTTTCAAAATTAATTGGAGCACCTGCTGGTTATGTTGGCTTTGAAGGTGGTGGACAACTTAGTGAAATAATCAAAAAACACCCTTACTCTATTTTACTTTTAGACGAAGTTGAAAAAGCTAATGTGGATGTTTTAAATATACTACTTCAAATAATGGATAGTGCCTCAATGACAGATAATAGTGGAGCTAAAATTAATTTTAAAAATGTGATTATTATTATGACTTCAAATATAGGAGCTAGTGAAGCCCCAGTAATGGGATTTCAAAAAGATGAAAATAGAAAACAAGAGAGTGCAGTTAAAAATCACTTTTCACCTGAATTTAGAAATAGATTGGATAAAATAATTAACTTTAAATCTTTAGAGAGTGTTCAAGTTGTTCATATTGTGGATAAATTTATAGCTGAACTTGAAAATAATTTAAGTGATAAAGGTATAAAAATAAATTTAAATAAAAGGGCAAAAGAGTATTTAGCTAATTTAGGATACGATAAAGACTTAGGGGCTAGACCACTGGCTAGAGTAATTCAAGAGGAGTTAAAAGCTAAATTGACAGATGAGATTTTGTTTGGTGGACTTCAAAATGGAGGAGAAGTAAAAGTGACTCTAAAAAACTCTAAATTAAATTTTATAATACAGAATAAAAAAACAGTTAAAAAAGAGCCAGAGAGGGTCTGATTTTGGAAAAAGATTTGCAAAATATAAAAATATTAATTGTTGAAAATAGTGAAGATGCAAGAAAATTTTATTTAGATTTATTAAAAAAATACAATTTTAATGTATATGAAGCATCAAATGCTAAAGAGGGAATTGAAAGTTATAAAAAAAATTTACCTGATATTATAATAACTGATATTATTATGCCTGAAATGAGTGGATTTGAGTTAATAGCAAAAGTTAAACAAATTAATAAAAATACTTCAATTATTATTATAAGTGCATTTGAGAGTATAGAAATTTTACATCAAGCAATTGATTTAGAAGTATGTAAATTTATTAAAAAACCTATACATTGGGATAAGCTTTTAAATGCTATTGAAATGTTATCTAAAGATATTAAGTCAAAAAAACTCATAAAATTTCAAAAAAACTTGATAGAAAAACAAAAAAAGATTCTTGAAAATAGAGTTGAAAATGAAATTGAAAAAAATCAAGAAAAAGAGAGTTTAATGTTTCAACAATCTAGGTATGCTCAAATGGGTGAAATGCTATCAATGATAGCACATCAGTGGCGACAACCTTTAAATGCTATAAGTGCTTCTGCTATGAATATTGAGATAGAAAACTCCTTTGGAGAATTGACTGAAGAAAGCATTGAGAGTAATATTAAATTTATTCATAATCAAATTCAAAATATGTCAAATATAATAAATGACTTTATGAACTTTTTTAAAGTGGAAAAAGAGAGTCTAGAATTTACTATCACATCTTTAATGAAAGGAATTGAAGATTTAATAGGAGCTCAATTTAGAAGCAGAGGAATTGAATTAATTTTAAATTTCAAAGAAGATATAACTCTTAATAGTTATAAAAAAGAGATAATACATATATTAATAAATTTAATTATAAATTCAAGAGACGCATTTGATGATATGGATATTAAAAAAAATAAAATAGTGACACTGAATTTTAAAGATAAAAGAGATACTTTTGAGATAGCTATAATAGATAATGCTGGTGGAATTGATGAAAATATAATAGATAGGATATTTGAGCCTTACTTTACAACAAAAGAGCAAGGTAAAGGGACTGGGATTGGACTTTATATGACAAGAAGTATAATTGAAAAAAATTTATCTGGTGAAATTAGTGTTAGAAATATAGATAGCAAAAATGGAAAAGGTGTCTGCTTTATAGTAGAAATTCCCAAAGGATGAAATTTGCTTGATATGAAAAAATTAAAACATTTAGGAGAAGAGTTTAGAGTCTTATATGTTGAAGATGAAGACAATGTAAGAGTACAAACTCATATGCTCCTAGAAAAATTTTTTAAAGAAGTAACTTCTGCCTCAAATGGATTAGAAGGATTAAATTATTTTAAAGAATCGAAATTTGATTTAATTATAACTGACATTATGATGCCTAAAATGAATGGCTTTAAAATGATTGAAGAGATTAGAAAAATAGATTATTCTCAAAAAATTTTAATAACTTCAGCATATCAAGAGATAGACTATTTTTTAGAAGCTATTAAATATACAGTAGATGGATATATTTTAAAACCAATCGAGACAAAACAATTTTTATTAGCGATTCAAAAAGTTTGTATGAATTTAAGAGATAACATAGATAATAAAAATTACAAATTAAAGCTTGAAGAGATGGTCAAAGATAAAACTTTTGAACTTCAAGAGAAATCAGAAGAGTTACAAAAAGAGTTAATAAAAGATTCTCTTACAACTTTATATTCAAAGCGTAAATTAAGTGAAGATTTAAAAAAAAATGAACTCTATGTTATGGCTTTAATAAATATAGATAATTTTTCAAAAATAAATTTAACTTATGGTTACTCAATAGGAGATAAACTCTTAAAATATATAGCTCTATTTTTAAGAGATAAATTAATTTCAAATTCAACTATTTATAGATTTAATTCAGATGAATTTATATATCTATTTTCAAATTCAAATTTAGATAAAGTTGAAAAATTTATAGATACTCTAAGAGTTGAATTTTTTAAGAGAGAATTTAAAATAGAAAATTTAACTTTTAAACTCTCTTTTACTGCATCAATAGTTCAAACAGATGGAAAAAAATTAATCTCTAAAGCTGAAGTTGGTTTAGAAAAAGCTAGATTAATAGGGAAAAATAGAATAATTGTATTTAGTGGAGATGAGGAGTTAGAGAGAGAATTAAAAACAAATTTATATTGGATGCGTAAAGTAAACTCTTCACTTGAATATGACTTAATTACGCCATTTTATCAACCAATTGTCAATAATAAAACTCTGAAAATTGAAAAATATGAAGTGTTAGCTAGAATCGTTGAAGATGATAAAATAATTGAGCCATACTTCTTTTTAACTCCAGCCAAAGTTGTTGGGTTAATTCCAGATATTACAAAAGTAATAATAGAGAAAAGTTTTAAATATTTTGATAATAGAGATATATCATTTTCAATAAATATTACTGAAATTGACTTAAAAGAGAATTATCTACTTGAAATATTTAAAGAATTTTTTAAAATATATAATATAAAACCCTCAAATGTAATTCTTGAAATACTTGAAGATATAAGCGTTTTTAGTTCGCCTGAAACTATAAAACAGATAAATAAATTAAAAGAGATGGGAATTTTAATCTCATTAGATGATTTTGGTGCAGAGAAAGCAAACTTTTCAAGAATACTAGATTTAAATGTAAATTTTATAAAAATAGATGAGCTTTTTATTAAAAATATTGCTCTTAATAAAAAAAGTTTGATTATAACTAAGGCAATTGTATATATGGCAAAAGAGTTTAATATTCAGACAATAGCCGAATATGTCCATAATAGAGAAACTTTTGAAGTTGTTAGAGATTTAGGGGTCGATTTTTCACAAGGCTACTACTTTTCTAAACCAAAGCCTAATATTTAAAGTTAAAATATGAATAAAGTTGTTTTTCCATCAGTAGAAAATGCTCCTAAAGATTTACCTCTTGCTTTGGGTGGAGATTTAAATCCAAATACATTAATATCAGCTTACTCACAAGGAATTTTTCCTTGGTATAATGAAAATGAGCCAATTTTATGGTGGTCACCTGAACCTAGACTAGTTCTATATTTAAATGATTTAAGAATCAATAAAAGCTTAAAAAAAACTATTAAAAATAATAAATTTGAAATTAAATTTGATACAAATTTTAAAAAAGTTATAAAAGAGTGTGCAAAAATACCTAGAAAAACACAAGATGGAACTTGGATACAAGAAGAAATAATAGAAGCTTATAGTGAACTATATGAGTTAGGTTATGCCCATTCAGTAGAATCTTATTTAAATGGAGAGTTAGTTGGAGGACTTTATGGAGTCTCTTTAGGGAAAACTTTTTTTGGAGAATCTATGTTTGCAAAAGTGAGTGACGCTTCTAAAGTTGCATTTGTTGAATTAGTCGAAAAGTTAAAAAAGTGGGAGTTTGATTTTATAGATTGTCAAGTTCCAACAGAGCATTTAAAATCACTTGGGGCAGTTGAAATTTCAAGAGAAAAATTTTTAAAAGAGTTAAAAATTGCTTTAAATAAAACATCTCATATAAATAAATGGAAAATATAAATTTTTTTACTTTGCTTTTGTACTAAGTAGTGCTATAATTAATTTATGGCAAAAAAATCTATAAAAAACAGTATCGGAAGACCTAAAACATTTGATAGAGATGAAGTTATTAAATTAGCAATGAATCACTTTTGGGAAAATGGTTATGAGAGTAGTCTTGATGATTTATTAGTTGCAATGGGAATAAAAAAGAGTAGTTTTTATAGAACATTTAAATCAAAAGAGGAAATTTTTTCTTTATCACTACATCTATACAGAGAAGAGACTTTTAATTTATTAACTGAATTAAAAAGTGAAATAGGTACGAAAAAAGCTTTAATTTTTTTAATTAAAGAGAGTGTTGAACAGTTAAAAAATAGCGGGAAAATAAAAGGTTGTTTGTTAATGAATTCTGGAAAAGAGTGTTATTTAAAATATAATGAACTTAGTAGACAGATTCATATAGAGCTTAATGCTTTTACTAAATTTATTACAAAATTTATAGATGAAGCCCAACAGAAAAATGAGATTTCAAATAAAATTAATTCAGAAAAATTGTCTATAAGATTTTTAACTCTTTATAGTGGAATTATGATAATGTTACAAGCTGGAAGTGATATTAAAATTATAGATGATTTAATACTTTATGTTGAAGATTTATTGAGTTAGTTTTTTTTGTTTAATTTTGTACTAAATAGTACAAAATAATTAATTTAAAAAAAGGAATAAAAATGAAAAATATACTTATAATTGTAGCAAATCCAAAAAAAGAGAGTTTATCTTTTGCAATAGCAAATAAATATAAAGAGTTGTCATTAGAGCATAATAATAGTGTAGAGATATTAGATTTATATAGAGATGAGAATCAACAACCATTTTTTACATATATAGATAATCCTTATGCGAGGGAAGCTACAAAAGAGATGAAATATTATCAAGGAAAAATTTCAAAAGCAGATGAAATTGTATTTATATTTCCATATTGGTGGGGAAGTATGCCAGCTATTTTAAAAAATTTTTTTGATTGGAATTTATCTATGGGATTTGCTGCAAAATTTATAGATGGAAAACCAAAAGGACTTTTAACTAATAAAAATGTCAAAGTTTTTACAACAACTGGAACACCATATTTTTTATATATGCTAACTGGAGCAAATAGAAGATTAAAAAATATGTTTAAAAAGGAAATTATAGAGTTTTGTGGGATGAAACTTGAAAAATTTAATATATTTGGTGGAGTTGATACTAATTTAAAAGATATTAACAAAATATTTAAAAAAATTAAATAGTAAAATATTAGTTATAATTTGATATAATAAAATATTATATCAAATAAAGGTCTAAGAGATGAATGAAGAGAGGCTCTACTCAAAATTATTAAAAAGAAAAGTATTATTAACTATTTTTTTATTAATGTTTATACTACTTAGTATTATATTCTCTTTTTTACTTTATAATGAAACTAAATTTACAAAAGAAGTAGAAAGTGCATTTAATAAAGGCTTAGATGGTATTGTTGAACATATTGTAAAAGAACATATTATTGATACATATATGTTCAAAGCTAATGAAATATTAGAGATTCCTAAAGTAAAAGAGTATTTAAAAATAAGAGATAGAAAAAGCCTCCATAAGTTAGTAAACCCTCTGTGGAAGAGAATGACTAAAAAAAATCCATATTTAAAAATTATGCTTTTTCACTCACCTGATGGAAAAGCATTTTTAAGAATGCATAAACCTAAAACCTTTGGAGATAAGTTATCAAATATAAGAAAAATGATTAAAGAAATTCATAAAGAGAGGAGAGTTTTAATTGGTTATGAGACTGGAAAATATAGCACAGTTTATCGAATCATAGTCCCAATTTTTGATAAAAATGAATATTTAGGAGCATTGGACTTTGGTATCAACCCAAATTATTTTATTGAAAAATTAAATAAAACTATAGAAGGAGAGGGAGTATTATTTGTAAATAAAAAAGATTTAAAACTATTTAAAAGAGATTTTAACTTCTCTATTGGAGATTATCAACTTCAAAGCACTTCAACTAAACAGATTTTACTTTTACTTAATTATGTAAAAAAACATTGTAATTCTCTCTTGATAGATAATTATAGATGTAAAATTAATGGTAATTATTATATTGTACATATAAAAAATTTAACTGGTTTTAAAGGCGAAATAAAGGCGAAATTACTCTTTTTTCAAGATATTACAGAACATAAAAAATTCTATAATAGTGCTGTTTTTTATATAATCACCTCTGCTTGGATTCTATTAATAGTAATATTCATTATTTTAAATTACTCATTTAACTACTTTATTAGTAAATTAAAAAAATTACATAACATCAGTATGGAAAAAGAGAAAGAAGCTAAAAAAAAGTTAATATTTAAAGAAAAATATTTAAAAACTATTTTAGATAGTAATGAAAATATAATTATAACTACAATCGAAGGTGAAGAGTTAGATAGAGCAAATAGTATATTTTTTGAATTTTTTAACTATAAAAATATAGAGGAATTTAAAAAAAAGCATAGTTGCATTTGTGACTTTTTTGAAGCTGAAAAAGATTATGTTACAAAATATGTGAATAGTCAAAATTGGCTGAAATACATACTAAACAATAGAGATAAAACTCATAAAGTTTTAATGAAAAAAGATAATCAAAATTATATTTTCAAAGTAAATGCAAATTTAATGGAATTTGATGAAAAATCTAGAAGTGTTGTAAGTTTTACTGATATTACAGAAATTGAAGAGTATAAAGAGAGCTTAGAAAATAGAGTTAAAAATGAGATAGAAAAGAGAAGAAAACAAGAGCAATTATTAATTCAACAATCTAAAATGTCATCTCTTGCAGAGATAATGAGCAGTATTGCACATCAATGGCGTCAACCATTAAATGTCATAGGTTTAGCTATTCAAGGTCTTAATATAAAGATTGACTTAGAAGAAAAAATTACAGAAGAGGATGTAGATGATTTAAATGAAAGTGTAATGAAGCAAATTAAATATATGTCAAATACAATTGATGACTTTAGAAACTTTTTTAGACCCTCAAAAGGGAAAAAAGAGTTTGATATTAAAAAAGCCATTTTAAATGTAGAACATTTAATAAAAGCTCAATTAGAAAATAATTCTATTAATATTTATTTTGAATTTAATGAAAAAAATAGTTTTTTAGTTTTGGGTTATGCAAATGAGTTTGAGCATATAATTTTAAATATTATCTCAAATGCAAAAGATGCAATTGAATCTCAAATTAAAAAAGATAAAATAGTAGATAATGGATTAATTCAAATTAAATTAAATTACTTAGAATCTAAAGCAGTTATAGAGATAATAGATAATGGTGGTGGAATTAAAGATGAGATAATAGATAAAATTTTTGATCCATACTTTACTACTAAATTTGAAGCAATGGGAACAGGAATTGGGTTATATATGGCAAAAATAATGATTGAAAAAAATATGAGAGGCAAAATTTATGCTCAAAACTTTGAAAGTGGTTCTAAATTTATAATTGAAATTCAAAAGTAAAAATTTTAAATTATATTTTTCCTAATACTATTTTACTATCTTTTACTTAGTTAATAATATCTATTGATAATCAATATCATTATTAATTATAGATTAAGTTTAAAAAAGATAAAATTTTTTTTAAACTAAAAATAAGGTCTTTTTATGATAGATGCTGAAATAGGGAAAATTCCTTAATAAAATTAGGAAACATTATGAGTATTAAAAATTTTACAACTTCGTGTCATTTTCAATTTATATTTCAAAAGAGTAACTTAGGCATTACACTCTTGGATTTAGATGGAAATATTTTAGATGCAAATGAGAAATATTTAAAATTAATAAATTCAAATAAAGAAGATATTTTTAAAAAAAGTCTCTTTGAATTTATAGATAACACAAATATAGAGATATTAAAAAAATCTTTTGATAAATTAATAGATAAAAAGAGTTTAACATTTAATATAGAATTAAAAAAAGCTATTACCAAAGATAATTTTTTATGGTTTGATGTTCACGGTTCATCCATAGAAGAGAGCGAAGAGATTAAATATATAGTTCTATTTTTAGAAGACATTACAGAAATTAAAAAATTAAAAGAGGAAAATTTAAAAAAAGAGCAAATATTAATACAACAACTAAAATTAGCTCAAATGGGAGAGATGATAGATGCCATAGCACACCAATGGAAACAGCCACTAAATATTATAACAACCAATTTATTAAATTTTACACTTGAGTTAGAATTAAAAGATATTAAATTAAAAGGAGTAGGAGAGCTTAATAGTGAAATTTCATCCCAAATAAAACATATGGTGGATACATTAGATAAGTTTAGAGGTTTTTTTAGACCAAATAAATATAGAACAAATTTTAATTTATTTAATATAATTCAAAATACAATAAATTTAGTTAAAGATGAATTTATAAAAGAAAATATTAATATAAAAATTATAGGCGATAAAAATTTAAATATATTTGGAGTAGAGACTGAATTTAAACATATTATATTAAATATTATCAATAATTCAAAAGATGCTTTTAAAGAACAAAAAATAGAAGATAAAAAAATAGTTTTTTATCTTAAAAAAAATATTAATATCGATATATTAGAAATTGAAGATAATGCAGGAGGAGTTCCTAAAAATATCGTAAATAAAATTTTTCAAGCTAACTTTACTACAAAAAAGAAAGGGACAGGAATAGGGCTTTATATGAGTAAAAATATTATTGAGAGTATGAATGGAAAAATAAGTGTTAAAAATATTAAAAATGGCTCTAAATTTATAATTGAAATTCAAAAGTAAAAGTTAAAATTGTAAAAATAATCTTTTTCTGATATTATTTTGATTTAATAAAAACTATTTTTAGTAGGAAACTTAATGGAAAAAGCAAAGTATATATGGATGGATGGAGAGCTAGTTAATTGGAACGATGCTAAAGTTCATATTTTAACTCATACACTCCATTATGGAAATGGTGTATTTGAGGGAACTAGAGCTTATAAAACTGATAGAGGTTTAGCTATTTTTAGATTGAAAGAACACACACAGAGACTTTTAAATTCGGCTAAAATCACTATGATAAAATCGCCTTATAGTGTTAAAGAGTTAGAAAAAGCTCAAATTGAAGTATTAAAATCAAATAATTTTAAAGCTAATACTTATTTAAGACCGTTAATCTATTTAGGTTATGGTGTTATTGGTGTTCATCATATAAAAGCCCCAGTAAATGTAGCGATTGCTGCGTGGGAATGGGGAAGTTATTTAGGTGATGAAGGACTTGAGAAAGGGATTAAAGTAAAAGTTAGCTCATTTACTAGAAACTCAATTAAATCTACAATGGGTAAAGCAAAAGCTGCTGCAAATTATTTAAATTCTCAAATGGCAAAATTTGAAGCTATTAATGATGGATATGAAGAAGCTTTACTGCTTGATGATAATGGATTTGTAGCAGAGGGAAGTGGAGAGTGTTTTTTTATTATTAGAGATGGAGTTTTAATAACTCCACCAAATGATAACAGCTTAGAATCAATTACTCAAGATACAGTTTTAAAATTAGCTAATGATATGGGGATTGAGATTCAAAGAAGAAACATTACAAGAGATGAAGTTTATATTGCAGATGAAGCATTCTTTACAGGAACAGCCGCAGAGGTTACTCCTATTAAAGAGGTGGATGCAAGAGAAATTGGAAGTGGAAAACGAGGTGAAATTACACAAAAACTTCAAAGTGCTTACTTTGATGTGGTGTATGGTCGAAATGAGAAGTATATAGATATGCTAACTTTTATAGAGGAGTAAGAATTGCCAGCAGATATTAATGATTATTTTAAGAGAAATTCAAACGGAGGTGGAGGGGGAAACAGTCCTCAAAATATGCCTCAATTTGAGCCACCTGAATTTATGAAAAATTTAGGTAATAAAGCTTGGATTGTCTATGCAATCGTAGTTTTAATCGCTATTTTAGTGATTACAAAACCATTTAAAGTTATTAACTCTGGTGAGGTTGGGATTAAAGTAACAGCCGGTAAATTTGAGAGTGTTCCATTAAATCCAGGAGTTCATTTTTATGTCCCTGGGATTCAACAAGTGCTATTAGTTGATACTAAAGTTAGGGTAATTAATTATAAAAAACTTGAAGATGTAGGCGGAATTGGTTTTACAGAAGGTATTAAAACAAATAATGCAATTACGCTACTTGATACTAGAGGTTTAACAGTTTCGATTGAGCTAACAGTTCAATATAGCTTAAAACCAATGGGAGCTCCTCAAACTATTGCAACTTGGGGGATTAGTTGGGAAGAGAAAATTATTAATCCAGTTGTTAGAGATGTAGTTAGAAGTGTTGTAGGTAGATTTACAGCTGAAGAGCTTCCGGCTAAAAGAAATGAAATTGCTGATTTAATTGAAAATGAAGTTAGAACAAAAATTGAAAAGTTAGAAAATCAACCTGTAAAGCTTGAATCTGTTCAACTTAGAGAAATTGTATTACCTCAAAAGATTAAAGACCAAATAGAGAGAGTTCAAATCGCAAGACAAGAGGCTGAGAGAGCGAAATATGAAGTAAAAAGAGCTCAACAAGAAGCAGAGAAAAAAGCAGCACTTGCAATTGGTAATGCTGAAGCTGTTAAAATTGAATCTCAAGGTAAAGCAAATGCTATTATGATTGAAGCAACATCTCAAGCTAAAGCAAATAATCTAATTTCAAAATCATTAACCAACGATTTATTGACACTTAGACAAATTGAAGTTCAAGGAAAATTTAATGATGCACTAAGCGTTAATAAAGATGCAAAAATATTCTTAACACCAGGTGGTGCAGTTCCTAATATTTGGGTAGATACTAAAAATGCTAAAAGAGATACTGCAATTAATGATGGAAAATAAAAATCACTTAAGAGCATTAGCTCTTTTTAGTGGTGGACTTGATAGTCTTTTAGCAATAAAAGTTATACAAGAACAAGGTATAGAAGTAATTGCACTAAATTTTGATACAGGTTTTGGTTCTGTTAAAGACAAAAAAGAACAATTAGAAAAAATGCTCAATCAAATTGGTGCAAAACTTGAAATTATTAATATCAAAGATGATTTTATTAAAAATACACTCTTTACTCCAAAATATGGCTATGGTAAAAATTTTAATCCCTGCATTGACTGTCACGCCAAAATGATAAATATAGCAAAAAATTTACTCAAAACATATGATGCACAATTTATAATTAGTGGTGAAGTTTTAGGGCAGAGACCTATGAGCCAAAATTCTCGTTCACTAAAAGATGTAAGTAGATTAAGTAATGAAGGTGGAATACTTTTGCGACCTCTATCTGCAAAACTGCTTGAGCCTACAATTCCTGAAAAAGAGGGTTGGGTTGATAGAGAAAAACTTTTAAATATTGAAGGTAGAAGTAGATCTGTACAGATTAGCTTAGCAGATGAATTTGGAATAGATGAGTATGAATCACCATCAGGTGGATGTCTATTAACTGACGAAGGATTTGCTATAAAAATTAGAGATTTTGTCAAATATGATGATACTTTTACTATATCAGATATTGATGTTTTAAAGTATGGAAGACAATTACGATTACCTAATGGTGCAAAATTAATAATAGGTAGAAATAAAGATGATAATGAGGGTATCTCTAAAATAGATAATCCAAAATTTTCACTAGCTTATGTAGAAGATATTACAGGACCTATTGCACTATTATCAAAGAGTGCAACCGAAAACGAAAAAAAATTAACTGCTAAACTACTTATAACTTATGCTAAAAATCCAACTGATGAAAATTATAGTGTAAAAATAGGTCAAGAGATAATTAAAGAGATAAAATTTAATTCAAAAAATAATGCCAAAGAGTATTTTGTAATTAAGAATTAATTTAAAGTAGTTAGTGGAGTTTGAAAGAAGAGATAACTCTCTTCTATGGAATTTAGAATTTTTAAATACTTAAATTAAGCTACGAAATCTTTAATATCTTCTGCAAAATTAAAATGTGGATACTCTAATGCAGATAAAACAATTTGCCCAACTGTATTATTATCTTCATTAAATATAAGTGGAGCTAAAAAATTAACTTTTGATTCAGCCATTGGTTGTTGAAGCACAACAACATTATAAATTTTAATATTACTACTCTCTCCTACATCTAGTAAAACTTTCATAGAAGTAGACATATTAAACTCATACTCTCTTAAAACAAATGGATTTACTAGAGTAAATACTACATCCCCATTATCAGCATCTTTGATAGTTACAAAGAAATTATCAACTTTTTCTAACTCTATTCTCTTGATATCCTCAAATCCTAAAATTGGAGATTTTACTTCATAAACTTTTCCCATTTTTTATCCTTTCTTTTTAGTTTAAATTAAATTTATTGTAATAGTTTCATTACATTTTGTTGAACTTGATTAGCTTGTGACATCGCAAAACTACCAGATTGTGCGAGTAAATTATGTTTGTTAAAGTTTGCAGATTCTGATGCAAAATCAACATCTCTAATACCAGATTCACTACTCTTTACATTTACTTGAGTTGTTGTAATATTATTTATAGTTGAGACTAATTGGTTTTGTACAGAACCTAAATCACTTCTAACACTGTTTAAAAATCGAATAGCATTATCTGCAATATTCATAACACTCATAGCACCTGTCATTGTAGTAACACCTGCCCCTAATTGCTGACCATATAATTCTGTATTAGTATTTTCAAATGCACCCATTGCACTTGCGTCATCAGCAGTAAACCCACCTCTAACACTTCCAGCATTAATTACAGTTTCAGCTACACTTCCAGCATCAAATCCAATTACTCCACCAGTTGAGCTTACAATAATATCTTTTGCTCCATATTTTGTAAGTGTTAATCGTCCGTAGTTTTCTACTGAAGTACTAGCTAATCCTAATACTGTATCAACACCTGTACCACTAACAGCTATACCTCTACCATCTGTACTTCTTAAATTTAAATTACCTCTAGTATCGATATATGCTTCAGTTCCTGTTAAATCTTTTACATTATTAATAGCATTTACAAGTCTTCCATCTCTATCATTAGCTTGAATATTTCCAATATCTCCAATAGTAACTCCATTAATACTAAGTCCAGTAACACTTCCACTAGCAACAGAACTTCCAGCTGTCTCCAAAACATTCCAACTAGCCTTAATTCCACCTAAAGAGTTTGTATTTTTATTAATAGTTTCTGCTAATGCTCCAATTCCTGTATTAATTCCTGTAGAAATTACAACACTCTCAAGTGATATGTCGTGAACTCCATCAACAGCAGAAAATTTAAGAGTTACTTCACTTGAAGCTGAAATATTTGAGCCTGTTTCAAACCTAGTAGCTCCAATTTTAGCAGCATTAGTAGCTCCAATACTAGCTTTAATTGTCTCATTTGAGTAAGCCCCAATTTGAAACTCTTTATTATTAAATGAACCAGCTAATAGATTTTGTCCGTTAAAACTTGTAGTAAAAGAGATGTTATCTAACTCTTCTAAAAGTCTTACAATATCAGCTTGTAGTGCCTTTCTTGTCTGTTCAGTTTGCCCATCTTGAGCAGCTTGTGTAGATTTAACTTTAACAGTATCAAGAATTTTAATTTGCTCATCCATTGCTTTATCAGCAGTTTGAATAATACCAACTGCATCGTTAGCATTTCTAATTGCTTGTCCAAGAGAATTTGCTTGATTTCTCAAACTATCTGCAATTGCCATTCCAGAGGCATCATCTGCAGCTTTATTAATTCTCAAACCTGAACTAAGCTTTTCAAGGGATGAGTTAATACTTCTATTATTTCCAAGTCCAATTGCATGGGAATTCATCGCAGCAATGTTTGTATTTATTCTAAATCCCATTTAACTTCCTTTCTGTTAGTTTTTATTAACTTAACTTATTGGAAGTATTAAAGCAATTAGTGTTCCAAATATTTATTATGAGTAGAAAAAAAATGTACTAAAAAGCTTTAAAATTTTGAACTTAAATTATCAAATATGTATAAAATATCTTATAAAGTCTATGGAGTGGAATGAAAAGAGAGATGAAAAAGTATTTTACTCTTTAATGTCCACAGCCACAGCCACCTTGACCATCTCCACCGTGAGAACCACATCCGCCACCACCGTGACTAGGTTGTTGAGGTGCAGCTGCTGTTGAACAAGCTGATGCTCCACTTGTAGGTTGGATTGCTTCATTAGTTGCTATTCCCTCTTCATTAACTTTTTCGATAAATGTCCATAAATTACTAGCTAATAACATATACTCTTTAGCTGTTTTGGATTCTGGTTGATGATAAGTAATAGGTTTTCCACCATCTCCACCCTCTCTAATTGCTGGTTCAATTGGAATTTCTGAAAGTATTTTAGTGTCATACTCGTTTGCTACAACTTCACTTGTACCTTTTCCGAAAATATCATACTCTTTATTTGTCTCTGGACAGATAAACCCACTCATATTTTCAACAATTCCAGCGATTGGAATATGAAGTTTTTTAAACATATCTAAACTTCTTCTACTATCATCTAGTGAGACTTGTTGAGGAGTTGTAACTGTAAGCCCCGCTGTAACTGGTATACTTTGAGCTAGAGTTAATTGTGCATCACCAGTTCCTGGTGGCATATCAATAACTAATACATCAAGTTCTCCCCACGAAATATCTTGAAGTAGCTGCTCAATTACTTTCATAATCATAGAACCTCTCCAAATTAGAGATTGTCCCTCTTCCATAAGTGAACCCATAGAGATAGTTTGAACTCCATAAGCCTCTATTGGTAAAACACTTTGTCCTTGAACTTCTGGTTTAGCACCAACTATTCCCATCATTCGAGGTACATTTGGTCCATAAATATCAGCGTCTAAAATACCTACTTTTTTACCTTGCATAGCCAGTGCCACAGCTAAATTAACTGTTGTTGTTGATTTACCAACTCCACCTTTTCCACTACTAACCATTATAAAATTTTTAACTTGAGGAGCTAAATTTTTACCTTTTGAGCTTGTCTCTCTTGGCTCATCTGGTTTTTTAATATTAATTGTAAGCTCTGTTGCACCAGCTTGTTTTAATTTAAATCCCATTTCACCTTTTAACATCTCTTCAACTTCTTTAGCTGATGATGTAATCTCTAAATCTATAACTAATGCAGTTTCATTAATATTAATATTTTTTACAAAACCAAATGTAACTATATCTTTTTGAAATCCAGGATATAAAATAGTCGATAATACTTCTTTTACTTGTGATTCATTCATTTAAATTTTCCTTTCTTTTTAAATAAGACTAATTTACTCTTATTTAATTTTAAGTGAATAAGATACTATTAAAAAAATTAAAATCATATTAAAAATTTTGGAATAAAAGAGTAATATTATAAATAATATAAAAGTATGAGAGGTCATTATGAATAAAACAAATGTTGATAATATGTTAATAGAGATGATAACTCCAAAAGTTAAAGAGATAGAGGAAAAATTTTCAAGAGGTGAAGGACTTGAACAAGAAGATATTAATACTCTACTTTTAAAATCTCAATATAATCATATTAATCATTTAGATGAAAAGTTAAATGAAGTTACTGATAGTGTTAAAGCGTTAGAGGGAAAATTTTTAGGTTTAGAGGGAAAGTTTGAACTTCAAAAGCAAGAGATTAAAGCTGATATTGCAGAGTTTAAATATGAAGTTAAAACTGAAATTGCAAATTTAAAAATTTACATAGAAAAGACAATGTCTAGTTTTATGAAATGGTTTATTGGTGGAGCTGGAATTTTAATAGTTTTATTAAAGCTTATTGATAAAGTTTTTTAGGATTAAAATATAGATAAAATTAATCAAATAATATAAAGGTAATGAAATGTTTTATAGATTTAAAGAGTATATAATTTTTTTTACTCTCTTATTAGTTGGCTTTGTATATTTAGAAATTAAATTTGTAAATATTACTAGTGTAAATGAGTTAATTAATAATAAAAAAAATGAAATTGTTTTACCATTTTTAAGTAGTTCAAATGATAAAAATAAGATTCATATTTTTGAAGTTCAAATTGATTCATATATTCCTCAAGAAGTTAAATTAAATATCGCATCTGATGATAAAGTTAGAGAAGTTAGAGTCAATTCAGAGCGATTAAAATTTAAAGATAAAAGTAAATATAACTATAATTATAGAGAGTGGAAATATGGAGATTTTTACAATATAAATTTACAAAGTGGAAAAAATATTTTAAAAATAGTCAGTTTAAATAAATCAGGCAATTACTCTCTTAAAATAAAACAAAATATCTCTATATTTGATTATATTTTAATATTTATACTAATAATTTATCCTCTTATAGCTTTACTATATAAACTCTATTTAATTATTTTAGATAAATCAAAAGAGGGCTTTTTTAAAAATTATTTAAATATTACTTATATAATTATTTTTATGGGAGTTGTACTTAGATTAATTTATTTTTTTAGTTATGAATATAGCTTATTTCAACACGATTTTCCATCACACACAGATTATATTCGGTTTTTTGCACACTACTTTGAAATTGCACCACCTGATAAGTTAATTCAAGCACCTCAACAACCTCTATATCATAGCTTAGCTGGTTTAATGTATGCCTTTTTTGAGTATTTAAATTATAGTGAAAAAGAAATTTTCTATTTTTTAACTCTATTCTCATTAACTCTATCAATCATTTCACTTATTTTTGCATATAAGACTCTTAAATTAATTACAGAGAGTAAATTTATTATAAATATCACTTTAGGATTTTTAGCCTTTACACCATCACTTATATATATGTCAGCTAGAATAAATAACGATATTTTAAATATGACACTAGCTATCTTAGCACTCTATTATATTATAAAATCATCTAAAGGTTATTTTGAAAACTATTTTTATACAGCACTTATTTTTACAACTCTGATATTTTTTACTAAACTCTCCTCTATAATTATAGTTTTAACATTTTTTGCACTTTTAACTATAACTTATATGGATAATAAAAAAACAGAGCTTTTAAAAAGTAGAATCTATATTTTTGGTTTAGTTGGAGTCTTTATTTTAGGACTAACTCTACTTAGAGTCTATTTACCAGTTGAAGGTGAGTTTAAATTTGTAAATAGTGGAATATTTAAAGGTCAAGAGATAGGAGTTATGGATATAAATTATTTTTTTAGTTTTAATTTATCAAAATTAATTGAGTTAGCACAATCTTACTCTTATGAGAATAAAAGCGATTTAGTGAGACGCTCATTTTTTACATATCAATACGGTACAATGTTATTTGGCGAATTTAATTATCACAGTTTCTTTAAAAATTCGGATTTTTTAAAACTATTAATTCAAGTAATTCAGGCGTTAGGAGTTATATTTGTAGTTGGTTTTACTCTATTTTTTATAAACTTTTTAAAACAGAATAGATTGATAAAAATTTTAGCTTTTGCTTTTATTATAAATATGCTTCTATTAGCAAAATTTGCGTATGATTTCCCTTCTGTTTGTAATACTGATTTTAGGTATTATTCTCCATCATTTTTAATAATTGGACTTTTAATTGCAATCGGGTTAAATCACTTATCAAATATTGCATATTTTTTAAGAAAAACTGTAATATTTTTAGTTGGTTCTCTATTTATTTTAGAGACAATATTTATCTTAAAATTAGTTATGTTGAAAGGATAAAAATTGAAAAAAATTTCACATCAAAGTATTAACATAAACTATTTTTATTTTTACGATACCTATGTTTATAAATTATAATTCTCTTTTTTTCACAAATATTTAATAAAACATTAAAATTTGTATTATTTCTAATTTTTTCAATAACTTTAGGAGAACAGATAAAACTATGATTTTGATGATATTTTTCTACTATTTTTAATATACGATTATCATCTGTTACTAAAGTTGTATTGTTTTTTACAAAAGAGAAGGCTAACATATTTTTATCTGCACTACTTAATCTCTTTTTTCCATTAGTTTGTAACTCTTCTAAGCTAATTCCTGTTTCAGGTATCTCTTTTAATATCAATTCACTATCTTGATTATTTATTGCTGATAAGTATGTTAGATATGACATTTTTTCTATAACCGTTAATGTATTTATATTTATTTCTTGTACATTAGGTGCTTTATTAAGTTTATTTATTAAATCTTTTAAATACGATTTTTTTTTACTTAAACCTTTCAATTCTCTTATTAAATCATCTGTTTTTAATATAGTTTTATTATTACATTTTTTTGCAATTGAATCAATCCATATTTTAGAAAATTTATAACAATTCATAGCTGAACAGGTATCAAATAATATCACTCCTTTATCGCTCCTTCTAATTCTATCTTTCTACTATACGAAATTGAGGCTTCATCACAGTGCCAAGTTAATAAATCATTAATTTCCGTACTTGCAAAAGGAAAAAAAGTTTTAGTAGTTCTTCCAACTTTAATTGAATTTAACTTTTTCATATCTAATTTTATAGCTAATGCTTCACGACTAACACAATATCTTTTCATAGTTTCTTTTAATAAATTTTGTGTTGGATTAGTTCTAAGCTTATTTAATTCTTCATCTGCTTTATATAGTAAAAAATCTATGGCAAACCTATTAGCTCTTATATCTTCGGCTTTATTATATTGATTTACTTCACTGTTATCAAATAAATCAAAGGTAAAAGTTTTACCATCATCTTTAAAGAAATGATATATTTCGTGTAATAGAGTAAATATAGCTTTTGTATAATAAGAATAATGTGCATTTATATATATAGTCGCAATAGGTTTATTAAAATAAACTCCATCAAAATTAAATGGTGATTTTTCTTCATTAATAAAAAAAGTTTTTAATCCATAAAGATTTTCCATATCTTTAATTAATTCTTTAAGTAAAAAGTTTCTTTGTTTACCATCTGATTTAGAAAATTTAATAAGAAAATTGTTAAAATCTAAATCTTTATGTATTTTATCAATTAAATCAATATCATCTAAATTATTATAATCATTTGGAAAAATATCTAGTTTTTTATTTTCTAAAGCTTTTTTTTCTCTGTAAAGAATAGCTATTGTTTTTAAATTTTCAATTAATTCATTAGATACACTTTCACTGTTTGCTTTTTTAAATTTAACTAATTCGATAGGTTGAAATTCAGATGTCATAATAGACGGCAAAGATAATTCAAATTTTTGCAAAAACTTTTCTATTTGAGATAAATACTCTATTGGATTAGTTAATAAATTCTTAATAGAAATACCCAATTCAGTAGCAAAAACTTTTGCTTCTTCACTGTTACATTTTATTAATTTATCTAAATTATTTACTAATAACTTATCTACCATTTATTATCCTTTAAAAGTAATATTATTGTACTATTTTATTTCTTGAAATTAAGTTATACAGTATAGAAACTTCTATTCCTATATTTTAAAATAATCATCAATAAAAAATTATTGAATATTTAATACTTTAGAGATATAATCTTTCATTAAAAACCAAGAGGATAAAAATTGAAAAATATTTCACATCAAAGTTTAAAATTATATCTATACTCTTTTATTTTAATTCCATTAATTGCATTTTATCTGCTGTACTCATTTAAAGGTGAGTTTGAAGTAATAAAAGCAAATACTCAAAAGTTAAATTATGCAAATGCTGTTGAATATTGCACTAACGAAGAGGGAAGGCTTCCAACTCCTAATGAGATATTTTTAATTTACTCATATAGCTTAAATCCTAACTTAAATTTTGATTTCTATTGGGCAGATGAAGAGAAGTTAAAAGAGTCAAGTTCTCAAAGTCTATTTAATATGTCAAAGGGTAAATCTTATTCAAATAAAAAAGTTGTAAAGCACGGGGTAATGTGTGTTAAAGATTCTCCTAAACAGATTTACTCACTCTTAATCGCTTTTGGACTTTTTATATTTTTAATTTATATTTGGGTTAAATATTTAAAAAGAGATAAATTTATTGACTTAAGTCTGCTTAGTTTATTAGTTATTAGTTGGTTGATTTTAGGCTCTTATAAACTGGGTAGTTTTGAAGTACCTAAAACACTCTGGACATCAACAGATATTGGAGAGATGTTTGTGGTAGATTTAAAACGCGAACGAGAAGTTAGTAAAATTGCATATTTTCAAGAGATTGATAAAAAAGGTAGTTTTGAAATATCATACTTTAGTAAAGATAGAAGATGGGTTACTTATGATAAAGTAAACAAAAATAAATTTCAAAACTCATTTAAGTGGCAATTTTTAAAAGATAATATAAAAACTAGATTTTTAAAATTAAGAGTTAAAAAAGCTCCTGTTTCACTCTTTGAATTACGATTTTTAGAAAAAAATTCTCCTATTAAAAGTTTTGAAATAAAAACAAGAAGAGATAAAAAAGATATAAATAAACTCTTTGATGAAGTTAATGTTCCAGTAAAAGGTGGATATTATAATAATTTCTATTTTGATGAAATTTATCATTCACGAACTGGTTATGAAATCACTAAAGCAATAGACCCTTACGATAAAGTTCATCCAATGCTTGGTAAAAGTTTAATAGCATTAGGAATATCAATATTTGATATGACTCCATTTGGTTGGCGGTCAATGAATTTTATATTTGGAATATTTTTAATTATTATTATGTATTACTTTGGAAAAAATCTATTTAAATCAAGATTTTTAGGCTTTTTTGCCGGATTTTTAATGCTGTTTGATTTTATGCATTTAACACAATCAAGAATAGGCTTAATTGATACATTTGGAGTCTTCTTTATATTAACAGCTTATTATATGTTATATATGTTTATAGATAGAGTTAAATTTAAAAAACCTCCTACTAAATATCTATTTTTAAGTGGAGTATTCTTAGGACTTGGAATATCTGTGAAGTGGTCGGCACTCTTTGGAATGGCAGGAATGGGTTTAATAATTTTATATCTACTCTACAAAAATATAAGAGAAAAAAACTTACCATACTCAACTTTAAAATTTTTTACTTTAAGTTTTATATTTTTATTGTTAATTCCGTTAGCAATATATACAGCAAGTTTCTTTTCACTATTTTTAAAAGGTGATAGTTTAATGGATATAGTTAAACTTCAACAATTTATGTATAACTATCATCACGGTTTAACTGCTACACATCCATACACATCACTTTGGTATATGTGGCCTATAATAACTATTCCTATGGGTTATTTAAGAGAGACTTATCACTCTTTAACTTCTTCAATTAACGCAATGGGTAATCCAGCTATTTGGTGGATGGGAATTGTTGCTATTTTTTACACTATTTTTGCATTTGTAAAAAAACGAAATATAAAAGCAGGTATTATTCTAATAGGGTTTTTATCACTATTTATGCCTTACGCTTTTATAGACAGGGTTATGTTTATATACCATTTCTACTATGCTACACCTTTTTTAATGTTAGCAATTGTTTATATGGCTAATGATTTAATTAGAAAAAAATTAAATTATATATATATTATTTTTGGATATATGTTTATTATAGTAGTATTATTTACTCTATTTTATCCAATATTAACAGGAATTGAAGTTGAACGAACTTTTGTAAATGAGTATATGAAGTGGTTTACTAAGTGGTGGATGTAGAAAAATTTTTCCACTTCTTTTAAATTTTTTTAGATAGAGTAGTTGAGATAGTTCAATTACTAAAGAAAAAAGAAAATTAAATAATTTTCACAAATACTTAATTATATTTATAT
>JADGEE010000008.1 GCA_016744535.1 Campylobacteraceae bacterium
TAATAATTTTGAAATTTATTATTAATAGCAGGAAAGAGAGTGATAAAAAGTGGATTCTTTAACTCTATATTTTTTAATATATCTATTAATTTTTCATAATTTTCTTTAATATAACTCTCTTGATTGTCTCCGTTATAAAATCTTAACCAATCTTCAAACCTAACTAATAGAAAATTAAAATCACTATTTAAATTTGTCAATAAATCTTGAAAAATTTGATTATATCCTCCAATATTTACATTAACATTTAAATCAAATTTTTTACTAAAATCTTCTATATTCTCTTTTAAGTTATCAATAGTAAAAGTCGAAGATATAAAGACAGAATCTCTATTTAAAAAATTTTTATTAAAAAATTCTATTTTATCAACTTCTATTATTGGATTATTAGTAATAATTTCTACTATTTTTAAAAAATGATTTTTAAAATCATTTATATATTTTCCATATAGTAACTCATTATATTTAAACATTATTTTTAATTCATCTGATGGAAATATAGTTATATCAAAATTATAATTTGTTTGACTAAAGTTCTCAAAATTTTCAAGTTTAATCTCTTCATTTAATTTTGATTCAGGATAGTTATCAAAAACCATAAGCTCTTCTATTAATTTATCTTTTAACTCATCTTTTAAATTTAAACTCTTCTGAATATCTGCTAATGAGTAGTAGTGATAGGCTTTTGCATTAATTGAATCACTCATAACTTTTTGAATTAATTCTGTAAAGTTTTCTTTATTAAATTTAACTCTTATAGGAATCGCATTTATAAAAAGCCCTATAATTCTCTCAACTCCCTCTAAATTAGAAGGTCGTCCAGAAATAGTAGCTCCAAAGATTGCATCATTTGTACTATTATATTTTGCTAACATTATTCCAAATATAGATTGAATAATTATATTTAATGTAACTTCACTTTTATAGGCTATTTGATTTAATTTTTGAGTTATATTATTATCTATTTTAAAATTTAATACTGCGTGTTTATGCTCTTTAGTATCTTTAAATTTTGGCAAATGAGTAACTCTCTTAAATCCATTTAAATAATTTTTCCAAAACTCTTTGGCACTATCTCTATTTTGATTTTTAAGCCATTTAATATAATTTGAGTATTGCGTTGCAGGGGCTAAAGTGTAAGAATTATTATTTTTAAGTGCTAAATATATTGTAAAAAGCTCATCTACAATTATTCCCATAGACCAACCATCAAGGATAATATGGTGTGAACTTAAAACAACTCTATATAAATTTTTTTCTATTTTAAAAATAGCTAACCGTATTAATAAATCTTTTGCTAAATTAAAATATTTTTTTTTATTTTCTGTTTTGTATTTTTGGATTAATTCTAAATTATCCATCTCTTTATAGTAAATTTTTATTTTTCGTTTTTTAAGTACAATCTGTTTAGGTTTTTCACTTTTTTTATATGAAAATACAGTTTTGAATATATCGTGTCTTAAAATTAACTCATTCCAAGCTTGTTCAAACGCTTCAACATCAAGTGTACCTATAAAGTCAAAACTTAACTCTTCAAAGTATGGATAAGTTCCATCTTTACGAGTTAAAGAGTGAAATAAAATTCCCTCTTGAAGTGGACTTAGTGAATAGATATTTTTAATCATTTTATCCCTTTTTTTAATTATTAAGAGAATCTAAAATTTTTTTATAGTTGATAAAAATTAAAAAAAACTATATCATAGTTTCTATGAAATAATTTGGAATAAAAATATTAAAAAAACTAAACCAATATTAGGAATATTAAAATTATGATATTTGACAAAGTATTTAATGAGATAAATGAAATTACAAATGAAAAAATAAGTTATTTAGGGGATTTATCTGCAAAAAATGGATTTAATCTATCTTTAGAAGATTCTATTTTTCTTGATGTAAGAACTCCACAAGAGTATGAAAATTTACATCCTAAAGGGGCAATTAATGTACCGATTTATTTTAATATAAACGGTAAAGTTATAGAAAATTTAAATTTTGTAAAAGATATTGATAATATAACTAATAATACTTATAATAAAAAAATTATTATTATCTGTAAAGCAGGTATAAAATCACACTATGCTAGTAATTTATTGGCTAAAAGTAATTATAATAGTGTATATAATATAACAAATGGTTTTATTAATGATTGGATGGTAAATAATTTACCTACAATTTCAATAACGAATATAGGTTAGATATGTTAATTGAAGTATGCTTAGTTACGGTTACATATTTTGGTTTTAGACTAAAAGAGGAAAAAGATAAAAAAAAGCTTGTAAAAAAGTCTAATATTTATAAAGATATGCATAATATTAAAAAAAAGAGAGTATTAGTATCTAAAAAAAATGATTTAGAACAAAGGGAGTTGAGTAAAGAGGAGGAGGAAAAAAAATTAAAGTTTAATTTAAAAATTAGTTTATCTCAATTAGCAGTAGCTGGTGTACGACATTTTTATCCTCAAATAGCACCTTTGTATTTAGCTATGTATACATACTCTAGTTTCTCTTTTTTTAAGAATACGGAAAAGTCTTTAAAAAATAAAAAAATTGGCAATAATGTACTAACTTCTGTTATGAGCTTAGTAGCATTGGGTACAGGACACTATGTTGCACTTGGTATATTAAGTGTATCTTATGCTGTGGGGGATTTAATTATTGCAAAAACTAGAAGAGGTTCAGAGAGTATATTAGTAAATAGTTTTGATAATTTTCCAAGCAAAGTATGGTGTTTAAAAAATAATATTGAAATTGAAATTAATTTAGAAGATATTAGACAAGGTGATGTTGTAATTGTAAATATTGGAGATACTATAGTTGTAGATGGCGTAGTTGTAGATGGTACTGCAATTGTTGATCAACACACTTTAACAGGAGAGTCTCAACCTGCGGAGAAAACAGTAGGTGATAGAGTTTTTGCTTCAACACTATTAGTGAGTGGAAAAATATATATACAAGCAGAAAAAACAGGAAAAGAGACAACAATTTCAAATATAGATAATCTACTTAATAACTCTATTAACTTTAAATCAAAAATACAATTAAAAGGTGATTTATGGGCAGATAACTCCGCTATACCTTTTCTTACAGCTGCAACAGTTGGTAGCGTAATATTTAATCCAGCAATAGGACTTGTGATTTTGAGTGCAAGTTATGGTAATGGAATAAGAGTATTAGCACCACTTGTTACATATACTCATACTAAAATAGCTTCACAAAAGGGTGTATTAGTTAAAGATGGTAGAATATTTGAAAAACTACAAGAGATAGATACTATATTATTTGATAAAACAGGAACTCTAACAAATAATAAATTAAAAGTTGGAGAGATTACTATTTACGATAAATATGATAAAAATGAGATTTTAAAATATGCAGCAGCTGCTGAGTGTAAAATGACACACCCTATTGCAAAAGCTATATTAAATGAAGCAAAAATTTTAAATTTAGAATTACCTAATATTGTTGATGCTAATTATAAAATAGGATTTGGTATAAGCGTTCAAATTGATGATAAATTGATACAAGTTGGTAGTGTAAAATATATGAATTTAGAATCAATAAACATAAGTCAAAAAATTAAACAAGTTATGTATAAAACCCACGAAGATGGAAACTCCTTAATTATGCTTGCTATTGATAAAAAAATTGTAGGAACTATTGAGATAAAAGCTACGGTCAGACCTGAAGTACAAAAATTAATTCACGATTTAAGAAAAGAGGGAGTTAAACATATGTATATAGTCTCTGGTGATCACGAACAACCCACAAGAAGATTAGCAAATCTTTTAGACTTAGATGGTTGTTATTATGATGTATTACCTCAAGACAAATCATCTATTGTTGAACGCTTACAAAAAGAGGGTAAAAAAGTTTGTTTTGTAGGTGATGGTGTAAATGATGTGATAGCAATGAAAAAAGCTGATGTATCAATCTCTTTAATAGGAGCAACAGTTATAGCAACAGATGTAGCAGATGTAATATTAATGGATGGTTCATTAGTTCATTTATGTGATTTAATTAATGCTTCTAAAAACTTAGATAAGGATCTTAGTAAAATGTTTAGAACATCTGTAATACCAAGTGCTATTATTTTATCTACTATACCTTTTGGTATAGGATTTACAGCAGCAATTATTGTTAAAAATGTGGTTTTTACTATAAATATGAGAAGTGTATTAAAACCATTAAGAAAACATAAAAAAAAGAGTTCTAAAACAAAATATATTAGCAAAAATTGATTTAATTAGAATTATAAAAGAGTAAAAAAGGAGTTAAAATGGAAGGAATAGGTTATGAAAATTTATCAAAGTCATTACAAAATATTGCAAGAGGCTTAGAGATTGAAAATTATATGGATTCTGATAAATTAGCTAATTTAGTTGAATCCTCAAATGTTAAATTAGAAGATTTAGAACCTTGGGCAGAATTTAATCATAGTCAAATTCATAGTTATGGAAGACGAATGTTACATAAAGGTAGAAATTTTGAAATTATGTTAATGTCTTGGTATCCAGAAGACTTTTCAAGTATACATGACCACGGTTATGCGAACTGGGGAATAGTTCAAGCACACGGAAATTTTGAACACGCAGTATTTAAAGTTTCAGATGAACATATAACAACAGTTCTAAGAGAGAATATTAAATCTTCTAATATTATAAAAGTGTCAAATGAATTAATTCATCAATTGGGAAATCCAAGTAATAATAATATTTTAAGTTTACATATTTATGGTAGAGATGAAAATAAAAATGATATTACAAGTCATGCAAGAATTTTTGACTTAGATGAAAATAAGGTACAAAGGGCAGATGGAGGTATGTTCTTAGCTTTACCTGAACCTGAAATAAAAGTAAGAGAGCAGATATTAAAACCTGATTATGCTACGTGGTTAAGACATACAACAGAATTAATTAAAAGATTACAAAAAGCAAAAGATACAGGTATCGAGTTTGATAATAAAAATTTAGAAGATCTTATTAGTAAATTTTTAAGTAAAGATAAATTTCAAGAGATATTAACTAACTTAGAATATCATACTGATTTAGAAGGTTATGTAACCGATACCAAATTTTGGAAGCTTTTTAAATGGGAATTAATACGGGCAGCAGAATTACATATTAGGTTATCATCCTCAAAGTTGAGTGATTTAGACTCTTTTTCTACATATGCAATACAATATGATGCAATTATTGGTCAGCCTTGTTTGGATGATTTTACAGCTAATTATATTAACTTTTTTAAAGATAAATATAATATTGATTTTACTACATCTTCTTTATTATCTGTAGGTTGTGGTACAGCATTGACTGAATTATATATGCAGAATAATTTAGGTATAAAGCATAATGATCTTTTAGGTATAGATGTCTCTGAAGCTATGGTAAAAGTGGCACAAAAAAGGATTAATGCAAAAGTTGGAGATGTATTAAAACTACAAACAAATCAAAAATGGGATTTAATATATATTGGATTAAACGCATTACAATATCTTCCTCACGATAAATTAGAACTATCTATTAAAAATTTAGCTAATGAGTTAAAAATAGGTGGATACTTTTTTGGTGACTTTGTGACATCTGATCATATTAGAAATTATCCCAATCTACTTACTTCTAAAGATAAAACTATTATCTCTTTAAGAACACCTAAACTTATTGAAAAAGATGGATTTATGTATCAATGTAGTGAAATAGTTAATTTAAATAGTCAAGGTGAATCTTTAAAAATTA
Source organism: Campylobacteraceae bacterium (assembly GCA_016744535.1). Classification (GTDB taxonomy): domain Bacteria; phylum Campylobacterota; class Campylobacteria; order Campylobacterales; family BB28; genus BB28. The sequence goes on from JADGEE010000008.1 coordinate 5,732, forward strand.
CTTACGAGGGTAAACATTATAGATATCTGCCCACTATTAGCAAAATAAGAGGATATTTTGAAAATTCATTTAAAGGAAAAGTAGATCTATACGATGCTGTTAGTTTAAAAGTTATTAAAGATACAGATGATACTTGTAGTTCAACAAGGTATATAATAATAGCACAAAAAGAGTAATTTGGTGTTCAAATTATCTCCTTTTTAAATTATTTAAGAGTTAATTTTATTCTTTTTAAGAGAATCTAAAAACTCTTCTATATTAAATCTATCTCTTACACTCTCAAGCATTAAGTGAACTAACATATCTCCTAAATCTATAACTACCCACTCCTTAGATTCATCAATATTTAGAAACTCTTCACCTTTTGGCTTTAATTCATCTTTTAAATGGCTAAGTAGTGCAAGATTATGTCTCTCATTTAATGCAGTTGCTACAACTACAAAATCTACAAAATAATCATTATCACTTAAATCAAAAACTTCTACTTTTTCCGCTTTTTTATCATCTAATAAATCAACTATATCTTCAACTCTTTTATTCATAATGCTCCTTATAATATGTTTTAACTTCTGTTAAAATTTTTTTTGGGATTAAATTATAGCTTAACTCTTCTCTTATGTTAGTTGAGCTAATTGGAATATTAATCTCTATTTTTTTAAATTTTTTTGGAATAGTAATATTATCTCTTGAAATAATTACAAACTCAATTAATTTATTCAACTCTTCAAAACAATTCCATTTACTTAAATTTTTTAAATTATCAGCACCGATAATTAAATATTTTACACTGACACCACAAGAGTTTAAATATTTCAGACTTTCAATTGTAGTAACCACTCTATTGTGATTTATCTCAAATTCACTCACTTCAACATTGTGAAATTCACTAACTAACTCTCTTAACCACTTTAACCTCAATTTAGGAGGTGCAAAAAATGTCTTTTTAAAAGGATTTAGAAATGTAGGCATAACAATTAATTTATCAATATTTAATATCTTTATTGATTTTCTGATAATTTCAATGTGTCCCTTATGAGGTGGGTCAAATGAGCCTCCAAAAAGTGCCACTCTCATTAATAAAACCTTTTAATTGGAATTATAACTAAATTTCAATCTATTTATTTTTTTGAAAAACGGATAAAAGTTACGTCATCTTCTAAATCTTGATTATTAATAACTTTTAAAACTTCATTTAATTTATTATCATCAAATATAGTTTCTATATTTGACGGATTGATTAACTCTTCACTCTCTTCGGTTAAACCGTCAGTATAGAGAAAAATTTTCTCAAATCCATTTAATTTAATCGAAGTTACTTTGATATCAGTTATAAAGCTCATAAGTGGAATATTATTTGACTTTAATCTATGAATAGTTGTATTATCTTTTACTAATTGAGGATACATTCCTGAACTAAAATACTCTAAACTCTCAAAACTTTTATGAATCCATATAAATGCACAAGATAGTTGTTCAGCATCTGTAAGAGTTGCTTGTAGATTTGGAAGTATTTTATTTGATAACTCCTTTAAACTTTTAACATCTTTTACATGCTGTTTAACCGCAGAAGCAACTGAAAATGAGGTAAGTGATGGTAAAATTCCGTGACCCATCGCATCTAACATATAAAATAGAATTCCACCATCTCCTGTTTTGTAAATAGAGTAACTATCTCCACTTAAAATATCAGAAGCTTTATAAATTATATCTATTTTGAAATTTTCATCTCCCTCAAAATCATTTACTATCATACCTTTTTGTTTTTTATGAGCTTTCTCTTGTTCTAATATATGATATTTATTTATCTCATCTAAAGATTCATTCTCCTCTAAGCGTCTTCTCTGCTCTTTATCACTCATTTTAATAATTTTTTCTAATCTACCACCAATTCTCTTATATTTTTTAAGTAATTGTTTATACTCATCTTTCAACTCATTTAAAGTTATATTATCAAATTCAATCATCAAGTACCTTTTTTAAATTAAAACCTAAAAAAATTATATCAAATTATATAATTTTACTCTTTAAAGATTTATTGTAAATATTTTTTGTTATAATCCTTAAAAGGAGTGCTAAATGGGTTCAATTATTTATGAAGATAATAGAGTTAAATTTGAAGGTGTTATTAATGAAAATGAAATCTCTCCAATGAGAGAGCATTTAAATTTAGTAGCTCCAAATGTGATTGATTTTGATTTCGTTGAATGTAAAGATTTACATACTTCTATTTTACAAGTCATTGTTGCTTATAAAGAGTTATATGAAGCTAAATTTAATTTTGGACAAGAGCCAAGTACATATCAAAAAATGCTAGAGGGATTTTATTTAAGTGATAACGATACTAATTAGTAATAGAAAAGGTGGAAGTGCAAAATCTACAACAGCCGTGAATTTAGCAACACAGCTTTCAAAAGAGAGTTCAGTCTTATTGATAGATTTTGATACACAAGGTCACGCTAGTTTTGGAGTTGGAAGTTTTCCCGTAGAAGAGAGTGGTTCGCACTCTATTTTTGAGGGTAGTACTCTTAGCGAGAGCTTTAGACCCACGGTAATGGATAATTTAACAATTTCACCAGCATTGGAGTTTTTTGATGTTTATGAGTATTCAGAACTTCAAGGTGTTTTAAAAAATCGCTTTAAAAAAGAGCAGTTAAAAGAGTTTTTTGATTTTTGTATAATAGATACAGCTCCAACTTATGACACACTGCTAAAAAATTCACTTGAAGTAGCCCAGTGTGTAGTAATTCCAGTTATTCCACATCATTTAGGAGTGATTGGAGTTGGGCAAATGTTTAGAGCAATTTACCAAATGTCACTTAGTATTGGAAAAAAAGCCCCTCTTATTGGAATACTTCCTGTTATGTATAATCCACATATTAAAGAGCATAAAGAGAATTTAGAAAAAATTAAAAAAGCTTTTGGAAAAGATAAAATTTTTTCACCAATTGGAGTTGATATAAATTTAACGAAACAGTTTGAGACACAAATACCTGTGGTTATTTCAGAAAAAAGAACTAAAGGTGCTGAAAATTATAAAAAATTCAGTGATGAGTTAAGAGAAAAATTAAAGAGATAATATGTCAAAAGATAAAATTCAAAATTTTAATATTTTATATGTTGAAGATGAAGAGATAATAAGAGTTCATACAGCAAGAATTTTGGGAAGAATTATAGAAAAAGAGAATATTTTTATAGCTCAAAATGGAGCAGAAGGTCTCCAAGCATTTGAAACTGTGAAGATAGATTTAGTAATTAGCGATGTTATGATGCCTATCTTAGATGGACTTGTTATGATTGAAGAGATTAAAAAGATAGATAAAAAAGTTCCTATTATTTTAACAACTGCATTTGATTCACCAGAGTATTTTTTAAAGGCAATTGAGCTAAACATAGATAAATACGCAATAAAGCCAATTTCAGGTGCAAAACTTAAAAACATTATATTAGATATATATAAAAAGACTCTACTTAAAAGAGAATTAAGTGAACAGAGTAAACTATTAAATGAGTATAAACACGCAATAGATGAGAGTTCAATCGTATCTAAAGCTGATAAAAAAGGTAGAATAACTTATGTAAATGACCTATTTTGTCAATATTCTGGTTATGTTCGAGAGGAGTTAATAGGAAAACCTCATAATATAGTGAGACATCCTGAAACAGATTCTAAGATTTTTAAAAATTTATGGAATACGATTTTAGATAAAAAAATTTGGCGAGGAAGAATTAAAAATAGAACAAAAAATGGAGGCTTTTATATTGTTGAAACTGTAATTACTCCAATTTTAAATTCAAAAGGTGAAATTAAAGAGTTTATCTCAATTAGGCAAGATGTAACAGATTTTGTAAAAGTTGGAAGGGAATTAATAGAGCAAAAACACAAAGAGAAAGAGAATGAGAAGAGACACTTAGAAGAGCTTCATAAGACAAAAGATTCATTTTTAGTTGTATTCACTCACGAGCTTAAAACTCCACTAAATGCTATTATAAATTTTGCTTCTTTTGCAATTAGAAGACTTAATAAACCTGATATAAAAAGTAAAGAGAAAATCATAGATATGATTGAAACTGTAAAAGAGAATGGTCACGATATGTTAGATATTGTAAATTCAATATTAGATATCTCAAAACTAAAAGCTAATAAAATGACTTTTGTAATAACTAATTTTGATATGAATGATGTAGTAGAAGAGATAGTTCAAAGATATTCATCTCTAATTGAAAAAGATGGCATAGAGATTAAATATGATTTTAATCATCAAAATATTAAGATTTATAGTGATAGAAATAGAGTAAAACAGCTTTTATCTAATTTAATATCAAATGCCATAAAATATGGAGATAATTTAATTAAAATTTCTACAAAATTAGAGAGTGAAAAATTAATTTTAATACTTGAAGATAATGGAAAAGGTATTAAAAATAAAGATGGAATTTTTGAACTTTTTGAGCAAGATGAGAGTGACGATATGAAAAGAACTGCAAAAGGAACAGGTGTAGGGTTACATTTTGTAAAACTTTTATGTGATGGACTTGATATTGATTTAAGCTTAAAAGATTCAGAAAGCTTAGGTGGAGCAGAATTTATTTTAAAATTTAAAATTAAGGAGAAATAGATGAAAAAAATATTAATTGTTGATGATAGTAAAACAAATAGAGCCACAATAGGGTATATGTTAGATGATTGGTGTGAAGACAATGAAGTTGAGCTTGTAATGAAAGAGGCTACGGATGGTGTAGAAGCTCTTGAAATTTGTAAAAACACACACTTTGATTTGATTTTTATGGATATTATGATGCCAAATATGAATGGTATTGAAGCTACTACAGAGATTAGAAAAATTGCTAAAAAAGAGACTATGATTGTAGCTGTTTCGGCATTAGATGATGATAAGAGTAAAAACGAAATTTTACAAAATGGAGCAGAAGATTATATAACAAAACCGATTAATGAAGATATATTTAGAAAGAGAGTTGCAAATTATTTAAGTCTGATTGAGAGTAGAAAACATACAAAATTTAATGCTGAAGCCGTCAATGTTATTGATAATAAAATATACTCAAGAAGATTAACTTTTATTGTAAAAGATGAATTAACTCTCTCTGAATTTTGGGATTTTTACCTATTTGATGATTCTAATTGTAAATATAGAGATAAATTAACAGATTTGATTAGAGTTATTTATGGATTGGGTCTTTTACAAGTAAAATTAAAATATAACTTTGAAATTACAGTTGAAGAGGGTGACGAGACAATATTTTTTACTATGAATAATATAAAATTATTAAATCAAAATATTGTAGAGAGAATTATTTCAAAAAACTATACTTTAAGTGAGCATAAGATAGACGAAGATAGAGTTAGTTTTCAATTTAATAAGAGTTGTGAAACTGTCACTAATGAAGAGTCTAAAACAGAGATAAAAGAAGAGATTAAAACAGAGATAAAAGTTGAAGAAGTAGAGATTCAAAAGAGTGAAGATAAACTTCAAATATTTGATTTTATAGAAGAGGAAGATATAGAAGAGCTTGAAAGTCTTGCACACGAATTACAATCAATGATGATGTTAGTTGGAAGTTCTGAATTAGAAGATGAAGAAGTTTTAGAAATTGCAAGTTATATTTCTCACTTCTCTAAAATTTTAACAACTTATAATGAAACTTATGCAATTTCAACTGCTTTAACCACTCTTTCAGGAGATATAACTAACAATGTTGAAACTTTTAAAGAGAAATCAAAAGATATTGGAATGCTTTGTGAGTCATTTAATAAGGATTTAACTATTTGGATTAGAAAACTTTTTTATGATGGGGCACCAAGTATAGACTTTTTAGATAGCTCTATTATCTCAAATGCAAATATGATTTCAAACTTTATTACTCCAACATCTGAAACAGTTGAAAAAGTTGATGATATTTTTGATTTTTAGGAGATTTTTATGTATAAAGTAATTATAGAAAATGAGTGTAACTGTTTTATAAAAAGTGACTTAGAGAGTGAAAAAAGCTTTAATAGTGAATTTGAAGCTAAAATGGAAGCAGAAGATATGTTAGAGAGTATGAATAAAAGTTTTTGTAAAAAACATAAATTTAGATTAGAAAAGTCTTATGATGGAAAAATTTTTAAAATAATTATATATTAAAATTTTAAGTTAGGCTTTTCCACCCCAGCCTAATTTTTCTCTTAACACATCAAAATAGTTTCTCTCTATTCTGTGTATTAATTGAACTTTTCTTTTAGCCAATTTTATAGAAATTGTATCATTTGGACTTAAGTTAAAAATTTCTTGTCCATCTACAATAACTTCAGCTCCAATTTTATCATCTATCTTAAACTCTATCTCAAAATCAACAGGTAAAACAAGTGGTCTTTGAGTGAGTGAATGAGGGCATATTGGAGTTATAATAAAAGCTTCAGTTAAAGGAAATACAACTGGACCATTAGCAGATAAATTATAAGCAGTTGAGCCTGTTGGAGTGGAAATTATTAAACCATCACCATAATATGTATTAAAAACTTCGTTATTTATCATAGCTTGAATATTAACCATTCTTGATAATACTTTTCTATTAATTACCACATCATTAAACGAAAATATCTCTTTATCATTAATTTTAGCTTCTATTATCATTCTTAAATCTATTCTATATTCGCCATTTTTTAATTTTTTAATAAATAAAGCTATCTCGTTTGGATTTATATCTGTTAAAAACCCAAGTTTACCAACATTTATTCCAAGAATAGGTTTGTTATATTTATAGCTTCTTCTAGTAAGTGAAATAAGTGTACCATCTCCCCCTATGGCTACTAATACATCACTCTCTTTGCACATAAAATCAAAATCTACTCCATAGACATTAATCATTCCAGCACTTATACTATCTATTAGTACCTCTATCCCCTCTGCTTCAAAAATCTCTTTTATTTTAAAAAAATAATTTTTAAGTTCAGGAGTAGAAGGTCTTAATATAACACCAACTTTTTCTAATTTTGTTAATTTTTCATTACTATTTACTATTTTCATTTACAAATATTAACATATTGATTTTTATCTTTTGCATAATTTGTTATAATTTCCATAAAAAAGGTAAATTTATGAAACAGTTTATATTAATATTAAGCATAATTATATTTTCAGGATGTGTTCAAGATAGAAGTTTCGGAATTTTTACAAAGGATATAATTTATCAAAAAGCTATTAAAAACACTCACAAAGGTGATATTATAAATTCACAAGAGACTAAAGCCATTTTAATAAGTACTTATTTAAATCCTATATATAGTGAATATAAAAATAACGAATATTTTTATATAGGGATTTATATAAATAATGAGCTTTCAAATGAAAATAGTACTTTAGAAGATATTAATTATACTCTTACTTTAAATAATTTAAAACCAATTTCTATAAAAAAAGCTAAAAAAAATGATAAATTTAAAAAAGAGTTAGCTTTTATAAACAGTTGGTTTAAATATTACATTGTAGAGTTTGATAAATCAAAAGATAAAGATTTAAATTTAACTTTTAACTATCATAAGTTTGGAACAACTGAATTAAAATTTATAAAATAAAAAATAAAGGAACATGGATGTTATTAGGAGTAAATATTGACCATATCGCAGTTTTAAGAGAGGCAAGAAAGATAAATGACCCTGACCCACTAGATGCTTTATCTTTAGCAAAAAGAGCTGGTGCTGATCAAATTACAATTCATTTAAGAGAAGATAGACGACATATTGATGATTATGATACAGAGAGAATTATCGAAAATTCTCAACTGCCTGTAAATTTAGAGTGTTCTATTAATTCTGATATTATAGATGTTGTCTGCTCTTACGCTCCATATCGTGCAACGCTCGTGCCTGAAAAGCGAGAAGAAGTTACAACAGAGGGTGGGCTTGATGTTAAAAAGTATTTTAATGAAATTGTAGAAATTATAGAGAGATTAAAAGATAATGAGATAGAAGTTTCATTGTTTATCGACCCTGATTTAAAGATGATTGAACTCTCCAATAAAATTGGAGCAGATATGGTTGAGTTACATACTGGAACTTATGCAAATATTTATGCGATGTTATACTCAAATTTATCAAATACAAAACATTCTATTAAAGAATTAGAGTTACCTAAAAGTGAATTAAAACTTAAATTAATTGAATCAATTAAAAAAATAGAACACTCTGCAAAAGAGGCTAAAAATTTAGGGCTAGAAGTAGCAGCAGGACACGGACTGAATTATCAAAATGTAAGAGAAATTTTAAAAATTAAAGAGATAGTAGAGTTAAATATTGGTCAAAGTATAATAGCTAGAAGTGTATTTACTGGATTTGAGAGTGCAGTTAGAGAGATGAGAGAGTTGATTAATTAAAAAGAGGATGTGTAATGCAAACTTTTAAAATAGATATAAATGAAAATATAGTAGATAAAATAGTATGGTTTTTAAATAACTTTGATGGTGTAAAAGTTGAAAAGTTTGATAATAATTCAAATATAAATATTTTAAAAAATAGTGTTTCTAATGAGAAAGAAGAAGTTTTAAATGGAAGATTTACAAAAATAGATGATATTGATGAGTGTAAAAATTAATGAATAACTTAAAAGGATTTAATTTTAACTTTTTTATAGATACTTTAAAAAAGTATTATTTTTTCATACTTTTATTTATGATAATATCTGATTATCTTCTTTACCTTAATTTAGGATTTGAATCATCATATTTTACGTATATTATTGATATAAACTTTGATGTAGATAGAATTGTTTTAGCTATGGCTTTTCCTATAATATTTATTATATTGATAATGATTTTAATTTATATATTTAATTCAATTTTGTTAATGCTAGTTAATGGAATAAATATACTTCTAAAGAAGTGTATAAGCAACTCTGTTACATTAAATTACAATATATTTATTTCTATAATTTTATTTATTATTATTTTTATAGTTAGTGTTAGTCAAAATATAATTAATGAATTTTATGGAACTGTAATAGTAGCTTTTATATCTATTCTTTTTATTTTATTCTTTAAAAATAATTTATTGATAATTTTATTCTCTTTAGTAAATATATTTGCTCTTTTTTTAGATAATAAAAATCAATGGACAGATTTAAGTAAAATTGAAAATAATTCAATAAAAATAAATTTTATTAAAAATAATTCTATTAATCTCTTTTTAAACCCATTTCTACTCCAAACAAATAATTATGAGACCTTACTTGAATTAGATAAAAAAGGAATTATTGAAAAAAAATTTAATGATAAAAATATATCTTATTTAATAACTAATATTAATAATAATAAATATATAAGAGTTCCAATTGATGGAGAAAAAATTGAAAGCAATTCAACAAAATTAATGACAAGTAAAATTCTACCTCTTTCAAAAAATAACGCTATACACTTTATTATAAATCCTAAAGATTGTAATTATACTAATAAAACTTGTAATATCGTAGCTTTAATGACTTCATATCATAAAGCAGGAAATAAAGAGTATTATAAACTATTAACTTATAGCATAATAGATGGGAAATATTAAAATTAAAAGGAAAAAAAATGTTAGATATACATCCAAAATATATTATTGATGAAAATTTAATTCAAACAGAAGTAATTTTAAATATAGACGAATGGAATAGTGTTTTAGAAAAGTTAGAAGAGTTAGAAGATATAAAAGCTTATGATGAAGCAAAAAATATAAAAGATGAAATTATCCCTTTTGAAATGGCAATTAAAGAGATAAAAGATGGTCTAGTTAATTGAAATATATCATAAATATTAAAAAATCAGCTCAAAAAGAGTTAGCAAAAATTGAAGAAACTCATCAAAATAAAATTATTGAAAAAATTTATGGATTAGCAGATAATCCTTATAAAAACTCTATTAAATTAACAGCGAGAGAAGCTTATCGTATTAGAATTGGGAATTATAGAGTAATTTATGAGATAGAAGATAAAAAGTTAATAATTTTAGTTATAAAAATAGGACATAGAAGAGATATATATAAATAGAGAAAATAACAAGGTTAATAACAATGAATAAAACAAAAATAGCAATAAGTATTGGTGACTTAAATGGTGTTGGAATTGAAATTGCTTTAAAATCTCACAATATTATAAAAAAGTTTTGTGAGCCAATTTATTGTATAAATGAAAATATGTTAAATAGAGCTTTAAAACTTTTAAATTTAAATTTGCCAAGTAATTTTATTATTTCTAATTTAGATGGAGATTTTAATATAACACCATCACTTGTTACAAAAGAGTCAGGAGAATTTTCATTTAACTCTTTTATAAATACTGTTAATTTGGCAAAAGAGACTAAAGTAGATGCAATTATTACACTTCCAATTCATAAAGAGGCGTGGGCAAAAGCTGGAATTAATTATAAAGGACACACTGATTGTTTAAGAGATATTTTTAAAAAGAATGCAATTATGATGTTAGGATGTGAGAAGATGTTTGTAGGACTTTATACAGAACATATTCCATTAAGAGAAGTTGTAAATTATATTCAAAAAGAGAAATTAATAGATTTTTTAATAGATTTTTATAATGAAGTAAAAAATGAAAAGATAGCTGTTTTGGGCATTAATCCACACGCAGGAGATAATGGAGTTTTAGGCGATGAAGATTTTATAATTAATGAGGCGATAAAATTGACAAATAAAAAATTAAATAAAAATATTTTTATTGGTAGCATTGTTCCAGATACCGCATATACACCTAAAATGAGGAGTGAGTTTAACTATTTTGTAGCGATGTATCACGACCAAGGGTTAGCACCACTTAAAGCACTATATTTTGATGAGAGTATTAATGTAAGTCTAAATTTACCAATTATTAGAACTTCCGTAGACCACGGAACTGCTTTTGATATCGCTTATAAAAATTTAAATCCTAATAATTTAAGTTATATAAATGCTATACAAGAGGCAATAAAATTATCAAATTTAAGAAAGAAGTGTTAAGTGAAAGTAAATATCTCTTCAAAATGGATACTTATATCAATGACCAGTGATTCACAATATTTTCAAATGATTGATAGTTTTATAAATAAGAGCTTTTCAAAAATTTTAAAACTCTCTGATACTATGATAGTTTTTCATAATGAAAATGAGCTTAGAAAGAAAAAACAGTTACTATTTTGGATAAGTAGTATCTATAAAAAAGTTAATAAAAATGTTTTTCCATCTTTTTTACAAAGTATCATTAGGGCGGAGAATTTACACTTAAAAGTTAAAATTGTCAATTTTCAAAAAAGTTTAACACCAACTCTTATTTTAACTATGAGAAAATATGCAAATGAGGATTTAATAGTTATTAAAAGTTCATTAGTTATAAATAAAACAATTACTCATTTTTTAAGAGTATTTTTTAAAGATTCTAAAACTAAAAATATTGATGGATATGATATAGGAGTTTATAGCGATACTCCAGAGAGTATAAAAAAAATAAAAGAGTTAATACTTAGAAAACAGATTTTACAATTTAAAGTTAATTGTAAATATGACTTTTATGTAAAATCTTTTTTTAATATTAATATAAAAAATGATGCACCTAATAAATTAAACTTTGAATTACAAAAGTCATTTTTGCTTTTAGGAGCATCTAAAAGTGAAAAATTTGTTATAGTTAAAAGAAAATATTTAAAATTAGCTAAAAAATATCATCCTGATTCTGTATTTGATAAAGAAGATAAAGTCATAGAGTTTCACACTAAAAAATTTCAAGAAATTCAAGAAGCTTTTAGTAATATAAAGCTTTATTTTAAAACAATATAAAAGGAGTTTACTTTGGAAGTAAATGCTAGACCACTTGAATTAATGAATGAAGTTGCGATTAATATGATAAAAAAATCTCACGAAATGGATGAGCGGCAAGTTTTACCTATCTTTAATGATGTTGATGAGAATATAAGAGAGTTAGTTGCTATATTTTTACAAAAAGGTCAAAACTTAGATATAATTGCTTAGATTATAAAGGAGTGGAATATTGCAAATTGATAAATATAAAAAAGATTTATATATTAAATATCTACTAGAGTGGAACAAAATTCATAAATTAACCAATTATAAAACAAAAATAGAAATTGAAGAGAATATCTTTGACAGTATCTATCCAATTAAATTTTTACCTGAAATAAAAACTGTTTTAGATGTCGGAAGTGGAGCAGGTTTTCCCGCTATATTTTTAGCTATTGCTATGCCAAATGTAAAATTTATTTTAGTTGAACCACTTGGAAAAAAATATAGCTTTTTAAATTTTATTAAATGTGAGCTTGAGCTTAATAATGTGGAAGTAAAAAAAGTTAGAGTTGAAAATTTAGAGAGCAAAAAGTTTGATTTAATAACTTCAAGGGCTGTTGCTGATGCAAAAATTTTATTGAACTTAGTTAAAAATTTTATTGGAGATAATACAACTTTACTTTTTTATAAGGGTGAGTTATCTCAAAATGAGATTAATTTTCAAATGCAAAAGATAAAAAGAGATAGAAGAGTCTATCTAATAATAAAGGGAAAAGATGTTATTTAAAATTTTAGTTTTAATTTTAGTTTTAATAGCTGTATATTATATATTTTTTAATAAGAGTAGTAAAAAAAAGAGTAAAAAAGTTGATAAAAATAAGAAAAAAGAGATTAATAGTGAAACTATGTTAGCTTGTACTAAGTGTAATGTTTATGTAAGTGCAAAAGATGCTATTATTAAAGATGGTAAATATTACTGTTCAGAGGAGTGTGCGAGTAAAGATTGATTACACTCTCTTAATAAAAGGTGAGATATATTAACTAAATCTTTCCTTTTTATACTCACTTGGAATTAAAACATCTTTTGATTTAATTAAATTTTCATAAAATCCTCTATTAAAACCTATTTCAAAAAGTTTATCTATTGCGTTTAATTGCTTATCATTTAAAATAATTGAATCTTTATTTGCATACATATTTAAATATTTCTCTAGTTTTTCATTATCAACTCTTATTAAATTTCTCTGTATTAACATTTTAGAGAGTAAATTCTGATTTTTATTTGCAACTTCAACTGCTTTTATTAAAGTATTTTCTAAATCAATTGCTCTTAAAATAGGAATTGAACGCCTAATAGCCATTCCACCAAGCGGTAATGGTAAATCATCTTTAATAAAATCAATCCAAATATCAAATATTTCAGCTTCAACTTCAAGTGAATTATCAAAATCTAAAATTGATTCGTGAATTAAAACTCCTGCATCAACTTCACCATTAATTACAGCTTTTTCTATATCTAAAAAGTTATAATATTTAATTCTAGCTTCAGGGTAGCGAAGTTTAAAAATTAGTGCATTTGTAGTATATTTTCCACTAAGTGCTACTCTAAAATTTCTCTTTAGAGTTTTTTCCTTTTTTTTGATAAGCTTTGGACCATAGCCGTAACCAAAACTAACAGCAGTTTTTAACAGAGCATATTCATCTACAATAAAAGGATATAATCCAAAACTAATAGCACTTATATCAAATTTATTTTCTATTGCTTTTTCATTAAGAGTTTCAATATCAAGTGCAAAATTTTCAAATTTAAATCCGTTTAAATTAACCCAACCAAACTTAATTGCATAATACATAAAAATATCATCTGCATCAGGAGAATGTGCCACGCTTATATTTTTCATAATTTATAACTACCTTTATCTATTTTTTACATTGTTTTATTATATAATATGTTACAATTTTTTTTTATTAAATATAAGGTTTTTATTATGTATAAAGAAGCGTTTGAGTTAATTCAAAAATCAAATAATATAGTTTTATTGTCTCATATAAATCCAGACGCAGATGCCTTAGGTAGTTCACTTGGATTATTTAATATCTTAAAAAGTATGAATAAGAATATATCAATTATCAATTATACAAAAGAGTTAGCAAGAAATTTAGATTTTTTACCAAATTTTAAAAAAATTAAGCACGAATTACCATCTAAAATAGATTTAATTATAAGTTGTGATTCTGGAAATATTGATAGATTAGGTTTTGAAATTAGTGAGATTGATATTTTAAATATAGATCATCACAAGAGTAACACTAATTTTGGTGTTATTAATTTGGTTGAGCCAACATTTCCATCAACTACATCTGTTGTATATAAATTATTAATAGATAATGAAATAGAGATAAGTCAAGAGTGTGCAACTTGTCTCTATACAGGATTAGCTGATGATACAGGTTTTTTTAAATATGAATCAACTACTGCAAATACATTTGAAATAGCTAATAAATTAGTTGAATTTGGTGCAAATCCACACTATATTGCAAAAATGATGACCGAGAGAGTATCTTTAGCACAACTTAGATTAACTTCACTAATATTAAATACACTAGAATTAACACTAGAAGGAAAAGTTGCAAAAGTTATAATGACACAAGATATGTTAAAACAAAGTGGTGCAAAACTCTCTGATACTGATGAAATTGTAACTATGGTTAGGGCATTGGCTAGTGTTGAAGTATCTATATTTTTAAGAGAAGACCCAGAGGGAGTAAAAGTTTCACTTAGAAGTAAAAATTTTGTAGATGTAAGTGAAATTGCTGTTAGTTTAGGTGGTGGTGGACACAAGAGAGCTGCTGGAATTAACTATAAACATAGAGATTTTGAATTAGTATATAAAGAGATATTAGAAAAATTAAAAAAGGTTATTTAAATGTTTGTAGAGAGAAAAAAGAGGGGTAAAAAAATTTTGTTTTTAGTTGTATTAGTATCAATAATTACAACTGTTGTATATTTTTATAACTCTTCTATGTTTGAGCAACTCAAGCCAACAATTGTAATTGAAAATAAAATATATTGGAATCTAAAGAATCCTGTTAAAGTTAGAATTTTTGATAATATAGGTATTAAAAATTATAAAGCGATATTAAGTGATGGTGAAAATAGTGTGGTTTTAGTTAATAAAACGCTAGAGACTCCATTAAAAGATTTAAAAGTTGAAATTGAACCACCAAGACTTGGAATGTTTTTTGAAAAGAGCAATATATCTTTAATAATTGAAGCTACTGATTCTAGTAAATGGAATTTTTTTGCTGGAAATAGTAATTCTAAAAGTAGCGAGGTTATAATAGATAATAAAAAACCAACTCTATTTACAATAAATAACTCTTACGGAATTAGAAAAGGTGGGAGTGCTTTAGTTATATTTAAAGCCGAAGATGAGAACTTAGATGAATTGTATGTAAATACAAATTTTGATAAAAAATTTAAAGCACAAAAATTTTATAAAGATGGGTATTATATCTCTTTAGTAGCTTGGCCTGTTTCAAGTGATAGTTTTAGTGCTACAATCGTAGTAAAAGATAAAGCTGGGAATAAAAATAAGACAAAATTAGGATTTTACTTAAAACACAAAACTTATAGAACTTCAAAAATTACTCTGAAAGATAAATTTTTAGAGGGTAAAATAAGTGAACTTTTTAGTGAAGAACATTCAATAGATGAAGCAAAATCATCAATAGATAAATTTAAATTTGTAAATGAAGATTTAAGAAAATTAAATGAAGATTTAATTGAAGACATTACTTCAAATGTATTTATAGATGAGAAAATTACTACATTTAATTTAAAGCCTTTTTATCCTCTTAAAAATGCAGCAGCAGTTGCTAGTTATGGTGATCATAGATATTTTTATTATAATGATAAATTAGTTAGTGAATCTTATCATTTAGGTCTTGATTTAGCAAGTGTTGGATTTGCTGATATTAAATCAAATAATAAGTCTCGTGTTGCTTATGCAGATTTTAATGGAATTTATGGAAAAATGCCTATTTTATATCACGGTTTAGGGTTATATAGTCTTTATGGACATTGTTCAGAAATTAATTTTAATGTAAATGATATAGTAGAGCCTAATAAAGTTATAGCAAAAACTGGTAAGAGTGGTTTAGCACTTGGGGATCATCTACACTTTGGGATATTAGTTCAAGGGGTTGAAGTTAGACCTGAAGAGTGGATGGATAAGAAGTGGATAAAGTTAAATATTAATGATATTATAGAAAACGCAAAAAAATTAATAGATAAAAAATAAGATAGTTAATTATGATAGTAAAACAGAAAAACTTAAGAGTATTTGAAATTGAGATTGAAAATGAAGTAGAATTTGTAAATTATATAAATAAGAATTCTATAATTTTAGGGAGATTTTTATTACTATTAAGAGGTAATATAACAGATAGTATTACTAATTTTTTAAGAGAGCAAGATATAGCTTTTTTTGATATTAATATTATAGATAAGAGTAGTAGTATTTTTAATACAAAAGATAAAAGTGATATAAAAGCTAAAGAGGAAATATATAAAGAAGAGATTAGAGTTGATGATAGAAAAATTGATAATATAGAGGTAGAAGAAGAGTCTAAATTAATATTTAATAAAACTATTAGAAGTGGTGAAGAGATTGTAAGCGATAGAGATATTGTAATTTTTGGAAGAGTTAATAGTGGTGCTAAAATTACAACAA
Organism: Campylobacteraceae bacterium; assembly: GCA_016744535.1. GTDB lineage: Bacteria > Campylobacterota > Campylobacteria > Campylobacterales > BB28 > BB28. Next base: position 22,220 of record JADGEE010000008.1, read on the forward strand.
CAGCTAGTCTTGAAGTTTTTGGAAAAGTAGATGGAATATTAGAGTGTATGGGAGAGTATTTAATTGCCAAAGAGATAGGAATGGGTGAAGTTATTTTTAATGGTGAAATGATAGAAAAAAGTGTTTTTGATGGAAAAATAAAAAAAATTTCAATTGAAAACTCTCTTTTAAGTATTAAGGAGCTTTAATGAGACAAAGGAGCATTGCTAAAAGAGTTGAAGTTACAGGAATTGGTTTACATAAAGGAGAAGCTGTTAAAATGATACTTGAGCCACTTGAATCTGATTTAGGTATTATTTTTTATAGAAGTGATAAGGCAATTTCAATAGAGTTGAAACCTGAAAATATTATTGATACAAAATTAGCTACTGTTTTGGGAAAAGATGGTGTTACTATCTCAACAATAGAACATCTTTTATCAGCTCTTTACTCTTATGGAATTGATAATATAAGAGTTATTTTGGATTCAGATGAAATGCCTGTATTAGATGGAAGTTCAATTGGGTTTTGTATGCTTTTAAATGAAGCTGGTTTAAAAGAGTTAGATACTTTTAAAAAAGTTTTAGTTTTAAAAAAAGGCATAGAGGTAAAAGATGGTGGTAAATTTGTAAAATTATCACCTTCAAAAAATTTAGAATTTGATTTTAAAATAGATTTTAATCATCATTTAATAAAAACTCAACACTTTAATTTTAAATTTTCAAAGAGTTTTTATATCGAAGAGATAGCAAGAGCTAGGACTTTTGGCTTTTTAAAAGATGTCGAGTATCTTCGCTCAATTGGACTAGCTAAAGGTGGTAGTTTAGATAATGCTATTGTATTAGATGAGAGTAAAGTTCTAAATCCAGATGGATTAAGGTTTGAAAATGAATTTGTAAGACATAAAATTTTAGATGCAATTGGAGATTTAGCAGTATTGAATTATCCTATTATTGCAAAATATTCAGCTTTTGCAGGAAGTCACTACTTAAATAATCAATTAACATTAAAACTTTTAAGTGATAAACAAAATTATGAAGTAGTTCAATTGGAATCTAATTTAGAATTAGAGAGGGTATATGCAGAGAGTTGATATATGTATAGTAGCACTAAGCTCACCAATATTAATTGGAATTTATGATAATTTTAAATTAAAAGAAGAGATTAAAAGTTTGGAAAAGACTAGTGAAATTTTACCGCAAATCTTTAGTGAAATTTTAAAAAAATATGAGATAAATTCTATCTATTTTGCAAATGGACCAGGTAGTTATATGTCGATAAAGTTAGTTTATATCTTTTTAAAAACTTTGAGTATTATAAAAAATATTCCAATATTTGCAACTGATGGCTTCTATTTTACCAATTCAGCTATTAAAGCTCTTGGAAATAGATATTTTATAAAAAAAAATAATATAATAGAAATTGTAAAACTAAAAGATATTATTACTAATTTTACTTTACCAAATAATTTAGATAAATCTCAATTTACTATTAATTTAGAACCATTATATATTTTAGATGCAGTTGAACTTCCAAAGGAGAAAAATTGATAATTGAAGTTCCAGCTACAAGTGCAAATTTAGGACCTGGGTTTGATACTTTAGGAATTGCACTAAATTTAACAAATAGAGTTGTAATAAAACCTTCAAGGTTTTTTAGTGTATCAATTAGAGGTGAGGGTAGTAGAAATAGAAAATTAAAATCAAATAATATTTTTGTAAATATTTTTAATGAATACTATATAAATTTAACAAATAGAAGAGATAATTTTAAATTTACTTTTTTTAATCAAATTCCAATTTCAAGAGGACTTGGAAGTAGTTCTGCTGTAATTATAAGTGCAATTATTGCAGCTTATGAGATGGCTAATGTATCTATTTCAAAAAAAAGAGTATTATCAACAGCTCTCAATTTTGAATCGCACCCAGATAATATAACTCCAGCAGTTATGGGTGGATTTAATACAGCAGTAGTTGAAAAAAATCAAATAATATCTCTAAAAAAAGAGATGCCTTCATATTTAAAAGCAGTAGTAGTAATTCCAGATAGACCAATTTCAACTGCTCAATCAAGAACTACTCTCCCAAAGTTTTACTCAAAAAATAGTGCAATTTTTAATTTATCTAAAAATTCACTATTAACAGCTGCTTTTTTTAATGAAAATTGGGAATTACTAAGAGTTGCATCAAAAGATAAGTTTCATCAAAAATACAGAATGAATGCACTACCTGAACTTTTTGAAGTTCAGAAAGTTGCTCTTGAAAATGGTGCTTTAATGAGTACTTTGAGTGGAAGTGGTTCAACATTTTTCAATATGGTATATGAAAATGATGCAAAAAGGATGGCAAAAAAATTAAAAGATAAATTTCCACAGTTTAATATTAAAATTTTAGATTTTAATAATAGTGGGGCGAGAGTTATTTATGATTAAAGTTTATATTTGATATAATATGACTATTATGAGTAAGCCAGTTAGAATGTGTATAGTCTGTAGAGAGCGGTTTTTACAAAATAGTTTAATTAGACTTCAATGTAAGCAAAAGAAGTTAAGAAAATATAACAATATAGGAAGAAGCTTCTATATATGCCAAAAGTGTGTAGATAACAAAAAGTTATTTAAGATACTGTCTCATATATGTAAAGCAGACGAAGTAGGGTTAAGGAAAAAATTTAAGGAGATTTTATTTGATGCATAAAGTTCGTGTTCATGAAATTGCAAAAGAGTTAGGAGTAAAAAGTAAGGAAGTTGTTGAGAAAGCAAAAGAGATAGATATAGAGCTCAAAGCAGCTTCTAGTGCTGTCTCTTCTGATGTTGCACAAAATATTGTTCAATATATGATGAGTGGGATAATCCCAGAAAAGAAAGAAGATACAAAACCAAAAGAGAAAGATAGAGATATAAAAAAAGAAGAAGAGAAAGTAAAAATAGTTGAAAAAGTAATAGAAAAGAAAAAAAAGGAAAATATAAAAACAGAAAAGAAGGTAGAGGTAAAGGTTAAAAAAGAGAGTAAGCCTATAGAAAAACCTAATATTAAAGAAGAAGAAAAAGAGATTAAAAAAGAGAAAGAAGAATCTTTAGCTGAAGCTTCAATTTTAAGAAGAAGAGTTGGTAGAATAAAGATTATTAAGAAAAAAGCTATTCCAAAACCTCCTAAAAAAGAAGAAAAAATTCTTAAGAAACCAATAAAAGAGGGAGTTAATAAAGTAGCTAAAAAAGATGATGAAAATAATTCTCTTGAACAACTTTTTATAAAAACTACTAAGGTAAAGAAAAAGAAAAAGCCTACTGTTCATACTCCAAAAAATGAAAATGTAAAAAAGATTGATTTTGAAAGAGAGTTACAAGATAGAGTTTCATATGATGATAGTGAAGAGGTTGTATTACTAGACTTTTCATTAAATGTTGAAGAGAAAAAAGAGGTAGTGAAACCTAAAAATCTTGATGATAAAAATATAAAAGTAACTAGAAAACCATCATTTTTAAATCAACATGGGATTAGAAGAAGTAGAAAAAAAAGAAAAGCATATAAGAGAGATGAAAAACTTGAAGATGTGAAAATTATTACAATTCCTGAAAATATTAGAGTTTATGAATTTGCAGAAAAGATGAATAAGACTCCATCAGATATTATTAAAGTTCTTTTTAATCTTGGAATGATGGTAAATAAAAATGACTTTTTAGAAGCTGACTATATTGAAATTTTAGCAGATGAGTTTGATGTTGAAGTGAAAACAATTGATCCACTTGAAGAGATGGATTATACAAAAGCTTATGATGGAGTTGAAGATGAGTATTTAATTGAGAGAGCTCCTATTATTACTATTATGGGGCATGTTGATCACGGAAAAACTTCTTTACTTGATAAAATTAGAAATACTAAAGTTGTAGCTAAAGAAGCTGGAGGTATAACTCAACATATTGGGGCTTATATTATTGATAAAAATGATAAAAGAATAACATTTTTAGATACTCCTGGGCACGAAGCTTTTACACAAATGAGAGCTAGAGGAAGTCAAGTAACTGATATTGTAATTATTGTTGTGGCGGCTGACGATGGAGTAAAACCTCAAACTATCGAAGCTATTGCTCACGCAAAAGCTTCAGGAGTTCCTATTATTGTAGCAGTTAATAAAATAGATAAATCTGATGCAAATATTGACTTAGTAAAATCTCAAATGGCTGAACAAGAGTTAAGTCCAATTGATTGGGGTGGAGAGTATGAATTTGTTCCTGTTTCAGCTCACTCTGGAGAGGGAATTGATGATTTATTAGAGACTATTTTACTTCAAGCAGAAGTAATGGAGCTAAAAGCTAATCCAAAAAGAGAAGCAAAAGCAGTTGTAGTGGAATCTAGTATTGAAAAAGGTAAAGGTGCATCTGCTACTATTATTGTTCAGAATGGAACTTTAAGCATTGGAGATACTTTTGTAGTTAATAGAACTTATGGAAAAATTAGAACACTCACTGATGACTTAGGTAAAAGAGTTAGAAAACTAGAACCAGGTGAGCCTGGAGTTATAACAGGATTTAATGAAGTTCCAATAGCAGGATCAATTTTAGTTGTAACTGAAGATGAAAAAGAAGCAAAAGAGTATGCAGAAAAAAGAGCTAATTACTTTAGACAAAAAGAGTTATCTAAAACTACAAAAGTTAGTTTTGATGAGTTAGGTAGCTTAATTGCAGAGGGTAAAATTAAAACACTTCCAGTGATTATTAAAGCTGATGTTCAGGGAAGTCTTGAAGCAATTAAGGGTAGTTTAGAGAAATTAAAAAATGAAGAAGTTAAAATAAATATTATTCATTCTGGTGTAGGTGCAATTAGTGAAAGTGATATAACTCTTGCAAGTGCAAGTGAAAACTCTGTAATACTTGGATTTAATGTAAGACCAACTGGAAATGTAAAAAATAGAGCTAGAAATGATGGAATTGAAGTAAAGGCTTACTCAATTATTTATGATTTAATTGATGATGTAAAAGCACTTTTAAGTGGTATGATGACTCCAACTATTAAAGAGGAGATTTCTGGTCAAGCTGAAGTTCGAGATACTTTTACAATTGCAAAAATTGGAACAATAGCAGGTTGTATGGTAACTGACGGAACTATGCTTAGAAATGCAAAAGCTAGATTAATTAGAGATGGTGTTGTAATTTATAGTACAAGTATTAGTTCACTAAAAAGATTTAAAGATGATGCTAAAGAGGTATCTAAAGGTTATGAGTGTGGTATTATGCTTGAAAACTTTAATGACTTAAAAGCTGGTGATGTGGTTGAAACATATAAAGAAGTTGAGGAAAAAGTTTCAATATGAAAAAATCAGTTAAATTACAAAAGATAGAGTCTCTTTTAAGAGAGTTAGTCCCTGAGGCTCTATCTAATTTTGAAGATAGTAGAATTAATTCACTATTGATTACAGATGTAGATTGTAGTAAAGGTAAATATGATGCTACGGTTTACATTAGTCCTGAATTTATTACAGAAGATGAGCAAAAAGAGACTTTAGTACAGTTAAGAAAAGCAAAACACACAATTAAAGCAAATATATTAAATGCAACAGATTGGTATAGATGTCCTGAATTTAATTTTAAATTTGATAAAAATATAGATAAAATGAATAGAATGAATGAAATATTTAAAAAGATAAAGGCTAAAAATGAATCTTGAATCTGCTATTTACAATATTGTAAAATCTGCTGGAGTTGAGCTTTATGATATAGAGACTATTAAGTCAGATGGGCATAATCTTTTTAGAGTTTATATAACAAGCAAAGATGGAATAAATTTAGATAAATGTGCTGAAATTAGTAATTTACTCTCTCCTATTTTAGATGTACAAAATCCTCTTTATAGTAAATATACATTTGAAGTAAGCTCACCTGGAATTGAGAGAAAACTTAAAAAAATTGAGCATTTTGAACAAGCTATTGGTGAGAGAGTTAAAATTCAATTAAATGATAAAAAAGAGTTTAAAGGTCTTATTAATAGTGTTGAAGATGAAAAAATAGTGGTTGATGATAATGAAATTAATTTAAATGATATAAAGTCTGCAAAAACATATTTTCAATGGTAGATGAATTTTTTATCTCTCTTGCAATTAAAAAAGCTTGGGAGTATCAATTTTTAACTTATCCAAATCCAGCCGTCGGTGCAGTTGTTGTAAAGGATGGTAAGATTTTATCTATTTTGGCACATCACGGTGCAGGAAAACCACATGCAGAAGTTGAAGCATTAAAAGAGGCTTATTATAAATTAACAAATGATAAAACTATTTTAAAGTTAAAATCTTCAAACAAAATACACGAATTTTTATATAAAAATCATAACAATATATTTAATACTTCAACTATTTATGTAACACTTGAGCCTTGTAACCATTATGGAAAAACTCCTCCTTGTTCTCTATTGGTTGAAAAATTAAAACTTAAAAAAGTTGTAATTGCTACGCTTGATTTAAATTCAGAAGCAAGTGGTGGAGTTGATAGACTTAAAAAAGCAAATATTAATGTAAAAGTTGGTGTTTTAGAAAAAGAAGCAAAAGAGTTATTATATCCATTTACTAAATGGCAAAAAGATAAATTTATATTTTTTAAAATGGCTCAAAGTTTAAATGGAGAGATAACAGGTGGATATATAAGTTGTGATGAATCACTTGATTTTGTACATGAATTAAGAGATAAAATTGATTTAATTATAATTGGAGGAAATAGTGTAAGGGTAGATAGACCAACACTTGACACTAGAAGATTAAAAAACTCTACTAAAAATCCTGATATTTTAATTTACTCAAGAGATAAAAACTTTGATAAAAGTATACCACTTTTTAATATTCCAAATAGAAAAGTTTTTATCGAAGATAATTTAAATGAAATTAATAATTATAAATTTATAATGATAGAGGGCGGTTATGAAATGCTAAAAGCTACTAAAAATATTATTGACTGGCATTTGATTTTCATTGCTCCAAAAATTTTTTCAAATACTAACTTAAATAAACCTATACCTTTAATAGAATTAAATTATTTACACACAATAAAAAGTGGAGTTGATTTAAAAATTTTTGCTAAAATAAAATAAGGAATTTCTATTATAAAAAAAACACAAAAAGAATTATTTATAGAATTGGCAAATCCAAATGAAGATGGTATATCAAGATGGGTAAATACATCAGAATTTATTAATAAATATTCATCTTTAGAATTATTAAATGGATTAAGTTGGGGTAGAAAATCATCATCTTTGGCAAAACAATATATATTAGAAGTTGATAAATCTATTACAAGTGGTAATAAAATTGATAGAATTAGATTAAATGGATTTAATACTTCAAATGACAAAAATATTTCTCAAACAATAAGAATAGATATAAAAAAAGAAATTTTAAAACAGAGATGTATTGTACTTGGTACAAATAGGAGTTGTGACCACAAAGTAGAAGTAGACCATAAAGATGGTAGAAAAATTGATGAAAGAGTAATGAATACTAAAACACAAACTTTAGATGATTTTCAATCATTAAGTAAACCTGCAAATGATGCTAAAAGACAATTTTGCAAAGAGTGTAAAGAAACTAACTTAAGATATGATGCTAAATTATTAGGTTATCCTATTTCATTTATTAAAGGTGATATAAACTATACAGAAAAAATAAAATGTATCGGTTGTTTTTGGTATGACCCAATAGCATTTAGACAAAAATTACAAGCCAAAAGTTAATAAAATAATATGCTAAAGTTAATAAAATATTTGTATTTTTTAAGTTTTTATAGGATATAATTTTGAAAATAAACAAATTCAAGGTAAAAGAATTAATGGCAAAAAAGAAGATAAATAGTCAAACTGAATTAGCAAAAATACTCGGTATTTCTAAAAATCAGTTATCTAATATTTTATCCGAAAAATTTAATCCTATTAAGAGTAATGTTATAGAATTAGCAAATTTTTTGGAAGTAAGTCCATTAGAAATTATTGAGGATAAAAAAGGTTAAAAATGAACTATATAGGTTCAAAATTAAAATTATCATCTTGGATACAAGAGGAAATTAAAAAAGTAGTTGGTAATGATTTATCTAATAAAGTTTTTTGTGATATGTTTGCAGGTACAGGAATAATTGGAAGAAGTTTTAAAAGAGAAGTTAAGCAAGTTATTAGTAATGATTTAGAATATTATAGCTATGTATTAAATAAAAATTATATTGAAAATCATCAAGAGATAGAAGATAAAGAGAAATATATAAAAGAGTTAAATAATTTATCTTTAATAGATACTGGTTTTATATATCAAAATTATTGTATGGGTAGTGGAAGTGGACGGCAATATTTTAGTGATGAAAATGGTAAAAAAATTGATTCTATAAGAGTAAAAATAAGAGAATGGAGAGAAAATAGAAAAATTAGTGATAATTTATACTATTTTTTATTAACATCACTTATTGAAAGTGCTGATAAAATAGCAAATACTGCTTCTGTATATGGTGCATTTTTAAAACATATTAAAAAATCAGCTTCAAAAAACTTGATTTTAAAATCTTCTAATTTTATAAAAAACAGTAATTCTCATCAAGTTTTCAATAAAGATAGTAATGAATTAATACAAAAGATAAGCGGAGATATTTTATATTTAGACCCTCCATATAATCAAAGGCAATATAGTGCTAATTATCATATATTAAATACTATTACACTATATGATAATTTTATTCCAAAAGGTAAAACAGGATTGAGGGAATATAATCGTTCAAATTATTGTAAAAAAAGTGAAGTTCATAATAATTTTGAAGATTTAATAAAAAATGCAAAATTTGAGTATATTTTTTTAAGTTATAATAATGAGGGATTGATGAGTGAACCTGATATTAAAAATATTATGAAAAAATATGGGATATATAGTTTAGAAAAAAAAGATTATCAAAGATTTAAAGCAGATAAAACAGAAAATAGAAATCATAAAATAGATAAAACTTTTGAATATCTTCATATACTTAAAAAAGTTTAAATAAAATAAAAAGAGTAATTATGAAAAAAATTCTTTCACTTCTACTTCTACCTATTTTTAGTTTTAATTTTTTATATGCCGATATTCAATTTATAGACAAAACAATGAGTAGTCGCTCACTAGGTGAAAATCTAAACTCATTAATATCAGGACAATTTAAAATTGAGTGGGGAGATAATGTTCCAATTAATGAGACTTGGGAAGATTTAGATTCTAATGGTTATCCTGACTATATAGATATAGTTGCTAACTCATTAACTTATTCACTAAATAAATTTAAAAGTATTGGATTTGAATTTGATGAATCTTTGAGTGATATTGCTATTATTATTGCAAATACAAATGCTAAATATAATGGTACAACTCAATATTTACCAGCAGAAAGATATGGAGGAGCTTATTATTATGCAGATAATAAATTTTATTTTATATTAAATTCTACTATGCCTACAATTTTAGGACAACTCTCACAACAAAAAAATATCGAAGTTACAATAGCTCACGAATTAATGCATGTTTTACAATATTATATAATAAATAAATATGATTATTATCATAATGGGAATGATAATTGGTTTTATGAAGCTAGTGCAGTCTTTTCAGAAGAGATATGTTATCCAGAGCATAATTATCACACAAGATATATAAAAGAGTTATATGAAAATTTAAGCGAAGGAATCTTTTCAAATATTGGTTATGCACCTTATCGTGGAGTCTATTTTTTACAATTTTTAGAGCAAAAATATAGTGACTTTTCACTTTATAATTTATGGAAAAATTATGCTAAATTACAAGATCCAATTAAAGCGATAAATACTTTTATAACTTCAAAAAAGACGACACTAAATAAATTATTAAAAGAGTTTTATGACTCTATTTTTGAGGTTAATAAATATTATATTGATAATGCTGAAATTTATAAAAATTTTATTATAAATAATAGTTTAGACGAAGATATAAGTGTTAATACAGGTGGGTGTATTAAAAATGACGATTTACTAATAGATTTTAATAGAGACGATAATTATTTAATCTATGATTTAAATTTATCAAAGTGTTCTATCTTTTTAGGTGAAGAAAATTTAAGCAATAGAGACGATTTAAAAAATATAAATTATACTTCAGTAGATTTAATTCAAGGTTGGAATTTAATAGCATCTCCAATTAATAGCAATATAGATAGTTTATTATTATTTAAAAATAATAAAATTTTTGGTTATTATAATGATAATTGGATAGAAGAACCTAAAATATTAATTCCAAAGTTTGGTTATTGGGTCTATTCAAATATTAAAAAAAGAATCTATTTTAGTGGAAATAGTTATAATATAGATAATTTAAATATAAGTGATAGTTGGAAGTTATTAGGAACTGGAAATAAAATGAAATTAAATAATTTTAATATATGGGTATTTAGAGATAACAAATGGTTTAATAATATAAATTATTTAAATAGAGGTGAAGGATTTTGGATTAAAAAATAGGTTAAATTAGTAGCTAATTGTCTCTTTTTATTTTAATTCTTCATAGTTAATATTACAACTTTCCAAAAAAAAATATCTCACATCTATTAAAAGTTTCTATATAGGTATTTTTTGAACTCTCTAAATTATTGAGTCTTAAATTTTTTACAGTTATAACATATTTGATTAATTTTCAGAAAAATATCACAAAAATATCATTTATTTTTAATATAATAGTAATCTAACTTAATATAAAGGAAAGTAATGAATAAAAAAGTAATAATCGTAGTTTTTACATTAACTATGGTTTTAGTAAATTGGCTTAATGCTAGAAGTTTTGAGGATTTTAAATCCTCAAATACAAAGTGTTATGATAGAGAGAAAGAACCACATACATTTGTAGTTGATGCACACACTCACTTTAGACCATTTGGAGGTCCTGCAATTCCTTTTTCTGAACTTATAAAGTATTATAAAAAAGAGGAAGTATTTTTTGTAAATATTTTTGGAATAGGTCAAAAATTACCGTGGGATAGTGAGTGTACTTATTATCTTGATTGTCCTGGTACTTCTGTAACTCCATCGTTAAGCAATGATTTTATTAATGCAGCAAATATCGCAAGATATAAACCTAAAAATTTTCATATTACACTCTCAATGACATTTCCTGATTTAAGTAAACCAAAAGAGATACTAGAAAATATAAAACTTTTAGACAAAGAGTATCCAAATTTATTTAAATGGATGGGTGAAGTTAATTTAGTTAAACAAGCACTTTTTCCAAATGGGCATAATTCAACTCCAATGTCTGTAATTGCAAAATGGAAAGATTTTATGAAAGTATTAAGAGATAGAGATATTCCAATTTCATTTCATTCAGATATTGGACATAATGGAGATATAAGAGAGCAAACTAAATATTTAGGTTTAATGCTAGAAGTTTTAAATACTTATCCAGATAATAAAATTGTTTGGCATCATATGGGACTTTCAAAAGAATTAACAGAACTTGACCCTAAAGGGCATATTGAAATGCTAAAAAAACTTTTAGATAGTTTTCCTAATCTATATTTAGATTTTGCGTGGCGTGTAATTCCTGATTACTACTTTAAAGAGAAAAAGAGTAGAGATATGTATGTAAAATTTTTTAATGAATACTCTACTAAACTTTTAGCAGGAACTGATTTTGTTGCGGCTAAATCAAAGAAATTTTATATGCTTAAAGAGGAGATAGATGTAAATAGTGAAATAAATAAATATTTAAATGATGAAGCTTTTAGAAATATTGTACTTGGAGAAAATTATTTTAAATTGCTTAACCTTCCTTACAAAGCTCCAACTATTTGTAAAAAAATAACTATAAGATAAAGTGAGGAGTTTAACAACTCTCTCCTCTCTTATCTATTTTTTTTAAATCTTTATTATCTAAAAGCAACTTTTTATTACTCATTACTCCAACTCCATTTTTAAGAACATATTTTGCTACTTTTTTAGCGTCTTTTAGTGAGTGCATTTTACAAGTTCCGCATTGGTAAATATTAAGTTCAGGAATATCTTGTTGCTTTTTTACTTTTAAAATATCTTTCATAGCTTGTTTCCAAGCTTTTGCAACTCTCTTTTCATTAGGAGTTCCAATCAAACTCATATAAAAACCTGTTCTACAGCCCATTGGAGATACATCAATTATCTCAACATCTTTTGCATTCAAATTTTCTCTGATAAATCCAGCAAATAGATGCTCTAGTGTATGTATGGCTTTACCACTCATTGAATTTTTATTTGGCATATAAAATCTTAAGTCAAAAATTGTAATATTATCACCTTTTGGTGTTGTCATTTTTTTTGCAACTCTAACAGCAGGTGCAATCATTTTTGTATGGTCTACTCTAAAACTATCTAATACAGGCATAAATTCTCCTTTTTATTTTAAGTATCTTCTTATAATTTTGCTTAAAAAGTGATATAATTTTTTAATTATTATAATTAAGGGATTTTATGAAAATTTTAATTACAGGAACAGCGGGTTTTATTGGATTTCATTTAGCAAATTATTTAATAAATAGAGGCGATGAAGTTATAGGAATTGATAATATAAATGACTATTATGATGTAAATGTAAAATATGGAAGACTTGAGAGAAGTGGAATTGATAGAGAAAAAATCGAATATAATAAAATTATAAAGAGTGGTAAATTTGAGAATTACTCATTTATGAAATTAAATCTTGAAGATAAAGACAATTTAGATAAACTTTTTAAAGATGAAAAATTTGATAAAGTTTGTAACTTAGCGGCACAAGCTGGAGTTAGATATTCACTTACAAATCCAAATGCTTATATTCAAAGTAATATCGTAGGTTTTATAAATATTTTAGAAGCTTGTCGTTTTAATAATATTAAACATTTAGCTTATGCTAGTAGCTCTAGTGTTTATGGACTTAATGAAAAGATGCCATTTTCAACAAGTGATAATGTAGACCATCCTATGAGTCTCTATGCTGCAAGTAAAAAATCAAATGAGTTAATGGCTCATACTTATTCACATCTATATAATATTCCAACAACTGGACTTAGATTTTTTACAGTTTATGGACCTTGGGGAAGACCTGATATGGCACTATTTCTATTTACAAAAGCAATTTTAGAAAACAAGCCAATAGATGTTTTTAATAATGGTGATATGGTTAGAGATTTTACTTATATTGATGATATAGTTGCTGGAATTGTAAGGGTAATTGATAATCCATCTAAAGCTGATTTAAATTGGGATTCTAAAAATCCAAATCCATCAACATCAACAGCTCCATATAAAATATATAATATTGGAAATAATAACCCTATAAAATTACTTGATTTTATTGAAGCGATAGAGAAAAAACTAGAGATAAAAGCAAAGAAAAACTTTTTACCAATTCAAGCAGGTGATGTTTCAAAAACTTATGCTGATGTAAGTGATTTAATCGAGGATTTAAATTATAAACCAAACACTTCAATAGAGACAGGGATAAATAACTTTATTAATTGGTATAGAGAGTTTTTTAAGGTTTAATTTAGCATTTCTCAAGTTATCTCTTTTGAACTCTAAAAAAAATCAACTCTACTAAAGTAGATAAATTTCTATTATAGAGCAAACATAATTATAGTAATTAAAACACTTGCCCATTTGATAAAAAACTCTTTTGAAAATAGATTATTTTCATTTAAGGTAGTTTGAGTAATTTTTTGAGCGTATTCAAGTAGAATTTTCTTACCCCATAACTCAAGAAAAGAAGGAGAGTAGAGTTTTATTTAACTTTCTCCATATATGTTCCTTCACTTGTATCAACTTTAATAGTATCACCTTCTAAAATATGAAATGGAACTTGAACAACAGCACCAGTTTCAAGAGTTGCAGGTTTTTTACCACTACTTGAAGTATCACCTTTAAAGTTTGGTGGGGTTTCAACAATTTTTAACTCTACATTACTTGGTGGCTCAAGTGAAATTGCTTTATCATTATAAAATAAAATTTCCACATTCATTCCATCAATAATCCACTTTTTAGTATCACCAACTTGCTCTTCGCTTAATCCTAATTGGTCATAACTTACTGTATCCATAAATTGATACATTTCACCATCATTATATAAATATTGCATTGTTTTATTCTCTAAATTTGGAGTTGAGCACTTATCTCCTGCGTGAAAAGTTTTATCAATTACTTTTCCATTTAAAAGAGATTTTATTTTACATCTAACAAAAGCTGCCCCTTTTCCAGGCTTTACATGTTGATAATCTGTTATTCTATATGGAACTCCGTCCATCTCAATTCTAAGTCCTTTTTTTAAATCACTCATAGAAACATTAGCCATAAAATCTCCTAAAATTTTTTCGGATTATATTTAAAAACTACTTAATATTTTGTTTAATTATATTATAAAATAATGCTATAATATATTTAAAAGGAGTGTGAATGGGTGGATTATTTAATTTAAAAACTATAAAAAATAATTTATTTATAATAGCTATTTTAATTATATTAACTTTCATTTTAACAAAAGTTGGGATGGAACACCCTATTTTAACTACAATTATCTTTTTTTTATTATTAATTTTATACTATTTTTTTTATAAATTATTTAAAACAGTTAATATTTCACAAAAATATTTAAAGAGTGTTTTTGATACTCAAAATAATATTATCATAGTTACAAATGGAAAATTTTTAACTGATGTAAATAGAAGTTTTTTTGATTTTTTTGATTTTAAATCTCTAAAGGAATTTAGAGATAAATATGATTGTATTTGTGAGCTTTTTGATAATATTAATGGTGAAAAAGTTATAGATAAAAAAGTAAATGGAGTAAATTGGGTTGAGCTAATATTTTCACATCCTCAAATCGAGCATAAAGTTTTAATAAAATTAAATAATAGAGAGTATTTTTTTAAAGTTAATGCAAAAAAGATGGACTTTGATAAAGATCGTCAAAATTTAGTTGTATTTACAGATATTACAGAACTTCAATCGTATCAGAATCATTTAGAAGATAAAGTTAATATAGAGATAGAGAAGAGGATTAGACAAGAACAGCTATTAATTCAACAATCCAAAATGGCAGCTATGGGTGAAATGATAGGAGCAATTGCACATCAGTGGCAACAGCCATTAAATGGTCTTGCACTAATGATTCAAGATATAGAAGAGGCTTATAAGAGTGATGATATAAATGAAATTTATATCAAGAGTAGTGTAAGTGATTCTATGAAGCAAATTGACTTTATGTCTAATACAATTAATCAATTTAGAAATTTTTTTAGACCTAATAAAAAGAAAATTACTTTTGATGTATTAGATGCTATAAAAGATGCTATATTTATAATCTCTAGTCAATTAAAAAATAATCGTATAAAATTATCTTTAAGTGAAGATAGTTTTAAAATAGAAGGATTTGCTAATGAATTTAAACAAGTTATCTTAAATATTATAAGTAATTCAAAAGATGCAATTATTTCAAACCAAAAAAGCATTAAAGAGATAGATATAAAAATTTATAAAACAGATAATTTAAGTGTTATTAAAATTAGAGATTATGGAGGAGGTATTTCCATAGATAAAATAGATAAAATTTTTGAACCATATTTTACTACAAAAGGAATAAATGGAACTGGAATAGGTCTTTATATATCCAAAATCATTATAGAAGATAGTATGGGAGGAGAGCTATCTTTTTATAATACAAACGATGGAGTTGAATTTAAAATAGAGTTTGAAAATAGAGAAAAAGAGAAAATTTAAATTACTTTAAATTTCTCTTTGGATACGCAAGAGCGATAATTGTAAAAGTGATAATAATTGTATAGTATACAAAATCAGGAATAGGAACAGGGTCACCTTTAGCATATGAATGAAGTCCAGATAGATAAAAATTTACTCCAAAATATGTCATAATAACTGAACTAAATCCAATTAAACTAGCTACATTAAACGCATATATAGAGTTTAATTTAGGGATAAATCTCATATGAACTATAAATACATATACAAGTATTGTTACAAGTGTCCAAGTCTCTTTTGGATCCCAACCCCAATATCTACCCCAAGACTCATTTGCCCAAACACCGCCTAAAAAGTTTCCAATTGTAAGTAAAATTATCCCGACAATCAGACCCATTTCACTGATATAAGTTAACTCTTTAATTGATAAATCTAAGAACTTATTATTTTTTCTTAAGATAAATAGAATTAAATTGATAAATCCTAAAATTGCTCCAAGTCCTAAGAAACCGTAACTTGCTGTAATCATAGATACGTGGATTGTAAGCCAGTATGATTTTAAAACAGGAACTAAATTTGAAATTTGAGGGTCCATCCAACTTAAATGTGCTACAAATAGAATTAAAGTTGATAAAATTACTGTGGCTGAAATTGTCATTGATGATTTTTTAGCAAAAATAGTTCCTGCTAAAATCGTTGCCCAAGAGATATAAATCATTGATTCATATCCATCACTCCAAGGTGCGTGACCTGAAACATACCATCTTAGTGCCAATCCAAAAGTATGAATTACAAATCCACCAAGTAGTAGATATTTAGCTATTTGAGTAACTCTCTCTATATTTAACTTTTGATTTAATATGTGTATAAATGATAAAACTAATAAAATTAATCCGATTATTCCATAAAATGGTATTAAGTTTTGAAAGATATTTAAATCGTTATATAAAATTTCTGCTTTTATTTTGCTATCATTTAAAATAATACTTGCTCCATAAAATTGCTGAAACTCTACAATTTTTTCTAAATTTTCATCAACTTTACTCCAATCATTCGTACTAATTGCTAAATCAATAGATTCAAAGTAATCTCTTGTAAGTGTTTTTACACTCTGAATATCCTCTTTAGAAAAAGATTTCATAGCTTCCATAGGAGAGTACCAACTACTATCTTTATCATTTGGTTTAGGAAAAACTTTGAGTAAATCTCCTGTATAAATCATATAAGATATACTTACTCTCTCATCAATTTTTAAAACTTCTTTATCAAATTTATCTCTAAAAGCTGGTCTTTTTCTAGTTGCCTCCTCTACATAAGTAAGTAGTTTATATCCAGTTATCTCATCAAAAAAATCTACAAAAGCTAAATATTTTTCACTCTTATCAACTCCTAAAACTTCATTTACTTTTGAGTTATTAACTTTTATTAATTTAACAACTTGCCACTCGGCTGGTTTTACAGTCATTCCTAAAAATATCTGATTTGCACTAAGTCCATAAAATTCACTCTTTCTTGAGAGTTTATTTAAAATTTCAGTTGAAAGTGTATTTATAGGTTTTATTCTTCCTGTTACATCTTGAACTAAAAGTTCACTAAATTTATCTGCGTGAGTCTTATCAAACGATTGAATGATTTTTAAAATATCTTCTGTATTAATTTTTGTATCTGTATTTGCACTTAAGTTTGGTGAAAAGCTAAGCATTAAAACAGTTAATAAAATAGCTACTAATGAGCTTTTATCTTTTTGAATTTTTGATAATTTTTTTCTCAATTGTGCAAATCTCCCTTTTGGTGCTAGAAGTGCTAAAAACATTCCAATTCCTAACATCCAATATCCAAAATATGTAATAAGTGTTCCAAAGTAGTCGTGATTTACAGAAAGAATTGTTCCACCCTCATCTTGGTCATAAGAGGCTTGATAAAATCTAAACCCTTTATGTTCTAATATATGATTCATATAAATTCTAAAATCAAAACTATAATCACCATCTAAGACTCTAACTTCACTAGCATAAGATGATGGACTCATAGAACCAGCATATCTTTCAAGTTGAAAATCTTTTAATTTGATAGCAAAAGGGAGTTTTATATATTTACTTCCATAATTTACATCAAATTTAAGTCCATCTAATCCAAAACCGACATCTGTGCCTAACTCACCATTTTTACCAAATAGTGTTACATCTTTAGTTTTCTCATTTACAGTAAATTTAAATTTAAAAGCATCAATTGTCCCACCTCTAGCTCTCTCACCTGCTATTAGTTGGATTGAGGCACTCTCATAAAAGTTTTTGAGTACAAATTGAGTTGTATCATTTGAGTATAAATATCTTCGCTCTAATTTATGAAACTCATTTGCACTAAGTCTATTACTCTCTCTTGTATCCATTGAAAAAGAATCAATCTCTTCATTTATTTTAAAGAAAAGTTCTTTCTCTTCAATTTTGATTTCAACACCTTCACAGCCTTGATTAAAACAGAAATTTATACCATTTACAGATTCTTGATTATCTGCTTTTAAAAATATCGCCTCTGGTGCGTCACCTGTTGAAATCATGAGTGATAAAATAGGTTTACCATTCTCTTTATCTTCTACAATTGAATTGACTGCATTTGGGATAAATTCAATTAAATCTATATCAATCTTTTTATCTTTTATAGCTAATTTTTGACTAAATTCGTGACTTCCAAGCTCTGCTAAAAGTAGTTTATCTTCTGAATAATAGACTTTTTCACCATCAAAAATTTTTACTTGAAAATAACTATCACTTGAAATCATATTACTACTACTAGCACCCTCACGAATTGGCATAGTCCCTTCATATCCAACATATCTTGTAAGACCTGATCCAATTAAAATAAATAAAAACGCTAAGTGAAAAGCAAATATTGCAAACTTTTCTCTCTTATATAATTTAAACCTAAATATATTTACAACTAAATTGAGTGTAATAAATATTAAAAGAAACTCAAACCATTTTGCATTATAAATTAAAACTTTTGCACTATCAGTTCCATAATCATTCTCGATAAATGTAGCAGTAGCGGTAGCCACAGCAAATATAAGAATTAAGATACTCATCATCTTCATAGATGTGAGAGTTTTGAAAAAATTACCCATATATAACCTTTGTTTAATATTTTTTAATTATATTTAATTATATTAAAAATATTCATAATTGTACTTTGTAAAACTAAATATTACTTTAATAGATTTAATTTTTTTAAAGTTCAAAAATTTCTTTAAAATCTATTTCAAAATTACATTTAGTTTTGTTATCAGGATTCAACTCAATTTGAGTAACTCCCTCTTTTTGAAATTTATCTTTTAAAATATATTTATCATTAATTAATTCATAAATTTCTGCCTCAAGTTTTTGAGGTTCAATTATAATGTAGTATTTTACTTTAGCACTCTCATAGATTCTATATTTAGTGGTTTTATCTTTTTTAGCAGTTGATGGCGATAAAATTTCAACAATCAAAGCAGGTGTTTTTGTAAGATTTTTTGCTTCTAAATCCATATCACAAACTATTAAATTATCAGGCTGTACAATCATATCTTTTTTAAATATCCAATCAATGGGCATAAAAGCTTTACATCTTTTACAATTTTTTAATTTTGATTTAAGTTCAAAATGTATATTTCCACTAATATTTTGATGTTTGGGTATAGCCATTGGACTCATAGCATAAGCAACTCCGTTAATTACTTCCCATCTACCTTCCCAGTTTTTATAATCCTCATAAGTATAATGAGGTAAATCCTCTAATTTTATAGCGTCCATTTTAGTATCCTTTATAAATTTTTTAAGACAATAATTTTTTAAGACAATAATTTTTTTACTTCATTTACATTTTTTTGTAAATCTCTAAGTATTCCAGTAAATCCTACGATATCTTCATCATTAAATGAGCAAACATCTATATTAGTAAATGAGACAACACTTATAATGCACCCTATTTTACTATTTATTTCATCAAGTTTATCAATAGCATTGAAATTATCATTTTCACTCATTTTAATCCTTAATATTTTTTAATTTCATCTATTTTAATCTTTAAATACTTTAGATTTTCTTAATAATTATTAAATAATCTTACTTTATTTTACTTTTATTTTTTTGTTGTCTTATAGTTATTTTTTAGATAAAATCAAAAAATATTGAAATTTCAGAGGGAATAAAATTGAAATTTATAAGAACTTTACTTAATTATGAAGAGCGATTAACAGGAAATAAAAAAGAAGATTTAGCTAAACATATAGGTGTTACACAACAAACAATTAATAACTGGATAAATGGGCTTTTACCGCGTAAAAAGATATATCTAAAGAGAATGGCAGGTTTTTTTCAACTCTCTTATGATGATTTTATAAAAATAAGAGAACAAGAGGCATTAGAGGAGTTTAATTTAACTCTCAAAGAGTTTATTCAGATGAGACGAAAAGAGAAAAAAGAGGATTGAAGGCTATCAAATGTTATAAAGAGTTGAGAGAGAAAAATTAGAGTTCAAAAACTTCTCTGAAATCTATCTCAAAATTACATTTAGTTTCATTATCAGGATTTAACTCAATTTGAGTAAGCCCTTCTTTTTGAAATTTATCTTTTAAAACATATTTATCATTAATTAATTCATAAATTTCTGCTTCAAGTGTTTGAGGTTCTATTATGATGTAGTATTTCACTTTAGCTTTTTCATAAATTCTATATTTAGTGGTTTTATCTTTTTTAGCAGTTGATGGCGATAAAATTTCAACAATCAAAGCAGGTGTTTTTGTAAGATTTTTTGCTTCCAAATCCATATCGCAAACTATCAAATTATCAGGTTGTAAAATCATATCATCTTTAATAACCCAATCCATAGCCATAAAAGCTTTACATCTTCTGCAATTTTTTAATTTTGATTCAAATTCAATAATTATATTTCCACTAACCCTTTGATGTTTTGGTATAGCCATCGGACTCATAGCATAAGCAACTCCGTTAATTACTTCCCATCTACCTTCCCAGTTTTTATAATCCTTATAAGTATAATGTGGTAAATCCTCTAATTTTATAGCATCCATTTGAATATCCTTTATCAATTGTATTATTATAATTTTAGCAAATTTTTTTTAAGATAATAACTTCTTTACTTCATTTACATTTTTTTGTAAATCTCTAAGTATTCCAGTAAATCCTACGATATCTTCATCATTAAATGAGCAAACATCTATATTAGTAAATGAGACAACACTTATAATACACCCTATTTTACTATTTATTTCATCAAGTTTATCAACAGCATTGAAATTATTATCTTTACTCATCTTAATCCTTAATAGTTTATAATTTCATCTATTTTAATCTTTAAATGCTTTAATATTCCTTAAATACAACTAATCAACATCTTAATATATTCTTTATTTTCTTATGTAATTTTTTTTTCATACTCTTTTGGTTATGATTAAAATATTTTCAAAAAAGGAAAAACTAATTGAAGTTTATAGATACCTTATTAAAATATGAACAAGATTTAACAGGAAATACAAAAAATGAATTAGCTAAACATATAGGTGTAACTACTAGAACTTTAAATAAATGGATCATTAAAGAAGCTAGACCACGAAAAAAGATATATTTAGAAAGAATGGTTAAGTTTTTTCAAATCTCTTATGATGATTTTATAAAAATAAGAGAACAAGAGGCATTAGAGGAGTTTAATTTAACTCTAAAAGAGTTTATTCAAATGAGACGAAAAGAGAAAAAAGAGGATTAATAAATTAATTATTTTTTAACTCTTTAACTCCTCAACTATCTCTTCAAGTTCTAAAAACCTCTCAACCATATTTTCATATTCACTCTCTGTTGATTCTAACTCTTCGGCAATTTTTGTAATGCCTTTTTTTTGATAACACTCTGGGTCTGCTAAACACTCATTTAATTTTTCGATTTTCCCCTCATACTCTTCAATCTTTTGAGGAAGTGAATCATATTCTCTTTGGTCTTTATAGCTTAATTTTGTCTGCTTTCTCTCTTTTTTATAATTAATTACTTTTTTATCTTCTACAAAATTATAACTTTCAATCTCTTTTAACTCTTTTTCAATTTCAAGGTATTCCGTATAACTTTGAAATGATTCTTCAACAATTCCCTCACCTTTAAAAATTAAAAGTTTATCAGCAATTTTATCAATAAAATATCTATCGTGACTTACAAATATAACAGCACCCATAAATTTTTGTAAATTCTCTTCTAAAATGTTAATAGTTGGAATATCAAGGTCATTTGTAGGCTCATCTAAAATAAGACAATCAACTTTTTTTGTAAATAATAAAGCTAAGGCAACTCTATTTTTTTCGCCACCACTTAATAATCCAATTTTTTTATCTAAATACTCTTTTGGAAATAGAAAATTTTTAAGGTATCCATAAACGTGTAAATTTTTGCCCCAAACTTCAACTCTGTCTCCGCCATCAGGGCAAAATGTTTCGATTAAATTTTTATCTTCATTTAATATAGTTCTGTGTTGGTCAAAATATCCTATTTTAAAATCACCCTTTTTAATAATTCCCTCATCAATTTTTAAATCTCCTAAAAGTAGTCTTATAAAAGTTGATTTACCACTTCCATTTTTTCCAACAATAGCTATTTTATCTTGCTGAATTATTCTTGTAGAAAAATTTTCAATTAAGAGTTTATCTCCTAATGATTTTTTAATATTCTCAACTTCAAATAACATCTTTTTTTTATTTAATCTATTCTCTTTATCATTTTGAAAATTGTGTTTTTCTCTTTTTAACTCGATTGACATTTTTCTAATGAGTGATGGATTACTTTTAGCTTTATCTCTAATTTCAAGCAGTCTAGCTTTTCTTCCCTCATTTCTCTTTCTTCTAGCAGTTACTCCTCTTTGATACCAATGCTCCTCCGCTTTTAAAAGTCTTAATAAATTTTCGTGGTCTTTTGCTATATTTTGTAAAAGTTTCTCTTTTTCACTTAAATAGTTACTATAACCACCTCTAAAAGTTCGTAATTTACAATCTTCTATCTCAATAGATTTATTGGCAATATTATCAATAAAATATCTATCGTGACTTACAAATATTATTGTAAATTTTCCTTTTAAAAGCATCTCTTCTAAAAATTCAACCATATATACATCAAGGTGGTTTGTTGGCTCATCAAGTAGTAAAATATCAGGTTTTTTAAGTAAAAGTCCAGCTAATGCTACTCTTTTTTGCTCTCCTCCACTAAGTAAATTTACAACTCTATTCTCATACTCTTTAAGTGAAAACTCTTTTAATACTCGCTGAACTAAATTATCTAAATCCCAAGCGTTAAAAAAATCTAATTTTGCAGATAATTCTGACTGTTTTCTAAGTAACTCTTGATTCTCATAATCACTGTTTAATTTTTCAGTTATATTATCAAAGTCTTTTTTTAACTCTTTAAGTTCGGCTAATTCCTCTTCAATTGCCTCTTTTACACTTAAACCATCTCTAAATTTTGGAACTTGTGATAGCATTTTAATTATAATATTATTTTTAGTTATTCGTTTTCCATCATCAATCTCAATAAGACCTGTAATTATCTTCATAAGAGTTGATTTACCGCTTCCATTTTTTCCAATTATCGCAACTCTATCACCCTCTTCAATCGTAAAATTAACTTCACATAAAATTTTTTCTGTATCGTAGTGTTTGCTAACTTCTAGTAAGTCTATTAATGCCATTATCTCTCCAAACTTTTTATTATGGAAATTATATTAAAAACTTACTAAATTTTCTTAAACTCTCTCACTCATTTTAGTTCGGTCATTTTGTCCAAATGGATTTTTAAATATTTTTCCAAATAATTTAAATGGCTTCTCTATATCTTTATTTTTCTTTTCTAAAATTTCTAATCCTTGCACAACTCCATCAATAATTTGCTCTGGTCTAACGGCACATCCTCCAATGTATACATCAACAGGAATATATCTATCAACTCCATTTTCGACATTATACATATCTCTAAAAACACCGCCAGTAGATGTACAACTCCCAACAGCAATTACAACTTTAGGCTCAGGCATTTGGGTATAAATCTCAACCAATCTCTCTCTACTTCTATGTGTAACTGGCCCAGTTACTAATAAAACATCTGATTGCTTTGGATTTCCTCTGTTTATCATTCCAAATCGTTCAATATCAAAAACAGGAGATAAACACGCAAGTATCTCTATATCACACCCATTACAACTTCCAGCGTTATAGTGAAGTATCCAAGGCGATTTTTTTCTATATTTTTTTAATTTATCAAACATAATCAACCTTTTTTAATTAAGTATAAATAGATTTAAAATTCCTAGAGGCAAAGTTATACCTAAAGCGATTTTTAACATTTGCGAATAACTAACTCTAGCGGTTGAATTATCTACTAAATTAACTAATAGAAAAACTCCCATAACTAAACTAATTCCTAATATATAATTATCTCCTGCAAACAAAAATATAAAAGCGTAAGCAAAAACATACTCTAACCACTTAGCAGTATATAGGGCTTCATAAAAAATTCCACTATACTCAATTTCAACTCCACCTATTATCTCTTGATGAGCATCTGCCACATCAAAAGGCGACTTTTTTAACTTTATTGGCAACACAACTAATAGAGCTATAAACATTGGCAAAAGAGTTAAAAGTGAAAAATCGCTTTCTAAAATTACTTTTACTTCAAATGAACCAGTTATCATATAAAAAGCAATTGCAGAAAGAATCAAAATAGGCTCATAACTTAAAACTCCTAATAATTCTCTCACTCCTCCAATTTGGCTATAAGTTGAATTAACTGAAAAACCTGCAATGATTAAAATTGCACTTGAAAGCAGATGAAAAAATATCACCATCAATAAATCGCCACCTAAAATAAAAATAGCTAAAGTTACCCACATCGCAATAAAATGCAAAACTCCTAAACTTGCGTGAAAGGAGTGAATCATCATTGGGCGTTTATCCATCAATTTAAAAAAGTCATAAAATGGCTGTAATACGGGAGGACCTTGCCTATTTTGTATTCTAGCTTTTAAAACTCTCTCTATTCCATAAATTAATCCACCAAAAACAGGGGCTAAAAGTATTAATAAAAAACTAATCATAATATAACTCCTGAAATTAATAATATGATATAAAAAGCTACTCCACCAATAGCAAAAAGTTTTAATGGCATTTTAAAATAGTAAGATGCTAAATTAATATCAACTCTCTCTGCACAGTTATAGACTTTTGTTCTATCTACATTTTTAAAGTGAAATAGAGACAGAAGAGGAATTGATATAACTATCAACCAACCTAATAAAATAGTCCAAAATGGCACTAAAGTTATTAAGCTTTTTGTATTTGTTATATCACTTGCAATTGGAATTAAAATATTAGTTAAAATAGGTGTTATAAAAATTCCTGAGCTTAAAAGCATTAGAGCTAAAATTATATTTGGAAATAGCATATTAAAAGGAATTTTCTCTTTTATAAAGTTTTCGTCTTCCTTTATTAAAACTCTTGCACTAACTTTAAAATAAATTAAAACTAATATAACTCCACCAACACTCATTAAAACTAAAAGAGGTATTTGAGTAACTCCCTCTAGTGCTAACCACTTACCTAAAAATGCCCCAAATGGTGGAAGTGTCAAACTTACAAAGCCTAGCATTATAAAAAAAGTTGTATATGGTGCTATATTTATTAATTTATTTAAACTCTCTACCTCTTTTTTATTGTAAAGTTTTTCTAAAATACCAGCTTGTAAAAATAGCATAGCTTTAGATATACCGTGAAACCAAATTATAAGTAGACTTGCTGTAATTGCTAAATTTGTACCAATTGCACCTAAAGCTATCATCAATCCTAATAATCCAATTGTTGAGTAAGCGAGTATCTTTTTAAAATTCTCCTCATTTAATGCACTAAGAGAAGCTGTTACTAAAATATACCCACCAAAAATAGCAATTATATTTCCGCTTAGAGTTCCTATTAAAATAGGTGAGAGTTTTAAAATTAAATAAGGTGCTATTTTAACCATTGTTGAGGAGTGTAAAATTGCACTTACAGGAGTTGGAGCAACCATCGCACCAAGTAACCACTTATCAAATGGACTTTGAGCCCCTTTTACTAATCCTGCAATTGCGATAATTATAAATGGTAAAAATGTCACCTCTTTTGATTCTATTATAGAGTTAAAATAGATTGGAATATCTTGCCAAATTAATAAAATTATTCCAATTAATAATGCAACTCCTCCGACTTGATTCATCCATAATGCCCTAAGTGAATTTTCAATAGAAATTGCATTAAATCTATATCTAATTAATAAGTAAGATGCTAGCGTTGTAGTCTCAAATAGTAAAAAAAACCACTCTATATTATTCACAACAACTATAAAATTCATAACCCCTAAAAATGAGATTAAAATCGCTATGAAATTTCTCTTTTTTTGTTCACTAAACTCTTTTTCATAATCTAAATATCCAAGTGCATAAATTACAATCAATCCTCCAACTATATTTATAAGTAAAAACATAAATATAGAGAGTGAATCTACACTTATATCAACTTCATTGCTTGATGGTAAAATAGTTAAAAGATAATTAAATAGAGTTAATTGTAAAATTGCAAAAATTAGAGTTTGAATATTTTTAAATTTAATACCTTGAATTAAAAAGTAGAGTATTAAAATAGTGTCTAAAGCTTGAAAAAATATATGAATATTATGTGATAGAGTAAAATTTAAAGTTTCTACATTTAAATAAGCAAATAGACTTGAAAATATTAATAAACTAACACTAATATAAGCTAATAGCTTATAAAATTTGCCACTAAAACTAATTGCTAATCCTAAAATAAAAGGCATTAAAATAAGAATTTCTACTATAAAATGCATAAAATTAATCCTTGTTGAATATTTTATTTGAAAGTATTTTTATAATTTCTTCAATATTAAATTCATTTAATAATTTTAATAAATATTCCCTACACTTACTATTTTTTAAACTTTTTATTAATTTTTTCAGTTGAGTATAGTTACCTATTTGAGCATTTTGAAATATATTATTTTTTAAATTAGTCTCAATATTACTACAAATTTCCATCTCTTTTGAAGTTTTTTTGAGAGAAATTTGTATTTTATCAATTAATAAATTAAATCTAAATGGTTTAAATACTACATCATTAAAAATATCTTCTGAAATTTTTTTGCTGAAAACTTGAGCAGTCATAGCTATAATATTAGCATTTAAATCATATTCTTTTATAATTTTAGCACTCTTTACACCATCTATTTCAGGCATTATAATATCCATTAAAATAACATCTGGTTTCTCTTTTTTATACATATCTAGTGCTTTATATCCATTATTTGCACTATATACTTTAAAATCATTATTTTTTAAAATAGTATTTAACATCTCTATATTTGCCTTCTCATCATCTACAATTAATATTTTTTTGTTACTATTTTCATATATTATTTCTATTTTTTTACTTTTAATATTTAGAGATGGATCTAGTTTAAGAGTAAAAAAGAATTTTGTACCTCTATTTTGTTGAGAAGAGACACTTAATACTCCACCCATTAACTCTACATTTTTTTTAGATATTGCAAGTCCTAAACCTGTTCCTTGATGAGATGTCTCTTTTGTTTTATAAAAGATATTAAATATATTTTTTAATTCACTCTTTTTAATTCCTATTCCACTATCATTTACTTCAAAATAATAATTATCTATCTCTTTTTTTAAAATTACTATTTTTACAAATCCATCTTTTGTAAATTTTAAAGAATTTCCAACTAAATTTAGTAAAATTTGAAATAGTTTTGCTTTATCTCCTATAATAGAGGAATCTTGTTTTAAATTGTGTTCTATTGAAAAATTTATCTCTTTTTTTTTTGCTTGAATTCTAAAATTATTTTTTATAAATTTTACTAAATCATAAATTAAAAACTCACTCTTATGTAGTTCTATCTGTTCTGCTTCAATTTTAGATATATCCAAAATATCATTTATTAAGTGAATCATATAATTTCCAGAATCACTTAATTGTTGAATATAGTTTTTCTGTTTTGTATTTAATTTTGTTGTTTTTAAAAGTTCTGCATAACCTATTACAGAATTCATAGGAGTTCTTAATTCGTGACTCATATTTGATAAAAATATAGATTTAGCTCTATTTGCACTCTCTGCTTTCTCTTTGGCTAAATGTAGTTTTTTCTCTTGAGACTCTTTTTCTGTAATATCTCTAGCAATTTCTAAAAAATATGTTTGTCCTTTAAAATTAATTATAGATATATCAACTTCTGCCACATAAGTAGTATTATCTTTTTTTGTATGAGTTGTTTTAATAGATAAATTATTATATTTTTTTAAATATTTTAAATTTCTTGCACATTTATATTTATTACATTTTAAATCTATATCAGAGATATTCATATTAAGTAGTTCATCTTTTAAATAGCCAAGTTTTTCAGAAGTTTTTCTATTTATATATATTAAATTTCCATTTTCATCTGTAATAATAAATAAATCACTACTACTGTCTATTAAATTTTTTAAAAGGATAAGTTCAGAGTTTAAATTTTCATCATCTAAATTAAAAATTTTTTTCAATTATTTCCTTTTTTAAAGATATAACCTTCACCTTTTATATTATATATTAAATTATTTCCTATTTTCTTTTTTAAATCTCTCATATGAGTCGCCATTGTATTAAAACTTATATCTTTATTTTCCCAAACATACTCTCTTAGAGTCTCATAAGTAACTAAATTACCTATATTTTTAATAAGAGTATATAAAATTTTACTTTGAACTTTTGTAAGATTTACCTCTAAATTATCTTTTTTTAAAATTCTCTTATCTAAGAAATATGAGTTATTATTAGATAATTTTATTTCACCTTGTAATGGTTTTAAAATATGTTTAATTCTAATTTCAAGTTCAGCTAACTCAAATGGTTTTTTCATATAATCATTTGCACCAATTTCAAAAGCTTTTTGAATATTTTCAATTGAAGTGTATGAGCTA
Source organism: Campylobacteraceae bacterium (assembly GCA_016744535.1). Classification (GTDB taxonomy): domain Bacteria; phylum Campylobacterota; class Campylobacteria; order Campylobacterales; family BB28; genus BB28. The sequence goes on from JADGEE010000008.1 coordinate 50,944, forward strand.
ATAAAAATTATAGGTGTTTTTAAATTTATATCACGAAAATATTTAGCAACTTCAAATCCATTTATTTCAGGTACATTTACATCTAAAATAAAAATATCATAATTAGCTAAATTGGCTTCAAGTATAACTTCACCATCTTCAAATGTATCAATTTCATAGCTTTTTAATTTAAAGTATCGTGAAATATGCTCTTTTAATAGATAATCATCTTCTAAAAGTGCTATTTTCATTTAAAGTCTTTAAATTTATATATAAAAGATGTTTTTTTATTTTTAGAAACTACATCCATTTTTATATTTTCCTCTTGAGTAATATTATATACGATATCTAAACCTATACCTAGTTTATTTTTTTTTTTTTTTTCTTTATAAAAATCTTTAAAAATATTTTTTATATTTTTTATCTCTCTACCACTATTTGTAATATTTAACTCTAATAATGAATTTTTAATATTTAAAT
>JADGEE010000093.1 GCA_016744535.1 Campylobacteraceae bacterium
ACTTTTGATAAAGATTTAAGTATCAAAGAAAAAGAGTTATTTAAATATTATTTTAGTTTAAACTTATCTGAATTGAAAAAATATTATAAAATAGATTTAATTGTAGCTTCTAAGAGTGATAATAGAGTTATAGATAAATTAGCAAAAAGAGAGAGAGTTTTTTTAGGTAAAAATTAAAATAATTTTTCTTGTTTATTTGGATTATCTTCTAAGATTTTTTTTAAATATTTATTATGTTTTAATGATATTTTTCGCTTAATTGGTTCTATTGTATGCCCTTTTTCATCAAAATTAAAAGGAAGTTCTTGTTGTCCATTTTGTCTACTTTTCATATTGTCTGATAATTTGAATAACGCAATAGTCTTATATACTAATGCCATCAATGAAGGATTTCCTATATTTGGGGTAATTGCTCATAGATAAGTTTTTTAGTCTAAGTACCAATAACACCTGGTTTTTTCTTAATTCCATTTACTGTAAAATCCCAACCATTTAATCTAAATAACTCTTTATAAAAAACATCTGGAAAAGTTTTTTGCCACGGCAATAAATCTTCACTTATGTAAGCTTTTAGTATCTTTTGAAGTTCATCTCTTTCTCTATCATATTGATAGCCTGTTGCTTCATCAACAAGAGCAGTAATCCCAATATCTGCTAAATACCTCATAAATAATTCTACTTTTTGTGCTTTTGGTAATTGAGAGGCTTGAAGAGCATTATATTCTCTAGCTTTTAACCATACTTCACAAACTTTTCTTAGAATAGTTGCATTTATATCCTTTTTGGATAGTATTTTTGTCAGTTTCATACTTTATAGCTAATGAGGTCCTCAACCTTAAATACATCGAATATAAAGGGTTCTAAGGCTTTAGACGATAAAAATATTGGTAAAGGTCCAATGTCTATATTTTCTTGATTTTTCTCTCTTAGTTTATAATTTTTACAAAGTTTTTATTTTTTGTTCAAAACTTAATGTAAATATCTTTTGCATTTTTTTGATATACTGCACAATATAAAATAATAGAAAAAATTTATCGATTAAAAGAAAAAAAATGAATAAAACTAAAGTTGATGATATGCTAATAGAGATGATAACTCCAAAGGTTAAAGAAATTGAGGAGAAGTTTGGAAGAAATGAGGGTTTAACTCAAGAAGATATAAACACTCTACTTTTAAAATCTCAATATAACCATATCAATCATTTAGATGAAAAGTTAAATGAAGTTACATCAGATGTCGCAAGTTTGAAAGTAGAATTTAATAGTAAATTCGATGGTTTAAAAAGTGAATTTGAAGTTAAATCAGAAATTAAAGATTTAAAAATCTATATAGAAAAAACAATGTCTAATTTTATGAAGTGATTTATCAGAGGAGCAGGGGTTTTAATAGTTTTATTAAAACTTATTGATAAGATTTTCCCTTAATTATGACTAAACATAAAATAAATTATTTAATAGGATTTTCATAAATGAGTGATAATTTAAATATTAATAATAATACTTTTCTCAAAAGTTCATTAAAGTTTCTCGGTGGGATTGTTTTAGCTGTAATTGTTGGTTTAATATTACTTTTTATAGATAGATATGATGAAGAAAATGGAACTATAAGTAAATTCATAAAAGAGATAATGCAATCTAGTGTGAATAATGCTCAACAAGAGCGAGATAAATTAAAAAATGAGATAGAAGCACTTTTAAAAGATAAAACTACAAACAATAAATTAACGAAAGATAATATTGAAAAATTAAAAAATGATATTGGAGAACTCTAAAGTTGATAAAGAGTTAATAAGAAAAGCTTCTGTAATAAAGATTGATATGACTATTAACTTCAATAATTTAAATGGAATAGAAAATAGTAGTAGAAAAAATCACTAAGAAAAATGCCTTTGCCTATGAAAGAAAGATATTTTCTTCTATCAACTTTCATAATGATAAAATAAGAGCAGAAAGAGAAAAAGGCTTTTTAAAGCATTCATTCAATTTAGTGAAAAAAAGTGATTCAGTTTTATATGTCTTTAAATTAAATGAAAAAATCACTAGTCTTGTATTTTTATCTGCCACAAGTATAGAAAATATTCCATCAGCTCAAATAGATTATATTTTTATTGATTTTAATTATAGAAAAAAATAATTAATGAAATTAAAATAACAGTAGGAGAGTATTTAATTTTATATATTCTGAAAATCCTAGAAACATTAAAAAATATAATAGGTCTTAGGTATTTAGTACTTTCACATTATGAAAAGGGAGGAAAAAATCTTATATCAAGATATAAAGAACTAGAATTTAAAGTTTTAAATAAAAATTGGATGTTTATAAAACTATAAAATTCCTTAGAAACATTTGATTTTAAATTTTTTTGTGGTAGAATTTGCACAGAGGTTAAGGGAGAAATCCCTTAATTATTAAAAATGATAGTTTCAAGAACTGTTAAAAGTGCTAGTAACACTTTAAGAAGTTGCTTAATCAACCATTTATGTTGGGTGTTCATATAACATCACCAATCTTTCAGCAGTCGAATAATTCTGACTAACTGAACTCTATGCAACAGTGACCAAACTTCTTGCATAGAAGTTCAGCCAAACTGCAACTCTGATTATATCAAAAACTTATTTAATTCATATCAAAAATTAATCTCAAACTATCATCAATAATCAATAAAATATCATCATCTACGCTACATAAAAATTCTATAAATCTATTTTTGTCAATAGCTCTTATTTGAGTTAATAACAAGTCACTATCTTTTAATAATTTATCTTTTGATTTTATCCTTAATCTAATTGGCAAACTATCATCTATTAGTTGAGTTGTTAATGGAATTATTATGATTGTTGGGTAATCTGAATTATTTAAAGTATCATTTTGATAAATTAAAACTGGTCTTATTTTCCCAATTTCATTATTTCTTTTTTGAGGATTTAAATTTGCTAAATAAATATCACCTCTTTTAAATTCCATCTGATAAAGTTCCGTTTAGCTCTTTATTCTCTTTTAAATCAAACTTTTTAGTTTTTGCAATAGCTTTTAATAATTTAGCTTTATCGTGTAGCTTTTTATAATTTAGATAAAAAGATATTGCTTCTCTTATAAAGCTACTTCTAGTATTATTTGAAATTTTTTCTATATCTGAAATTAAAGTATCATCTAATCTAACACTTACTAACATTTTTTAATCCTTTTGTATTATTGTATTACAAATTTGATTAATTTATCTAAGAGAATGTTTTTTATTAGGTTTTACTATAATTGCAAAAACTAAGGCAATAGTAGCCAACACTGCTAACATAATATAAATTTCCATTTTAATCAATCTCTTTATTTTCAGAATTTATCTCAATCTCTTATTAATAGTATCCTCAATGATTTTTCCATTCACATCAACTTGATTTTTGATTCTATCGCTCATTTTACTAATCTCTGATTTTATTTCAGTTTTTAAATTATCCATTTCCTAATTTATCATTAATAGCCTCATAAATTTCACTCACTTTTCCCTCTAAACCTTCAATTTTTTTATTTAATTTTTCCAACTTTTTTAAGATTTATTTTCAATTAAGTTTTAAAAGTTAAGTTATAAATTATGTTATAAATTATGTTATAAAATAAAATTTAAAGGAAAAGTGATGTTTAATAACTTGAAAAAAGGTTTTGAAAATTTCAAAAAAAGGTTTTTAGATACAGATGAATCAAAAATGCTTGATATTTTTCATAGTAATTTTGATGGAAAATTGAAAATTTTTTTAGATTATGTGGAAGAAAAAAAGATAGCTAAGGCAAATAAAAAGTTTGTGGAAATTGAAAAAGAGATAGAATCACAAAATAATGTGGATATTTTAACTCAACAAAGTCTTATAGAGATTTTAAAAAAACAAAAAGATATTTTTACAGAAGCAAATGCAAAACATCAAAGTTTAAAAAGTTCTATTAATGAATATAAAAAATTATAGAAAACTGATGAATTCTAGGAAGCAATTGTTTTAGATGATAAAGAATTAAAATTTTTAAAAAATAAAGTAGAACTTGCTAAAAATGAAATGAAAAATGTAAAAAATAGAATTAATAGTTTGGAAAAAGATGAGAGGAAAATTTTAACTAAACAGTTATTTGAAGATATTTTTTATGAAGTTTCTAGGAAAGTTAAAAATTTTGAAGATTTAAAAGAATGGAATCAAGTGAGCGATGAATTAGATACAAATATAAATTCTTTTGATTCTATCGGCGAACTAGCAAATGAAAGATACTCAAATTTAAACTCAAAATTTGATTTAATGGATTTTTCATCAAAATATATTAAAATTCACTTGGAAAATTTGCCTAAAAATAAATTGGGGAAGATTTGGGGTGATTTAAGTGGTTATGATTATAATGAATTGAAAGGTACAGACGATGAACCAAGCAGAGAATATCTAATTGCAAACACACTTCCTGAAATTAAAAATAATTTAAACTCTATTCAAGATATTAATGAATTGAAAGATAACTGTATCAGTTATTATAAGAAAGCTTTGCAAAGTGATGAAACTTTACTTGAAAATGAAATTACAGAAGTTGAGAATTTAGAAAAAGAAAAATCTAAAAACAATAAGTTTAGAAATATTTGATTTTTAATTTTTTTGTGGTAGAATTTGCATAGGGTTAAGGGAGAAATCCCTTAATTATTTAATGTTGGATGTTTTTTTTCATAAATTATTGCACCTATCATCACAATGGTGGCTATTATAGCACCAATTATTCCAAGTTCTAACATTTTCTACCTCCTTTATTGACAAAATAATAACCATAGTAATATAAGCAAACAAATGTATATATCGAAAGCATAGCACCAATTATGCTAAAATTATCCTTTTGCATATATGTATTAAGAAAGAATACTATCAAAAAGAGATTTAATAAAGTCATCAAACTTTTACCAAGCTCTTTAAGTCCTTCGTTAATTTCTCTTTTATCTTCCATTTATTTATCTCATCTTCTTATTAATAGTATCCTCAATGATTTTTCCATTCACATCGACTTGATTTTTGATTCTATCACTCATTTTATCAATTTCTGATTTTATTTCAGTTTTTAAATTATCTATTTCATCGGTTACCACAAGAAAACCATTGCTATCATAATCATCTCCTAAATTATCACTTAAAATTTCATAAATTCTATCAATTTTTTCTGAATTTTTATTAGAAATTTTTAAATTTTTATTTAATTCTTTCAACTCTTTTAAGATTAAATCTTGGTTACTTTCCAATTTTTTTGCCTCTTTTGATTCAATTCCTAAACTTTCTTTTATCATGTCTTCTACATTCATTTTTTTAACCTTTTTTATATATTTTACAAAAAAAATTTAAAAATTATCTTAAAAAATTTAAAAATTTATTTTCATTTAAGAAAAAAATGTAACCCTTTTTTAAATTTAAAGAAAAGGCTTAGAAATGGCGAAAATTGCACAAAAGACAAAGCAACAATCCCTTACCAAACAATCCCTCCCCAACGAAACCAAGGATATAAAAGTAAATCCTGATGGCACGACGGATGCAACAGCAATGTTCAAAAAGAACTTTGATGCAGAAGACATCACAGAGTTAAGACCAAAAAATAGCCTCATTGAAAATATTAAATTTAATACAACTACAACAGCTACTGAAAGATTACAGGCAATAGAAGATATTGGAACGCTCATTAAAAATGATAATAATAACTCAAATACTTTAAAAGAGTTGATTTATAATTCAGATGATAGTGAAATTAAAAAAAGATTAGATTTGACAGATGAGACGCTAGAGTTAAAAGTTGGAGATTTGAAAGCAATCGTTTCAGATAGAGAAAAAGAGATAGAACTTATCAATAGACACTCGGTTGCACTTGATATTGCAAACAATCTCATCAGAGATGAAAATTTATTTATAAATCAGTATGGAGTTGGAGCTTTGGGTAAAGGTGAAGATGGATGGGAAACTCACGATAGGAGTCTTATACTTGAGAAACTTGATGAAGAGGTAGAGGTTTTTAATGCAGATTTTACAGACCCTAAAAAAGAGAGTTCAATCTCAAAAGCTATTGATAAAAAAGAGTTATTCATTGGAATTAACAGTGGAATAGATAGATTAATATCTATTGGTACAGCAGATGCAACTGAAAAAGGCGAACACCCTGATAGATACGATAAAAGTGATAGTATGTGGGGATATTTCAGAAATAAGAAGTATTTGAGAAATCCTGAATCTATTAAAAATATGATTTACAAAGAAGCTTTTAAACAGTTAAATAGTGACATAAATTTTAACTATAAAATGGATGATTTAGAAAAAGTCTTAAAAATGAATAACTTTGATGAGAGTGATATAAACTACAAAGGTTTAGAGTTCTCATCAAGCAAAGAGGCTCAACGACGAAAAGACTTATTAAGCCGAGCAAATGATGTAACAAATAATTTAATTATAATGGATAAGATAGAGGATAAAAGCTTTGATAATGAAGATAAAAATTTATTTTTGGAATCTAAAGTATTTGAAGATAATAAATTCTATCAAGAGAATAAAAAAGGTTTAAGAGACTTTTACGATAACTATCATACCAAAAATTTAGAGTATGATGAGAAGCTTTTAACAAGTGAAGAACTTACAAAAGATATTAATGATATAGAAGCTAAGAGAAAGTTCAATTTAGCAAATGAGATGATAAATTCTAAAAACTTAATCACAAAGCTTTTAAGAAGCAATAGTGCAATAAAATCACTTAGTAGCTGTGTGGCTAATAAATTAACACCTGATGGCAAACTTGAAACTAAAAACAGTGGAATAGATAACTGTTTAGAGAAGTTTTTAGAAAAAGTCAAACAACAAGCTGATAAGCAATTAAATTATTTAAATCAATCTTTAAATTCTCCAGCTGGGCTAATGGCATTAAATCCTATTACAACTCTCTTTTATGCAAATATACTCTATCAACAGATACAAGCTGAAATGGATAGAGATTTTGCTGAAAAGATTTTTGGATATAGAGGCATTCACGATAGTATCAATAATACTGAAAAATTAGCAAAAACTATTTTATTAAAAACTAAAGATAATGAACACTCAATTGACTATCTACCTAAAAATGCACTAAGTGATATAAAAAATTATATATTAAAAAATAAGTTCATAGGAGAATTAGAGAAAGTTAATTTAAATAATATAAAGGAAGATTTAAAGAGAGCATTTAAAGAGTTTGATATAAAAGATAACTTTGAGGTCAAAAATGAACTTGATAAGAGCATTGAAATCCTAGAGAGTGAAGTTAAAGAGTTAAATGAGACTTATCAGCAAAAAGAGGAGAAAGATGAGCGATTAAAGAGAATATTAAATGATAGTGAAGAGAAATTAAAACAATTAGTTAGTAGCTTAGAGGAGCGAGAAGAGGCTTTAAAAGAGGTAGAAAGCACAACAGAAAACTTTGATACTCTATCAAAGGTAAATCAAGAGTACAGAGATAACATTCAAAAAATTAAAAGTGAAATTGATGAATTTAAATATGAACTAAAACACAATGAAACTCACTTCAATGAGTTAAAAGATAAAATAGAGACTAAAGAGAATGAAATTAAACAATTCAAAAATGATAGTGACAATTTCAATTATGAAAGTTTAAATAGAGAGCTTTCAATTATTTCATTGCTGAATGCAATCAAAGATGAAAAAAATAGTATAAATAAACCATACAACTCTTTAGAGCTTAAAAGATTAAGAAAAATGGAAACTATTGCATTAGCTAATTTGGTTGATGAAAAGTTTGACAATTTTGATTTTGGACTTGATGAGGATAAATTTGAAGATGAAAAGTTAAAATTAATCGTCCAAGAGATTAAAAATAATAATTTAAATAGTGCAAAAGAGTTGCTTAATAATTATTCTACTTATGAGAGCGATAATTTAGATTCTCAACTGCATATAAAAGATTTATAGACGGCGATAGAGAAAAAAGAAAAATATAATAATAGTTCTGATACTTATACTAAATCTATTGAATTTTTAAAAGATAGTGGCATTTATGCAAGTTTAGCAAATAGTCTTGATATTAGATTTTAGTACAAACAAAAAGGTAATAAAGTTTTATTAGCGACACTGAATAATGAAATCTCAATTGATGATAAAAAAGCAAAAGAGCTAACTAGATACGACGAGGAGTTAGACAACTTTGAAATGAAAGAAGAGCCTCAAAGAGATGTTAAAGAAGAGCATAGAGAACAATCTTGGATAAGAAAGAGAGGGGCTAGAATGTAGCCTTTTTTTCTTTATTTGCAAATATTTTTAACTATTAACTCAATCAACTCAATTTTAAATTTATTGATATTAATTTCATCAGTTTTATCCTCTTGTTTTTTTTCTTTCATATCTTCAAGTTTTTTAAATAAATTTAATTCCTCTTGACTTAATACACTGTCATCTTTTGAAACTTCTAACTTTGATATGAAAAAATCTTAATATGAAAAACTTAATTTAAATTTAAGGATATGATTGAGAGGAAAATAATATAAAAAAAGCTTAAACTAATTTCACTGTTTTAATTAATTAATTTTTTTGTTAAATATATTTTTAAAATTATATGTATTATAATACATATAAAAAGGAATATAAAATGATTGCTCAAAAAGCTACTTTTACATTACCTCAAAACACATTGATTGATTTAGATAGTTTTTCTATTGAATTAAAAAAAAAGAAAAGTCATTTAATAAAAGAAGCTTTAGATATGTATTTTGATTATTTAGATATGGAATTAGCGAAAAATAGATTATTAGATATTGAAAGTGGTAAAAGTCAAACTCAATCTTTAGATGATGTTAAAAAAGAATTAAATGTATAATTTAGAGATAGATATAAAAGCTAAAAGAGAGTTAAAAAAATTAGATAAGCATACTCAAAAATTTATTTTGGATAGTTTATCTGATTTTATATCTAATTTTAGTTTGGAGTTTGAAGCTCAATTAATTAATCAAGGTAAAATTAAATATTTACAAGGAAATTATCAAGGTTTGTATAGATTAAAACTTAGAAGTTATCGTATTATTTATGCTAAAAAGAATGATGTGTTAATAATCTTAGTTTTGAGAATAGCACATAGAAGAGAAGTTTATTAAAATCTTTTGATAAACTTTTTTTCTTATGAAAGCGATAATTTAGATACTCTAAAATTTGAACATTTCATTTAAAACTTCGCATATTTCTTTTGCTTTATTAAGCTCAATTTTTCCAACTTTTTTAATCAACCTTTGCTTATCAACTGCTCTTATTTGGTCTAGAAGAATAAGCACATTTTTATTTTGAAATTTTATTTTAATTCTCATTGGAAACTCAAAACCTTTACTTGTAAGAGGTGCTATAATAACAGTATGTAGCAATTTCATTTCATTTGGCGAAACAACTATGTAAGGTCTTGTTTTTTTAATCTCTTTTCCGATTGTAGGGTCTAAATTAATTAACCATATTTCAAATCTATTTACATTTTCTACCATTCCCAATCTTTTAAATCTAAGTCAAAATTTAGTATTTCATCATCTTCTTGAATATTTTTATCTAATTCATTTTTTATTTTTTGCTCCCAGTCCTCTCTTGAACTATTTTTTACAGGTTTTAAAAATAAACCATCTTTTTTAATTTCAAAATTTATTAAAGTATTTTCTAAATGTGCTTTTTTAATTATATTTTTTGGTATTCTAATTCCCTTAGAATTTACAATTTGTACTAACTTAGTCATAATTACTCCTTAGATAAATAATTATAATGTAATTACTTTTTTAAAGTAAATTCCAAACTCCGATAATTTTGTCATCTTGTTGAAAAGCAAGAAAATTTTAACGATTAAAAGGATTCAAGTGCAAAATGTGAAAATTATCGACATAACAAGCAAAGATGCAAATGAGAAGTTTGAAAAATTTATTAATGGAAATTTAGATTTATTTCAGAATGTGAGTAGTGATAAATCATTAGGTTTTATTAAAAATGGTAAAATTTATTTTCATCAAAAAAAGTTTTTCAACTTATTACTTTTTAACTTTTCAATTATTGACTTAATAGAAATTGCTCAAAAAAACCGAAAAGATTGGAGAGGAAAAGTTTATCAAAATTAATTTTTAAATAAATATCACTAAAAGAGTCTACATCTTTTGGTGTGAGGAAACTTTGCTTAAATCATCATCTTTTAAAATTGTATCAATACTGTTTAATACTTCATCTTTCAAGGTAGGTTCAGAAGAGATTTTATTCCATTTATTGGCTAAATCTATAATTTCATCTCTATTTGAATCAATACTCTCTTTTGATAACTCATTTAAGTTTTTATTTGCAATTTGGAAATTATTTCTACTACTTCCATAAGTAAGAGTATATAGTGCTTTATCCAATTTTTCCATTGAGTTAGCCTCTTGGATAGTCTTTTCCATTAACTCTTTGCCTTGATACTTTTTTCTATTATAAATTGCATAGCCACCAGAACAACTAAATTTAAAATCCTCACTACACGCCTATAAATTTTATTTATGTGAAAAATTGCTATAATTAACATATGAAAAATGTAATAACTTTAGAAAAAGAACTTAAAAATTATTT
>JADGEE010000094.1 GCA_016744535.1 Campylobacteraceae bacterium
TAGTTTTTTTAAATATTCTATATCTTCTTTTATTTCTATTTCTGGTTTTCTTCCTTGCATTCTTGTATTTTATCTAATTTTTTAAAAGAATTGGTATAATACCATTTATACGCTAAGTGGTACAAATATCACAACTCAACAAATTACAAGCCCAGCCACTGGAAACTGGAGTATTACAGTCCAAAATAATGCTACAAATATTCAATTAGAGTTAGGAGACATTGAAACTAATTTTGAGTTAAAACCAATTGGCTTAGAGTTATTATTATGTCAACGATATTATTCATTAGTCCCAGTTGTTGGCACTGGAATTGCATTTGATAGTACAACTGTGGATTTTAGTTTTTCGATAAAAAATATGAGAGCAACCCCTAGCTTTAGTCCATTAGGTATGATAACTATAACAAATGTTACTACTACAGATTATATTCAATCTGTTACTGGTTTTTCAGTGGTAAGTTTTGGTGGTAAAAGTTCGGTTCATTTAAGATTTTATAATTTTGTTGGATTGTCTGCTAATTCAACATATTTAGCTAGAAATGGTGATATGTACATATCTTGTGACGCAGAATTATAAGGAAAAAGATGAAAATATTAAATATTAAATATTAAAGAGATAAATGGTGGTTATTTAGTCAATAACTCTATTTCTATACCAAAAGATAAAAATAACAGAGATTTTTTAGAAATAGAAAAGTGGATTAAAGAAGGTGGTGTTGTTGAGCCTGAATTTACAGATTTAGAGTTATTAGAAAAAGATAAAATAATAAAACTAAATAAGTTTTCAAAAAAATGTGAAAGCGAAATTTTAAATGGTTTTAAAAGTTCTGCATTAACTCAAGAGTATTACTATAAATCAGATAGAGATGCTCAAAATAATTTAGTGGGACTTGTAGTAGCTGATGAAGATGCTAAATTTAAGTGTAGTTTAGATGGAGTTTTATGGGAATATAAAAATCATACAATCTCACAACTAAAAGAAGTTTTAAAAGATGGTAAAAATATTAAAACAACTATACTTCAAAAATTTAATGATTTAAAAAATCAGATAATTTCAATCCAAGATATTGAAAAATTGGAGAAGATAAAATGGTCAAGTTAATTCTAGGGTTTGTACTAACAACTTGCATTTAAAATGCAAGTTAAATTAAATTTCAAAGAGAGAGTTGCATTTCATTTGCAACTTTTTTGCGTTTTAATTGCATTTTTACATCTATAAAAAAAGGAAATTTATGCTTGATGAGATTAAAACTTTATCACATAGATATTTTGTGGTATATGTAAGTATTATTTTAACTTTTATAATTTTAGTTTTAACTCAATTTGGTTTTTTTAAAACACTTGATGGGTTTTTATATGATACTTTAGTTAAGTTTACACTCAAAGAGAATAAAAATAACATTATTTTAATAGAAGTTGATAGAAAACATAAATATGAAGATATTCACTATACACTTGATATTTTAGATAAAATAGAGAAATTTAATCCAAAAAAAATTATTTATACTTTTAAACCAAATGAGTTAAAAAAAGCTGAATTGATGAGTAAAATAGATAATACAATTTTTGGTGAAATTCATTTAGCTAAATCTATTTTGGGAATCTATCGTTATCAAAATAGTTATTTTAATAGTAATAAATCTTTAGAACTTCAAGCCTCAAAAGAGATATTAAATTATGATGTAAATATCAATCAAAAATACTTAGTAAATTTTAATGGCAAAAATAAGTTTGCAAAACTCTCAAGCCATAGAGTTTTACAAAATGGAGTTATAAAAGAGTTAATAGAGGATAAAATTGTAATAATAGGTTTTAAAAAGGCTGAAATAGGTCTATATACTCCACTATCTGAAGAATCTATATCTGAACTTGAATTTTTTGCATATTCACTTGATACTCTACTTAAAAATAAGCCTATAATGGAGTTTAATTTACTTTATGAAGCTATTTTATTAGTTGTTTTAGTGTTTATTGGAATCTTATTTCACGGAATTATTGTCTCACTATCAGAGTGGATGATTCTATTTATAGTTGGTTTTTATATTTTAGTTGGTTTTTTAATATTAAACTTTTTTAATATTTTTATTCCTCTACTTGAAATTTTAATTGCTGTTATTGGAGTCTCATATTTGATTTTAAAACGAGAAGCTATGTTAAAACACGAAGAAGCAAACAAAATTTTAATAGAGACTACAACAAATTTAAAAGATAAAGTTTTACCCGAGAGTTTTTATAATTCAGATAAGTATTGGGACGATGTTATTAATATGATAAATCAAACTCTAAATTTGACAAGAGTTATCTTTTTAGAAAAAGTTGAAAATGACCATAGAATAAAAGAGATAAAAGCCCTTAATTGCTCGATTGATAGTATAATTGAGATGCGAAGAGATTATGAGAGAGAGCCATTCTCAACTGCAATAGAGAAGAGAAGTTATATAAAAATTGACCCTACAAAGAGAGAGTTTTTAATAGCTTTAGAAGATGTTAAAGAGGAGCAATATTTAGCTCCTTTAATGTTTTCAGGTCAAATTTTAGGCTTTTGGGCATTTGGAATAGAGGAGATTAATAAAAAAAAGATAGATAGATTTGATTTAATTATTGCAAATTTTACAGAACAGATTAGTGAACTTTTATATAAGAGATTGCAAATTTTAAATAAAAAAGATGATAACTTTTTAGAGATATTAAAATTTGAAAATGATGATTTAACATATAAAGAGTTAGAGAGTAGTCTTAAATTAATAGAGAGAAGATTATTAACACTAGATAATTTAATCAATTCGTTAAGTACAAATACAATTCTCTATGATATTTTTGGAAAAGTTATTCAAATTAATAACTCAATGGTAAAATTTTTAAAAGAGTTAAATTTAGCCCCATATAATTTAAATGCACTAGAGCTTATTGTAAAGCTTTCAAATATGAGTGAGTTTGAAATTAAAACACTTCTTCACGATGTAGTGATAGAACAAAATGATTTCTTACTGCACACGGAACTTGAAAATAGAGATTTTTATCTAAATATCTCTCCTGTTACTCAAAATGATGAAAATATTAATTTTGAAGATGTCTACCCATTTGAAGTTTATGGAATTTTAGTTGAATTAATTGATGTTAGTAAAATGAGAGGTACGATGGAGTTTAAAGAGAGAGTCATAAAATCTATCTCACTTCAGATAGAGAGACAATTAGAGAATTTTTCAAAAAATAGCTCAAGCAAAAATCAAAAAATAATCAATCAAATATTACTAAATTTCAATAAATTAAAAGATTTAACAACACAAGATATTTTTAATAATATACAACACTACTATCCAGTTGATTTTATGGGTGAGCTTAATATTGCTACTAGATATTTAGAGGAGAAATTAAAAGATAAGAATCTAAGCTTAGAGTTTGCTATAACAGTTGGAATGCACCTTATTTATGCAACTCCATATAAATTAAGTGAAGTTTTTATATCTATAATTGAACTTTTAGAAGAAGATAGCACAGAAGATGAGCAGATATATATAGATATTCTCTCAAATAGTGATAATTATATAGAGTTTCATTTTAAAAATGTAGGCTTTGGGGTTAGTAATAGTGAGCTTCAAAAATATCTATTTGAAGGTGAAGAGGTTGAATCTAAAATTTATAAAAATATAATTATTACAATAAAACAGATAAAAAAATGGCAAGGTGAAGTTAAAGTTTATAGTGAAATTGGCGAGGGAATAGAGTTTATTTTTAAGTTAAAGAGATTTAAATAGTTTCAGTTTTTAATCTATCTTCAAAATCGTCACAAAGCTTTTCTATAATTTCTTTAGTCTCTTTGATAAAAAAATCTCCAAGTTTACTCTTTTTTCGTCTAATAATTTGATTATAAATTTTTTTAAAATCACTATAAATTTCATTTTCATCAAAATTTTTTCTTATTTTAGCTATTAAGATTGGAGCATCTCTATGACTCTTTATATAACCAAAAAATATATCTACTTTAGATTCAAACTCTTCAATTAATTTTCCAATCTCCTCCTCTTGTTCATTTCGTTTCTCTATTATTTTTAAAATATTATATTTATACTCTTTTTTATTACTCTCTTTACTTGAAGTTGGAGGCTTATTTGGTTTTATCTGTTGTATATTTGGAGGCTCAATTATTCCTATTTTATTATCAAAATATATTGCAACTTCATCTATTGAATCATTATTAGAATTAACACGATTATAAATATTATGAAATATTTTAAAAAAGTTTAAAAAAGCTTCCTCTATATATTTTTCATTAAACTCTATAATAAATTCAATTAAACTTAGTATCTGAAAATATTGATTAATTTTATCTTTTAACTCTTTTGCTTTATCTCTATTTCGTGAAATATACTTCTTAAAACTATTTTCTAAATTAATAAAGTGTTTAGGGTTTGGCTCAATATGAGTATAAATTTCAGTAAAAAACTTAAAATACTCTCTATATATATTTGAATTTTTTAAATCTTTATATATATTTTCTAACACTTTCATTTCACTAAATGGGTCAAAATCACTCACAACAACATCGCTATAATGTTCAAACGCACTCTTTATATTAAAGCTATTTATATTTTTATATGAAAAATCAATAATTTTACAACTTGTTTTATATTTCATTTTTCTATTTACTCTCGATATCGTCTGTATAGCGTTAATACCTCTTATCTCTTTATCTAAAAATAGAGTATGTAGTTTTGGCTCATCAAATCCTGTCTGAAGTTTATCTACAACTATAATCAATCCATTTTTTTTAAGTGCAAAATTTTGTAATACTCTCTTTTCAGATAGTCCATTATTTAGAAAATTTGCACTACTCTCATCTTGATTTGTACTATATACAACATATATAGGAGTATCTCTATATTTCTCATATTTTGAATTTTTAATAATTTTTTTAAAATGATACTCAACTCTCTCTTTATATCTCTTAGCTGATTTAATAGAGCTTGTAGCGAGCATAGCTTTAGCCGAATTTCTAATTTGAGGATATACATTTTGTATAAGTTTTTTTACAATAAGTTTACTAATAGCATCTATTCTCTCAAAATTTTCATAAATTTTTCTCTTTTTTATTTGATGTTTTTTTTCTATATCTTCACTCTCTAATCCCTCTAATTCACTATTAGGCAATTCAAAATACATCTTAGCTGATATAGAAACAACGCCTTTAAGTGGATTTAATATATATCCATCTTCAATAGCCTCTCTCATAGTGTAGCTATCAAATGGTATCCACAGCTTTTCACCTTCAGAGTATCTGTTAAACTCTCCAAATCTAGCTAATGAGTGATGAGATGGTGTTGCCGTGAAACCGATAATTAAATTTTTCTTTTTATAATTTTTTTTATAATTCTCATCTCTATCAAAGCTACTTTGTAGTTCATCAAACAGAGTTACCATATCCTCGTTTTGTACTCCACTATTTGAGCGGTGTATCTCATCAATTAAAAATACTACTCTAAGTTGTGCTAATTTATTTAGAGTTTGAGTATCTAAGATACTCCATATATCACTAAATTTTTGAATATTGACAATAACTAATCTAGTATCACTTTGTAGAGTATTAAGAAAACTTTTTTTGTCAGTAGCTTCAATATACATCTTATTATCAATATTCATATTAAACATTTTTGTATCAAGTTGGTCTCTTAGTTGAAGTCTATCTACAACTATCATAATTTTATCATAGACATATTCTCCATCTCTTTTTAAATCTTTTAGTTGTAAAGCACTCCAACCGATAATATTACTCTTTCCAAATCCAGCAGCGTATTGCAAAAGTAGAGAGTATATATGTTTATTATTTTGATAAGCTAATCGTTTTTTAATTAAATCATTTTTTATATCTTCTGATAGATATTTTAATCCATTTTTTAATTTATCAATAAAATAGTTAGGCTCATTTTCGTGAATTAAAAACTCATCAACTTTAGCCATAATCTTATCAACTCCGAATTTCTGTTTAGGGCGAGGGCTGATAAGTCTTCCTCTCTCATTTTTAAATACTTTTTTATTTTTGATTATCTCAATATCTCTCTCAATAAAATTATAATAGAGTATCTCTTTTTCTATCATCTTTTTTGAGTAGTGAGATGTAAATATCTCTCTTAATTTATCTTGTTTATCTAAATTTTCTATAAGTAGTGGATATTTTTTGAAATCATTTTTTACTTTTTTTTCATACTCTTGATAATCATATTTACCATTATCGTGAAGAGTTTTAATTTCATCAAAAAATTTTGTAATATCTCTGATAATATAAGTCTCTTGAACATCGGTCGTACTTATCCAAATAGCTTTTTCAAACACTTTTAAAAAATCTTTTCTATAATTTAGTTTTTGAGTATCACTTAAAGATATATCTTTTTCTATATTTTCCAAATAAGAGAGAACAGCCTCTTTATAATCTTTTATAACTTTAGCTCGACCATTTTTCTTAGCTGTCTGATTATTATAATTTGATTTTAATTCGCAGTAACCTAAATATATTCCATTTACAAAAAGTGTTATATCAGGACGAAAAGAGAATATTATTTTATCATTATCTTTATATCTATATGGCATCTCTTGAACTACTGAAAAAATATTCTCTTTAAAGTCTTCATCATCTCGAATAAGGCTACCGCTTCTATTAAATAGATAAAACTTAAATCCTTTAAAAGTAAATGAGCCATTATTATTTAAAAAGATTGCCATATTTTTATAATCTTTTATCTTTTTAGTTAAAAAATAGATTAACTCTTTTGATAAATTTTTTTGATTATTAGAAAATTTTTTAATTAATTTATTATAGTTTTGCTTATTTATTTCGCTTTCACTCAAAAACTCCATCAAGTCGCTCTCTATTATCAAAGAGTTTGTAACTGTATTTGGTTTTACTTCTCTATAACCCAAACCTATACCGTGATTTTTTATAAAAAATGGAATTAAAAATTTATCTTGTAAGTGGTGTTCATTCATTTAATTTTCACCTTTCCGATAACAACATCATTAATAAGAGTCTTTCTAAACTCTTTTAGCAATTTTATTTTATTTTTTGAAGTCTCTATTACCTCATCTATTTTAGATGTTTTTTCATCAAGATATTTTGCTATTTTGATTTGTTCTTGTTTTGGTGGGATAGTTACAAATGCATTAAACCACATAGTCTTATTTAAACTTGCTATAAAGTCACCATTAGATATTTTATTAATATGATGTTTAATATTTTCAAGTAAATAGTAAGTAAATTTAATATTTACTTTATTAGTTAATCTAATTAGTTGCACAACATTTGTAAAAATTGAGTTCAGTTTTGGAATATGTATAAAACCATTTCCATTTCTTGCTATTAAAATGTCATTATTTTTTGTTCTTTTTTTATTAGGAAAATTTTTAAAAGATGAAAAGATAGGATTTTTACCAGCTGAATATAGCAATTCTTTTCCTTCATTCCAATAACTAATATCAATAACTTCTCCACTAATTGTATATTTAATAAAATCTTTCAATCTCTTAACCTCCCAATCTTTTGGAATATCGCCTATCCATTCGATTCCACTATCTTTAAACTCTACATTTTTATTAAGTCCTTTTGTAACTGTTTGATTAATTAGAGTCTGTTTTAATTTAATATAACTTTTTATTTTTTTTTCAAATAAATTTATCTCTTTATCAATTTTTAGAGTTTTTTTATCAAGATAGTTTGCGATTTTAATCTGCAAATTAGAATCTACAAATGGTAAATTTAATTGTTTATATTTTGTTGAACTTAAGTTAGCTTGATTAGCTGTTTGAATAGCATTTGCTCTAGCAAAATTTATAAAACTATTACTATTAAAAAAATAACTATAAAATATTTTATTTTCACTGTTTTTTAATCTTAATCTTACTAAATATGAAGCAAAAGAGATATTTTTTATATCTTTATCAATAAAACCTACTTTGCCAACTAAAGAAATACTATTTGTCCTATTAAATAATAAATCACCTTTTTTAAGTAATAAATCTTTAGGTATAGAATCTAAAAATTTCTTTTTAGGATATGTAATTACACCATTTTCAATATCACCCATTCCTAATATTTCATACTTTCCACTCTCTTTTGTAATTTCTGATGTTCCGTAAATATTTTCTTTTATGATATCTTTAACTCTAGCTACTCCCCAATCATTTGGAATTTCTCCTAACCACTCTACACCAATATCTTTATAACTATCATATTTTTGAAATTTCATAATTTTAACTCTTTTTTAATATTATCTAAAAAAATTGATTCATTTTTATTTTTTTCTTTTGCTGAAACTACGACTTTTGTTAAATATATGTTTTTATTTTTAAAAATTTTAATATTTCATCTTTAGTCATAAATCTAAATCAGTCTCAAGTGCTTTTAAATCGTTGTTAATTTTATCTATCTCATTTACTATTGTTTCGAGTGGACGCAATTTTTCAGGCTTGTAAAATATCTTATTGAAATTAATTTCAACTCCGATTACATTATCAAAATATTTAAATGGCTTGGTTATATACTTTGCCATAAACTCTTCTATGTTTTTTTTATTTATTTTTTTATCTCTATTATAAGTAATTATCTCATAATCTTTTTGATAATCAGGAGTTAATTCAATAGATATAATAATATTAGCCTCTTTTGTTTTAGTTGCTTTTTTATAACTACTTTTAATTACTATTTTTCCACAACCTAACTCTTCCTCAATCCCATCTATTTGTTTGATTAAACTCTCTTTTGTCTCATCATAAAAATAGATTGCCTCATTAGTATAAACTCTTAGATTCTGCTCTTTATAATCAAAGTTTTTAATTTTCTCCTTTATGATTCTATTATTGTAATCTTTTAAATCACTAAATTCATCTCTATTAAAATCAAATATCTCAAATTTATCTATAATCAAATCATCTTGTACTATTTTAAGTGGAGTTAATTTAAGTGATTTTTTAGCATTTAAAATAGATTCAATAGTAGCATTTTTATAATCTAAATTAGTAAGCTCTATCGCTTGTTTATTATAATAAAACGCTTCTCTCTCAAACACTTTTGCATACTCATTATCTTTAAACTCTTTAAGAGTTTTAACTATCTCTAATCTACTTGTAAAATCTACCTCTTTTCTCTTTTTACCTTTATTCTTTTTGAGTAATTTAAACTTTTCACTAGCATTTATCATCATTACTCTATTTTTATGTTTTTTATTTTTATTAAGTACCCATAAATATGTAAAAATATTTGTGTTAAAAAATTCATCGGTAGGAAGTTGAATTATAGCTTCGACTATATCTTGCTCAAATATCCACTTTCTAATATTACTCTCTCCACTTCCAGCATCTCCACTAAATAGAGTTGAACCATTATGAACGACTACACCAAGACCATTAAAACTCATTTTTGAAATTAAATGTTGCATAAACAAAAGTTGTCCATCTGAAATAGATGGATAATCGTGAAACTGTCCTATTTTATCTTTTTGTATGTCAGATTTATACCCTTTCCAATCAACTCCATAAGGTGGATTTGCTACAACAATATCAAACTCTTTATCATAAAATTTACTACTAATTAAAGTGTTGCCATAGTGTATTTCAGAATCTCCTCTAAACCTACTCTCAATTTTTGCTAAAGCATATAATGCGTCATTCCAATCTTGACCATAAGTTTTTGTAGGTTTATTAAATTTCTCTTTTACTCTATCTTCAACTCCAAAAAGCATATTCCCACCACCACAAGTTGGGTCATAAATTGTTAAAATATCACTATCTTCTACTTTTGAGATGATGATTTCAGAAATAAGTGCTATTACATCATCAGGAGTATACTGCTCCCCTGCGGTCTCCGCACTAATATCTGCCCATTTTCTTTTGATGTGTTCTTCTAGTGTAGTTATCTCACTATTATTAAACTCTTTTAAATCTATCTCACTCCAAGCTTTTACAAATGCAAAGATAATTCTTTTTTTATTAAGCAGTCCCGAAATTCCCGAAATATCAAGGTATTTAACTTCATCATTACTCTTATCAACTCCTAAAAGGTCTTGCGTTTGAGCATCAAAACCCTTTAAATATAAATCAAAATCAGTCTCAAAATTTTTATCATTTTTACAAATATCAGCTAAAGTTTTATTTTCTCTAAGTAGATAATTATTATATCCCTTTTCACTCTCTTGTATCTCTTCTATAAATTCACTCTCACTTAAGCTATCGCCACTCTCACTTAAGCTATCGCCACTCTCACTTAAGCTATCGCCACTCTCACTTAAGCTATCGCCACTCTCTTGTAACTCCTCTTTTAACTCTTCAATCATTCTAATAAAACGACTCTCAACCATAATGAGAGCAAAAAATGGCATCATATATTTTGGAAAATCACTCTGTTTAATTCCAGCACCTATCAATAAATCAGCAGTTTCCCAAACTTTTGATTCATATTTTAATATATCTTGATTCATTAAGTCTATTCCTAATCTCACTACACGCCTATAAATTTTATTTATGTGAAAAATTGCTATAATTAACATATGAAAAATGTAATAACTTTAGAAAAAGAACTTAAAAATTATT
>JADGEE010000166.1 GCA_016744535.1 Campylobacteraceae bacterium
AGGCATAAGAGAGCAAATATTAAATCAAAAAGGCTACTAAGTGAAGATATTTATTAGTTTATTGATATTTACTCTTTTTGCAAATGCTGGAATCTGTTTAGTTAAACCTCTCGGAGCTAAAGCATTTAAAGATGTCAGTAAAGATTTTAAGAGCGATAAAATAAAAAAATTAGCTACATCTTTTAAAAATGGTTTTGAAACTATTATTGGTAATATTGCAATCTTAGAGATTGAAATTTCAAAAGTAAAAGAGGCACAAGCAAGGCTTTTATATAAAGAGAATGAAGTCTTGAAAAATCAAACTTATCTATTTGAGAATTTAAATGAAATCAGAAATAAAAATAGTTTCAAATAAATTAAAATTAAATTTAGATTTACAAAGTGAAGATTTAATTAGTTTATCTCTAAAAGCTGATACTACTAATGATTTAAATAACTTAGATGTTCTATTAACTTCTCTTATTTTAAGTTCTAAATTAGATAGAGAAAATTTAATATATCCTCTATTGAGAGCTTTATTTATAAGTTTTGTAAAAATAGAGGGCTTTAAAAAGGAGTTTATTAAAATCTTAAAAGTAGTAAATAAATATGACGATTCCTTTTCAAAAAATAGCTTAAATGAGTTTTTAGATAGTTTTGATTTTTTAGAAGAGTTGGATATAGATATTAATTTGCTTAAAAGAGAGTTGAGTGTAATTTTTAATGAAATTCAAGAGGATAGTAATATAAAGATTAGTGAATATATCAATGATGTGAATACTCTTAAATCAGATATAAATCAGAGTAAAAAAATATCTCTTATTTCAAATGATGAAATTGAAAATATAAAAAATTCCCACTCAAATATAGAGCAATCAGAGGAAGAGTTAAAAATATCTACTCTTGTCAAAAATACTAAAATATTGAATAAATTTAAAAATTAAGGTCTGCTATGAAAAAAACTATTATTTTACTTATTTTTTTAAAGTCACTATTTGGATTTACTTTAAATGATATAAAGAGCATTAACAATAATACTATTTTTGAAAGTGTTGTTGGTAAAGATAGTTTTTCACTCTTGAGTGAATATGATGAGTCTACTTTGAATATTATTTTAAATGGGAATGGTGTCGGTGGTGCTATCAATATTTTAGGTATTTCAACAGCCCTAGAGTGTAAGTTTCCTGATTTAAATATGAATGTTCCAAATATGTGCTCCAGTGTTGGTTCAGGTGCTAATTATTTGCTGAATTGGAATTTAGATTTAGAGATAGGTTCGTGTAAGGCTAATTTAAATACAAGTAAATTAGCAAATGTTACATCAAGTTTTATAAATAATTTATGCAATAGTGTTACCAATTTAGATAATTTACAAATAAGCACAATAGGGACTATAACTGCAAATGAGAAAGAGAGTTTAATTACAGCAGAGGGTGGAGTTGGTAAAGGGGCTACAACATATTCACCAACAGGTGAAGTAGGCGATATAAAGACAGAATCAGGAAAGAGTTTAAATGAGATATATACTCAAATATTAAGCTTAAAAAATTTACAAAATTTAAATGGAAAAAATAGTAAATTTGTTAAAGAGGCTTTTTTCAAAGGTGATAAAATTAAAATGGATATGATAGAGGAGTGTGTTAAAAATATAAAAAGTTTTAATATAGAAAATGATGAAATGGTGCAGAAATGTTTTTCTCCAAAGTTTCCAGCAACATTTTTAGATTATAAGAAAGAGGTTTATAGTACAGCTAGTGAGATATTGAGTAATATTCAAGTTAATGAATTAGATTTTGAAAATAGAGTAAAAGAGGCACTTAGTAAAAGATTTTTAGCTGAAGTTGATTACTCAAAAACGGATTTAGAAATTAGAGCCAAAGAGAGTGAATTATATAATGAATTTATTAGTAGCAAAAATGAGTTTTTTGTTAAAAGTATTGAAGCCATTGAAATGTCATTTGCAAGATTATTTGCATTAAAGAAAAAAGCTAGAGAGTATTCAAGTAAGTATGATAAATATATGGATTTTAATTATCCAACTCAAGAGCATTTTCAACTAAAAGCTAGTGATGAGTTAAAAAGTGAGTATATATATAATTTCAAGCAGAGACAATTTAATGATATTTTATTTGAAATTGAGTTGAGAAAAGAGGCTGATGGAGTAAAGCAAAATATTTATAGAATTGCCTATAATGCTTTTATCAAAACTCAACAATTCTCAAAAGAATCAGTTAGAAAAGAGTTATTAAACGATTTGGTTATTGTTGATGAATTGGTTACTTATTGATAAATTTTTTAAAACAATTTTCTTAATTATGGTTCTGATGTTACGCCAAATAAATTATGAGGCTTCTTTTTCTTCCATATTTTTTAATTTATTCATAGCTTCTTTTAATGCACTAATCTCACTCCACGGTTATATTTTCTTTAAGAAAGATAAACCTCTCTTGATTTGGGCTTTTTAATTAGTTCTACAAAGATTTTAAACAAATCTTTATAT
>JADGEE010000095.1 GCA_016744535.1 Campylobacteraceae bacterium
TTTATATTTTATTTCAATATTTTTTAATTTAAAATTTATAAAATACTTTTCAATTATGTTAAGATTAAATATAAATATTAACATAAATGTAAAACTTACTAATATTAAAAATTTCTTTTTTGTTTTGTTTTGTATATCTTTTATATAGATAAATATATTTTTATCTATATTTCTAACTAATTCATCTTGATTAGTATAACTTGCATAAATTTCACTAAAATTTTCTTTTATTTCTTCTTTAAATTCATTAACTTTAATAATATCTTCTATTTTTTCATTATATAAAAATATTTCACTAGATTTGAAAAAAACATATAAAAATTTATCTTTTTTATTTTTAAACTTTTCATATAATTCATTAAATTTTTCTATATCAAATTTACATAAACTTTTAAAAATTAAAACTATCACAACATCAGCTTTAAAACTATCATCTATTAATTTAAAATTTATATACTTATTATTACTGTTCTTTTTATCTAAAAAAAATTTTATAGCTTCAATATCTTCAAATAAATCATCAGTTGCAATAATAGAGACTTTAATTGTTTTTTTCATACTATAACCTCAAATATTTTTTAAATTATAACTTTTTTCAAATGCGATTTTATGAATAAAATCTTTTAATACCTCTTTTATTGATAAGCCTCTCTCATTAATAACTTTTACAAAAACATTAAAGTCACTATCTTTTGAAATTTCATCTAATGCTTTTCTAGCCTCTTCCATTTCAATAGTGTATTTAGCTATTTTTTGCAATCTATCTTTTTCCTCTTCTACATTTGGAATAGATTTACCTATAAAATCATCATTTAATAAATCCTCTTCAAGTTCGTCTAACGGTGTTACATCATATAAATTTCTTTCCATAAATTTTACCTTATTTATAAATTTTTTTTAATCTTCTATCAGGAAAAATAGTTTTCAAAAAAACTTCATTTTCGTCTTCTACAAAAGGAACTTTACAAAGATAATCTTTAATTTTAACTATTAAAAGTTTTTGATTTTTATATTTTTCTTGATTACTTTGTGGAATAATATCAACTATTTCCTTGTTGTTTATAAGCTCTTTTACATCTTCAAAAGATATTCCTCTCTCTCTTTTTAAAATTTTATTTTTATCTTCATTCCAATTTATTTTTTTATTAAACATAATTTTAATCTTTTATCTCCACAATATAGCCATACTTTTTAAATATCTCTTTTGCTTTTGATGAGAGTAAAAAGTCATAAAAAACTTTTGCACTATTTTTATCTTTTGCGTGTTTTAATATTACTAAACCTTGCTCAATTGGTTTATATAAATTCTTATCAACTTCTACCCAATTTTTATACTTTTTCATTTTATCTGAAAACATTGCCGATTTTGCAATAAATCCAATATCAGTTGCTGTTATAGTATATTGTACACTTTGAGAAATATTTTCAGCATTTATAAATTTAGGCTTAGCAATTTTTAATAACTTAGCATTTTTTAAAGCCTCTACACTTGCTTTTCCATAAGGTGCAGTTTTATAATTTGCAATAGCTATTCTTTTAACATCTTTTACAACTTCTATACCTTTACTTAAATTTATATCATCTTTTCTAGTTAGTATTACTAAGCCACCTTTTGCGTAAATAATCGGTTCTGTTATAGCTATACTCTCCTCTTTTAACTTATTTGGATATTTCATATTAGCCGATAAAAATATATCATAAGGTGCTCCGTGTAAAATTTGAGCTGTAAGTTTTCCACTTGAACCTAATATTACATCTACTTTTATTTTTGGATTCTCTTTTATAAATACATCTTTAAGCTCGTTAATTGCATAACTAACATTCGCAGCTGTTGCCACTCTAATATTTTCAGCAGATATAAAACTTAGAAAAATGAAAAAACTAATTACTATTTTCATAAATTACCTTTTATTAAATTATTAAGTTCAAATTATATTATAATTTTTATGCTAAAATCCACTAATTATTTTTTATATAAAAAGGAATTAACTTGAATAGATGTGACAGAATAGATAGAAAAAAATCACTTGAATATCATAGAAGTGGTAAAGGTGGAAAAATTGAAATTATTTCAACGAAACCCTCTGAAACAATAGAAGATTTATCATTAGCTTACTCCCCAGGTGTAGCTTGTCCCTCAATTGAGATACAAGAAAATCCAGATATGGCTTATGAATATACATTAAAATCAAATTTAGTTGCAGTTATCTCAAATGGAACGGCTGTGTTAGGGCTTGGAAATATTGGTGCATTAGCTAGTAAACCTGTAATGGAAGGTAAAGCTCTACTATTTAAAAAATTTGCTGAAATTGATTCCATAGATATAGAAGTTAATGAAGAAGACCCTGATAAATTTATCGAACACGTAAAAGCAATATCAATTAGTTTTGGTGGAATTAATCTTGAAGATATTAAAGCACCAGAGTGTTTTTATATTGAAGATAGATTAAAAAAAGAGACTGATATTCCAGTTATGCACGATGACCAACACGGAACGGCAATTATAACATCAGCTGGACTCTTAAATGCCTTAGAATTAACCAATAGAAAAATAGAAGATATAAGAATTGTAATTGTTGGAGTTGGGGCTGCTGGAATTGCAAGTGCTAGACTCTATAAAAGTTTAGGTGCAAAAAATATAATTATGGTTGATAGTAAAGGGGTTATCAATTCAAGGCGAACTAATTTAAATGAGTTAAAAAAAGAGTTTATAGTTGAGACAGAATTAAATACATTAAAAGATGCTTTAAATGGTGCTGATATGTTACTTGGATTATCAAGAGGAAATACAGTATCCAAAGAGATGGTAAAATCTATGGCAAATAATCCAATCTTATTTACTTTAGCAAATCCAACTCCTGAAATTGACCCAAATATTGTAAAAGAAGTTAGAAGTGATGCGATAATAGCAACAGGTAGAAGCGATTTTGCTAATCAAGTCAATAATGTTTTAGCATTTCCATTTATCTTTAGAGGAGCGTTAGATGTAAGAGCTACTCATATAACTGAAAAGATGAAACTCTCTGCCGTAAAAGCCCTTTCAGATTTAGCAAAAGAGGAAGTTCCAATAGAGATTAAAGAGATGTATAATAGAGATTTAAAATTTTCAAAAGACTACATAATTCCGACACCATTTGATAAGAGATTATTGAAGTATGTCTCATCTGCGATAGCTAAAAGTGCAATGGAAGAGGGAGTTGCTAGAATAAAAATAGATATAGATGAGTATAAGGAAAAATTAGATAACATATATAAAATATAGTAATATTTAGAGGGAGATTTATAGTATGGAAAGAATAAATGAAGAGACTTGTGAATTAAAACTTAAAGATGGTATTTCAGTAGTTGGTATATTAGAAGAGGGGTGTCAAAGTTCAGAAGCTATGAAGATGGCTATATTAAAAGTTAAAGATGAATTTCCGCAAATTCAATGTTTTGAAGCAGAAGGATGTGAAAATTGTGAATTTGTTGTTGAAAATATGATTACATCCATTCCTAGTATGTTAGTTTTTAAAGATGGAAAATTAGAAAATAAAATTTCAGGTCATCATTCAGATAAAATAATTTTTAATGCTATTGAAAAAGTTGTCAATAATAGTTAAGTAAAAGAGAGAAAGTTTAAAAACTATCATTCTCTTATATATATAATATTTATAAGCAATTACTTCTTTTTTATCCAAAAGGCATTACCTAATATTAATCTCTTTTGGATTTAAAAACCACTCATCACTTTTAAAACTCCAATAGGTTTGAAATTAAAGTAGAACTTAAAAAAAATATTTTTTACTAAAAAAGAGAAGAGAAAAAACTCTTAAAGAGCTTTTGCCATAATTCTATTTAATCTTGCAGTAAATTCAACTATATTTTCAACTTTTCCACCCTCAAGCATTTTAGCTTCATCAAGTAGCAGATTTGCAATATCATTAAATGTATCAGAATCTAAATCACTATTTGCTTTTAATTTTGTGAAAATATCACTTTTAGGGTTAATCTCTAAAATTGGTTTTACTTTTGGCATATTATCCATCTGTCCCATCTGTTGTAGCATTTTTTGCATTTGGAAATCTGGGTCATTTGCATCAAAAGTTATACAACTTGGAGCGTGTGATAATCTTTGAGAAATTTTAATATCTTTTACTTCATCTTTTAGAGTCTCTTTAATTTTTGCGACAATCTCTTCATACTCTTTTACATCAATGTCTTTCTCATCAAATTTAGCTTCTTGAATAGGTTTTAATGGAGTCTCTTTATATTCAGTTACACTTGGCATAACAATAGCATCAACTTCATCATTTAAAATTAAAACATCCATACCTTTTTCTTTGAAAGCTTCAAGTAGTGGAGAGTTTTTAAGAACTGCTTCATCTTCACCAGTTATAAAATATATCTCTTTTTGGTCTACTTTCATAGCCTCTTTATATTCAGCTAAAGAGATTAATCCATCACTATTTAGAGATTTAAATCTCATTAACTCTAAAAGTGCTTCTTTATTTGCGAAATCACTATAAAGTCCCTCTTTCATTACTCTTCCATACTCATTCCAGAATAAGCCATACTTCTCTTTATCATTATCAGCTAATTTTTTAAGTTCACCTAAAACTTTTTTAACTGAACTTGTTTTGATTTTTTCTAAAACTCTATTGTGTTGTAAAATCTCTCTACTTACATTCAGTGGTAAATCTTCAGAATCAATTACACCTTTTAAGAATCTTAAATATGTTGGCATTAACTCTTTCTCATCATCAGTAATAAATACTCTTTGAATATAAAGTTTAACACCTGGTTGATAATCAACTCTAAACATATCAAAAGGAGCTTTTTTCGGTACATAAAATAGTGTTGTATACTCTAGTGTTCCCTCAACTTTAGTATGAGAGTGTAATAATGGTTCTTCACTATCGTGGCTAATACTTTTATAAAATTCATTATAATCATCGGCTTTAAGCTCACTTTTACCCATTCTCCAAAGAGCTGAAGCTTTATTGATTTGTTCACATTTTTCAACTTCTTTTGTCTCATCTTTGACTTTCTCTTCACCCTCTTTTGGTTCAGGTGCAGGAATAGTTTCAGTTCCCATATATTTTAAATCAATTGCAAAAGGAATATGATTTGAGTATTTCTCTACAATGCTTTTAATTCTTGATTCTTCTAAAAATTCATTCTCTTCATCTTTTAAATGAAGTGTAATTTCAGTTCCAAAATTCTCTTTTGTAGCATCAACTATCTCATATTCACCAGTTCCTTCACTAATCCACTTATAAGCTTTATCTTCAGTAGCTTTTTTACTTAAAACTTCAATTTTATGTGCAACCATAAATGCTGAATAAAATCCAACTCCAAATTGTCCTATTAAATTTGAATCTTTTTTAGCATCTCCACTTAATTTCTCAACAAATGATTTCGTTCCACTCTTTGCAATAGTTCCAATATGCTCAACTAAATCTTCTGAATTCATACCTATTCCACTATCATTAATAGTTAAAGTTTTTAACTCTTTATTAAATGTAATTAAAACTCTTGGATTAAATTCTAAATTTTTATAATTATCTTCTGTTAGTGTTAATAATTGTAATTTATCCATCGCATCAGATGCGTTTGAGATTAACTCTCTTAAAAAAATCTCTTTATTTGAATAGAGTGAATGAATCATTAAGTCTAATAGTTGATTAACTTCTGTTTGAAATTGATGTTTTGCCAATTTGTATTCCTTTTAGGTTATATTTTTAATAGTAGAATATTATAGTAAAAAAGTTTAAAATTAAATTATTTTAATTAATTAAGTTATATTAGCTACTATCAACTTTAAATAAAATTAGCAATTTTAATGATAGTTTGCTAATTTTATATTTAATCTATTTTTAATACTGATTTTTTAATCCTATATAATAAATTAAAATTCAATTGAGTTTTCACTATTATTATTTTCCTCCATTGTTCTCTCTTTTTCTAATTCTTCTAGTGTTTGTCTATAGGCTTCTAGTGTTTTTAGTTCAACTATATTTTTACAAATTTTATAAAAGGTCTTTAAAAATTTGTCAAGTTTAATAGGTTTTAATATAAATCCATCAACTCCTAAATCAATTAACTCCATTAAATATGAAGATTCATCATAAGCAGAAGTTACAATCATAATTTGCTCTTCATTTATATTTTTAATCTCTTTTATCATAGATATTCCATCTAAATGAGGCATTCTAATATCAGTTACTACAATATCAAATTTATCTTCTTTAAATTTTTTAAGACCCTCAAGACCATTTACAGCACTCTTAACTTCTGTAAAAAAGTTTTCAAAAATTAGAGTTGTACTCTCTCTTATATCATTATCATCCTCTACATATAAAAGTTTTAAACTTTTAGAGTACTCCAGTAAATCTTTTGAATTCATAATTTTTTCCTCCATTTTTATTCCATCTCTAGTGACATCAAAAACATCTCTTCGCCATCGATTATAGTTATATTATCATTTTTACATTTTGGACAAGCTATCTCTAATTTTTTGAGAGTAGATTTCTCTTGACAATTTTTACACTCTATCACAACTGGTTGTATATTCATCTCTAAAATAGCTTCTTTGCAAATCCCATCATCTTTAAAAGTCTCAAAAGCACTTTTTAAAAGTTCAGGCTCAACACCACTTAATTTACCTATTTTAATAGTTACTTTTATCACTTTTGTAGCACTATTTACTTTTGCATTATCTTCACATAAATCTAAGAGTGATTGAACAATAGAAAATTCGTGCATAATATATCCTTAACAAATTCTAGGAAGAAGTTCTCCACTTGGCATCTCTAAAAATCGATTTGTTCCCCAAGGGCTAACTAATATAACTTTTTTTAAATACTCTTTTGTAACTTTTCCTATAACTTTAGCATTTTGTGTAATTTTGAATTGTTTCATTATATTTAATGCACTACTAACTTCACTTTTTGGTAGAGCTATTGCGAAAGTTCCCTCATTTGCTAAATTATAAGCCTCAAAACCTAAAAGTTCACAAATTCCTTTAACTTCATCTTTAATTGGAACTAACTCTTCTTT
This sequence comes from Campylobacteraceae bacterium, assembly GCA_016744535.1. Classification (GTDB taxonomy): domain Bacteria; phylum Campylobacterota; class Campylobacteria; order Campylobacterales; family BB28; genus BB28. Next base: position 7,042 of record JADGEE010000095.1, read on the forward strand.
TATTTCAATTGAAATATTTGAGTTAATTGCCCACTCATTAAGCAGTGAAGCTAACCCTCCTCTTGTAGCATCTCTTAGGGCGTGTATATCTACATTAGCCTCTATTAATTTTTCAACAATTGACCATAAAGAAGCACAATCACTCTTTAAATCAGTCTCTAAGTCAATTCCTTCTCTTTGTGCAAAAATTGAAGCACCGTGTTCACCTATGGAATTTGAGATAATAATCACATCATCTTCCATTAAATTTAGTGATGATATAGAATTTTTTTGAATTTTTCCAATTCCAGTAGTATTTATAAAAATTTTATCAATACTCCCTTTAGGCACAACTTTTGTATCTCCTGTAACTATTTTAGACCCATTTATTTCTAATTCATCTTTAATTGAAGTGACAATTTTTTTTAAATCTATTATATTAAAACCCTCTTCAATTATAAATCCGCAACTTAGATATAGTGGTTTTGCACCCATCATTGCTAAATCATTACAAGTCCCACAAACACTTAATTTTCCTATATCTCCACCATTAAAAAATATCGGTGATACTGTATAACTATCTGTACTAAATGCTAAATTATCTTCTATAATTGCAGAATCTTCACTTTTTTCTAAAATTGAATTTTGAAAGTTTTTGTAAAAAATATCTTTTATTAGAGTGTTGTTTTCTAATCCACCATTTCCGTGAGAGAGAAGAATCTTATCCATTTTAAACCTTTAAAATCTATTTTATAAATGGAAGTGTTATCTCAAAACAAGCACCATTTTTTAAATTATATGCTCTGATTTTACCACTGATATTGCTAATAATAATTTTAGAGATATAAAGCCCAATCCCTGTTCCTTCATTTCCTTTTGTAGTAATATAAGGTGTAAATAAATTTTTTATAATATCATCAGGTATCCCACCACCATTATCAATAAATTTTATATTTAAATTTAAATCATTTTTCTCTATTAAAATTTCAATTACTCCACTATCTAATAGCTTTTTCTTTTTTTGTGATAAAATAGTGTCTTTTGCATTATTTAATATATTTAAGACAGCTTGTTTAAATTCATTTTCAAAGCCATATATTTTATCATTATTCTCTTTGGTCTCTATTTTTATCTCTATATCACTCTTTTTAAATTGAGAATTTAAAATATTTAAAATGTCTAAAATAGCAGACTTTGCACTAAATGTTTTTTTCTCTTTAGATGGCTTAAAAAAGTTTCTAAAATCATCAATTGTTTTACTCATAAACTCTATTTGAAAATTAGATTTTTCAATTGATTTATTCATATACTCCTCATTTAAATCTCTAAATTCATAAGCATCTTTTATATCGTAATTAATTAGTGATAGAGCATTTAAAGGCTGTTTCCATTGATGTGCGATAACTCCTATCATTTCACCCATAGATGCCATTTTTGATTGTTGGATTAATATATTCTCTTGCTTTTTTTTATCTGCATTAATTCTATTTAAAAACATATAAAGTCTTATTAGAAGTATTAATATAATTGTAATAATAATAATATATAGTAAATTTTTACTCCCTTTAATATCATCCATTTTAATGATTTCATCACTAATATCAATATTAACACTTATTCCACCTCTAATTTCTCCTATTTTATATTCGCTATGACACTCTAAACAAGAGTTTTCAATTTTAAGTCCCCCAATAAAATTTAATTTATTATCTATAAATTCATAATAATAGGCTTCTTTTAAATTTAATGAAAGATATTTAAGAGCTCTTTTTTCAAATTCAGTTGGAAGATTATTTGGATTTATTGGATTTAAAGAAGTTATTTTATAACTAAAATCAGCCTCTTTTGTTAAATCTGAAATTTGTCTAGTCATAAATGCTGGGTTTATATAGATGAGAGTCTTATTGTTTTTACTTTTAATATAATTATTTTTTAAGTATGGATTTGGTTTTACATCAGGATTAATACCATCTTTTACATAGATTCCACCCATCGAAGAGTTCCATTTACGAGTATATTTCATAGCTTCAAAAAGTGCCTTTGCTTTTGTTATAATAATCTCTTTTGTTAAATCATTCTGTTTTTGATAAGAACCATTAATTATATAGATAATTATTATAAGTAAAAAAATTGTTGAAATAGTCACAATAAATAGTGATAAATTACCTTTTAGAGTTTTTATTTTTAAATCCTTTCCTTTATAAATATATTTAATTTTTATATTTTATCATAAATTTGATATTATTTAGAAAAAATAATAGATAGGAAAAAAATATGTTTAAAAGATTTAGAAGACTTAGAACTAATCAAGCTATTAGAGACTTAGTACAAGAGAGTATTTTAACAAAAAATGATTTTGTATATCCACTTTTTATTAAAAATGGTAAAAATATAAAAAAAGAGATTGAATCTATGCCAGGTGTATTTCAGATGAGTATTGATGAAATTGTAAAAGAGTGTATCGCACTTGAGATTATGGGAATTAAAGCAATTATGTTATTTGGTATTCCTGATGTTAAAGATTCAATTGGAAGTGACGCTTTAAGTGAAGATGGAATAATTGCCTCAACACTTATGGAAATTAAAAAAAATGTTCCAAATATGTATATAATGACAGATTTATGTTTTTGTGAATATACAGACCACGGACACTGCGGAATAATTGACCATATTCATCAAAGTGTAAATAATGATGCTACACTTGAAATTTTATCTAAACAAGCAATAATTCACGCAAAAGCTGGAGCTGATATGATAGCACCTAGTGGAATGATGGATGGAGTAATTGTAACGCTAAGAGAAGCTTTAGATAAAAATGGATTTAAGAATCTTCCTATTATGAGTTACTCAACTAAATTTGCAAGTGCTTATTATGGACCATTTCGTGATGTGGCTGAATCAACTCCGAGTTTTGGAGATAGAAGAAGTTATCAAATGAATCCAGCAAATAGAAATGAGGCAATAGCTGAAAGTATTGAAGATGAGAAAGAGGGGGCAGATATATTAATGGTGAAACCAGCCCTTGCTTATTTAGATATTATTAGAGATATAAAAAATAGTACAAATAGACCTTTAGCGATTTATAATGTAAGTGGTGAATACTCTATGTTAAAAGTAGCAGGAAATGCTGGGGTTATTGATTATGAGAGGGTTTTAATGGAGACTATGATAGCTTTTAAGAGAGCTGGAGCTGATATTATTATAAGTTATCACGCAAAAGAAGTATGTGAAATTTTAGATAAAAATTAACTTTTTCTCTATTTACTTTTTTGCCAATTAAATGATTATAATCATTTAATTGGCAAAAATAGTTTTATAAATCAAAATGAGAATTTAAATACAAGAATGAGGCATTATTTAGCAAAATTAAAAAGGAAAAATTTATCATATCAAAATCAGATGATATTCTTAAATTATCTTTATCTATACTTTTTATAGATGTAAAAGAACGCAACGCCATATATATATTGGAATACTTATAAAGTTTTTGGAAA
>JADGEE010000096.1 GCA_016744535.1 Campylobacteraceae bacterium
ATAAGAGACTATGCTAGTTATTTTTTAGCAGAAGATATTCAAAATGTATTTAAAAATCTGTTTTATAATAATGATGATTTTTATAAAACAGAAATTTTATATTTAAATCTTTTTTTGAGTAATATTTTAAAATTAATTATAAAGCAAAAATATAACTTTAAAATATTTAATTTCCAACCTATAAAAATATTTTTAGATATTAGAAGCTCAATAGATAAAGATATTGAAAGTAATAAGTTTACAAATTTTATAAAAAATGTTTTTGATTATAAAAATCAAGATAATGAAAACATTGAACAACATTTTTTAGCTTTATTAATGAAAAAAAACTTAAAAAATATGGAATTACTTAAAAATAGTTTTAAGATAGATGATGAGGTTAAAGTAATTTATGGAGAAAAAAATATTTTAAAATCTAGTGATGAACATAAAAAGTATTTAAATTTATTAAATACTTTTTTTTCAAAAAAAGTAAAATTTTATAAAACTAAATATATTTTTAATTCAACTCTAAATGAATTAAGAGAAATTTATTTAAAAGATAAAGAAACTTTTAATAAACTATTTAATTTAAATATTTTTACAGATATAGAAATAATAGATAAAGAAGAAAGAAACTTTTTTGATTTAAGTCAAGGTGAAAAGAGTATATTTATAAACTCTCTTTTAATTTATAATGAAGTTATCGAAAATAATAAAAAAGATAACTTAATTCTATTAGATGAACCTGACTTAACACTTCATCCAAATTGGCAAAAGAGATATATAAATGAACTTATAGAAACTTTTTCACAAATAAAAGATAAATTTTTTCATTTTATTTTAACTTCTCATTCCCCTTTCATTCTTTCAGATATACCAAAAGAGAATGTAATCTTTTTAAAAGATGGAAAACAAGTTAATGGAGTAGAACAAAAACAAACTTTTGGGGCAAATATTCATACTTTATTAAGTGACGCTTTTTTTATGGAAGATGGATTAATGGGAGAGTTTGCAAAGAATAAAATTGATGAAGTAATTGACCTATTAAATAAACCTAAACTCTCAAATGAAGAGATAAAAAAATGTGACCAAATTATAAATATTATTGGTGAACCTATTATTAAAAATCAACTTCAAAAAATGTTAGATAGTAAAAGATTGTCAAAAATTGATGAAATTGATAATATAAAAGATGAAATTGAAAATTTGCTAAATAGACTTAATATCTTAGAAAAAGACAGAGATTAAAAATGATTCAAATTAAAAGAGATAATTTAGATGAATTGGCAAATGAACATTATGAAAATTTAAAAGATGAAATAAGTGATAAATTTCCAAAATATTTAAAATATAGTATAAAAGAAATTTTAACATCAAAACCAAATAAATTAAAAAATATTGCTAATGCTACAAATCAAAATAATTTTGAATTTATGTTAAGTGAATATAAAACATTTACAAATAAAAAAAAGATTAAATATAATGCTTATGAGTTAGCAAAAAAACTAAATGTAAATGTTTGTCCATATTGTAATAGAAATTATACTTTTACAGTAATTAATGAAATTAATAACGAAAGAGAAGAGGAACTTACAAGACCTGAATTTGACCATTTTATTAGCAAAAAGGAGTATCCTATTTTAGCATTGTCTTTTTATAATTTAATTCCATCTTGTCATATATGTAATTCTACTTTAAAAGGTGAAAGTCAAATTGAACTTTTAAATCCATACTTAGATAACTTTGATAAAAAAGCGAAATTCTCTTTAAAATTAATAGATTCAACTTTTTATCACTCTATTTATGGTTTTGAAATTGAGCTAAAAGAGAATAATTCAAAAGATAAAAAAACTAAAAATACAATATCTACTTTTAGATTAAAAGAACTCTATCAAAACCATAAAGATATTATTTTAGAGTTGATTCAAAAAAATGTTACTTATGATGATAGTTATATTGATGAACTTTTTAAAACTTATGAGGGAACTTTATTTAAAAATAGAGAAGATGTAATAACTCATATTGTTTCAAACTATGTAAGTGAAGATGAAATTGAAAAACGACCACTTAGTAAACTTATAAAAGATATTAGTAAAGATTTGGGACTTATAGGAGAATGAAAAAGGAGAGGTTTAAATATTATGATTTTAGCAACTGTTAATAACTCAATTGGTGATAAAAAAAAGCACTTTTCAATAGATGAGTTAGTTAAATTATTTAATGACTTTAATATGAAAAAAGTGGAAGCTAGAGGAGATTATGCAATTAATACTATTTTTAAAGAGGCTACACTTCAAGAGTTTTTTGATTTTTTAAAAGAGTATAAAGTTGGATTAAAAAAAGCTAAAGAGCTTTATGAGTATTTTAAATTAAAAGGTTATAAGAGTGAAAAATTTGAGTGGTTTTTTAGTAAACTTTAAAGAGCAAATTGAAGCATTAGAAAATACATATAATGAAATTTTAAAAAATATTCCTGTAAATGCTTGGAGTTTTGGAGGTGGTACAGCACTTGCAATTTATCACTTTGAGCATAGAATGTCTTTTGATATAGATATTTTTGTAAATGATGTGCAATACTTTTCTTATCTATCTCCAAAGTGGTTTATAGATGATAGTGAAGTATTTAAGTCAAATTATGCAGAGAGTGCGACAAATATCAAATTAACTACTAAAAATGATATTAAAGTAGATTTTATAGTATCTCCTAATTTAACCAATATTAAGCCCTCTAAAAATGATAAATTAGATTTAGGTTTTGATTTTTATGTGGATAGTATAGAAGAGATTATAAGTAAAAAAATTAGATATAGAAAAGAGATGAATTTAACTAGAGATATATTTGATATTGCTTTAGCAATAACTAAAGATTCTACTTTATTTAAGAGATTGCAAAGTAATAATACAATTAATTTAGATGAAATTTTTGTTTGGCAAAATGCACTTAGTGAATTGAATCAAAAAGAGTATTTAAATGAAATTGATATAGTTTCACCAGTTGATGAATTTAAAAATATAGCAGTTAATGCAAAGGATATTATTTTAAGTGGGATTGATGAGTTAATGAGAGTCAAAAATATAGAGCTTAAAGAGTTTGATTTAAAAGAGGATATTTAAAATGAAACCATACTTTATACAAAAAATATACGAAAATAGAAAACCTCCAAAACCACAAGAGTATTCACCGCTTTTAGAATCACTATTTCAATTCTTTGCAATTTTAACTATTATAGTTGGGGCTTGGTATATCCATTATAGATGGACAGTATCATTAAATTATGATGCTCTTTGGTTTTCAATTCCACTTGTATTTGCAGAAACAATGATGTTTATAGGAACTATTTTAGTTATGACAAATTTCTATTTTCAAAGCAGATATAATAAAAATTCACCTCCCAAAGATATGAGTGAAGTTGTAGAAGATAAATTAATAAAATATTATAAAAGAGAAATTAAAATTGATATATATATTCCAATTTATAACGAAGAACCTGAATTAATAGAATATAGCATAATAGATGCAAAAAAAGTGAAAAAGCTTGAAAATTGGCAAGTTAATGTTTATTTGCTTGATGATAGTAAAAATGAAGAGTTTGAAGTATTAGCAAAAAAATATAATATAAATCAAATTACACGAGATAAAACAAAAGGGCGAAAGGCTGGAGCGATTACAAATGCAATTAATATAATAAATTCTGACTTTATAGTGATAATTGATTCAGATACTAGGCTTTTTCCTGATATTTTATTAAATATTATGGGTTATTTTAGAGATGATAAAGTGGCGTGGGTTCAAACTCCACAATGGTTTTATGATACTCCAAAAGAGGGAGATATTTTTGCAAATGACCCTCAAATGTTTTTTGATGTAATCCAAAGAAGACGAAACAAGTTTAACGCCTCTTTTTGTTGTGGTGCGACTTCTATTCATAGAGTTGATGCACTTAAAAAAGTGGCAATTGCAAGATGGGTTGAGAGAATAAAAGAGTCTAAAAATATTCAAAAAGATATAAATGAGATAGATATAGAGTATATAGCTTATCACGCATCAGAGGATATTTACACCTCTTTACTTGTTCATGGTTTTGATAAAATGGAGTATAAATCAATTTTACACCCACAAGTAGAATCTAAAATGCTATCACCTCAAGACTTATTAACTTGGATTACTCAACGCTTTAGATATGCAGGTGGCACAATTGATTTAATGAAAAGAGAGTATAAAAAGTTTTTTACTAAAAGTTTGAATTTAACTCAAAAGATGATGTATTTTTCAACTTTTTGGTCATATACTGGAGCTATTTGGACATTTATATTTTTACTATCCCCCATTATCTATCTATTTACAAATATTGCACCAGTTAGTAGCTATTCAATGGAGTTTTTTAAACACTTAATAGCATTTTTATTATTTAATCAAATCTCTTTAATGTTAGCTACTTGGTCGATTGAGACAAATAGAGGTGCTAAATTTTTTATAGCTATTTTCCCAATAGTATTAGAGGCATTTTATAAAGTTATAAAAGGTGAAAAGATAGTATTTAATGTGACCTCTAAAGTAAAACAAGATGGGAATTTTTTATCGCTTATAAAACCTCAACTTTTTATAATTGTATTGACAACTATTGCAATTATTTTTAATGCTATTTTGATTTTAATAGGTGAGAGAATAAATTACACAGGTTTTAGTGTTAATTTATTTTGGTCAATATTTAATATTTCAGCTTTAATGGCAATCGTTAAAGCGTCATTATATAAGGGGGAATAGATGGAAAAAGGATTTGAAGAGGTAGGCAAAGGTTTAATAAATTTATCAAATTTATTAATGGTAGTTCTATTTTTCAAAAAAGTTCTAGATAGTGGAGATATAAATTATTTTTTTACAGGCTTATATTTTGGAGTTATATTATATTTAAGTGGATTTGGTTTAATAGTTTTATCTGTATATTTTGAAAAGGAGTAGTAATGGAAGAGTTTTTTAATGTAGCAAATGTTCTCGGAACAATAATAGTTATAGGAATTTGGGGATATATATTTTACTTGAGAAATAAAAAAAATAGAGTTGAACACAGTTAAGTAGTTTAAAAATTTTTTAACTTAAAAAAAGGAGTTTTAGTGTCAAAACAAAAACGAAGTAATTTATATTATATTAATATTTTGTTTGAAAAAAATAAAAGTAATATGATTGAAAATACAATTTATTCAGGAAACATTCAATATAAAGGTTCTAATAATAGATTAGATAAAATTAAAATAACTAATAAATCAATAAATATCCAAGCTGAAAGAAATAAAGTAGTAACTAAATTATCGAGTATTTTAATTAATGATTTAGATACAATACATATTCAAATAATAAAGTCTTTATTATTTTATTATATCCATTTTGGAAGATTTATAGTAATAGAATCTATAACTATAAAAGGGAAAGAAAAAGGGGAAAATGGAGTTTTAAAAGATGAAAGTTATACTATTCCAGATTCTACTACAGATTTACAACAAGTCTTAAATAACAATTTCTATTTAAAAGAAGAATATCAATTTAATTCTAGTGATATATTAGAACTTTTTGAAGTAAATAAAAAATCATCAGTAATATTTAATGCTTTATCATATTTATTAAAATCCATGGCAACTAATGAAGCAAGTGAAAAATTTGAAAAACTTTGGAAATCATTTAATTCAATTTATAAATATATTGGAAATAATCAAAATGAATTTAATTGTCAGGTAGAGCTTAGAAATTTTTTAACTATTCATAATAATAAATTTAATTTGATTACGGATAAAGTAACTAAGTTAGATAATAAAATATTAAGAAGTAAATTAAGACTTAGAGATTTAATTTTAAATAACTTTGATACAAAAGATAAAACTGTTAGTTTCTTATCTTTTATTTACAGATATTCTGATTATAGAATATCAGGACTATTTAAAGAAACATTAGTTTATAGAGAAAAATATTTAAAAGAGATAGATTCAATTAATAAAGTAGAAAATAAATTTAATAATATCAATAATACTAATATTATACACTTATATGGAAATTGTAAAAATAAATCTAATTGTATTTATAATGAAGTAGTCAAATATTTAGATAGAAATATTAGAATAAAAAATACTTCAGATATTGAAATAGTTTCTTTTTTATGTATTTAGATATGCATACTTTATTAGAAATAAGTTTTTTCATGGAGAAAAACATGATTTATCTTTTAGATTTATAAAAAATAATCAAGTTGAAGAATTAGATTGGCTTAATGAATTTTTAGAAACTTTAATTATAGAGTTGTTAAAAAATAACTCTTTATGGAATTAAACTAAAGAAATATAAATGCCAACTAAACAAAATATTATAAATTATTTAAAAGAGTTAAAACCAATACTAGAAAAAGAGGGAATAGTATTACTTGGACTCTTTGGAAGTTTTGCAAAAGATGAAAACAGTCAAAATAGTGATATTGATATAATGTATGAGACAACAGATAAATTTATTCAAAAGTTTAGAGGTTGGGATGCTTTTACATATCTACAAGAGAATTTAAGAGAGAAAGTAGCTAATAAATTTCATTCAAAAGTAGACCTTTTTGATAAAAATAGTAATTCATCTATTAAAGAGAAAGTTATAAAAGAGGTTATTTATGTATATAGAGAGAGAGTTAGAGAGGTTATCTCTTATTTTAGAAAAATCCTAAAGGAAAACCAAAATGCAAAACATTATAAAAGCAAGAAATCACATAGTCTTTATTTTAGCGTTAATAGTCGGTACAGTTGTAATTTATCACTTAGATAAATTGGAGTTTAAACATAAAAATTTAAATGCTATTGAAATAAGTGAGATAGAGTATATAGCACCTGATATTAACTTTACAAAACAGATTCTTACAAAAGAGGATTTAAAAATAGCTCAAATTGCTTGGAGATATTTTGAAAATAACTATAATAAAAATAGTGGTTTAGTTAATTCAGTTGATAAGTATCCCTCCACTACACTTTGGGATAGTGGAAATTATTTAATGGCTTTAATATCAGCTTTTAAATTGGAGATAATTGATAGAGATATTTTTAATACACGGGTTACAAAAATTTTACAAACTCTATCTAATATTAAATTATATAACGATGAGTTACCAAATAAAGTTTATCATACTCAAACTATGCAAATGGTGAATTATCAAAACAAATTTACACCAAAGGGGATTGGTTGGAGTGCTATTGATATTGGAAGAATGTTAGTTCCATTAAATATTTTAAATTTTTACTATCCTGAATTTAATAATTTAATTAGAAAAACATTAATTAGATGGAATATAAATAAACTCTCTATCAAAGGTGAAACACACGGAGGAGCATTTGATGGTAAAAAAGAGTTATTAGTTCAAGAGGGTCGTCTAGGATATGAGCAATTTACAGCAAAAATGTTTGCTTCAATAGGCTTAGATGTTACAAACTCTATGCGATATGATAGATATTTAGAATTTATAAATATTTATGGAATAGATATACCAGTAGATGTAAGAGATGCAAAAAGTAAATTTAAAGCAAATAACTATGTAGTAAGTGAGCCATACTTTTTAGACGGAATGGAATTTGGTTGGGATAGTTACTCAAAAGAGTTTGCATATAGAATCTATGAAGTTCAAAAAAGAAGATTTAAAGATACAAAAGTTTTAACAGCAGTTAGTGAAGACCATTTAGATAAGTCACCATACTTTATATATAATAATATTTTTGTCAATGGTGATGAGTGGGTAGCAATCACAGAAGATGGCATAATTCAAAATGACTTTAAATTACTTAGCACTAAGACAGCTTTTGCATTTCATTCACTTTTTAATGATAAATATTCACAAAAATTATTTGATAAAGTAAAAAAATTATATAGTGAAGATAGAGGCTTTTATGCAGGAATTTATGAGAAAGATAGAGAGGTAAATAAAGCTATAACTTGTAATACAAATGCGATAATTTTAGAGAGTTTAGCATTTAAAAAATTTGGTGTGTTATTTAAATTGACAAGGAATTAAAATGTTAGAAAAACTTAAATCTTTAGAGTATAACTCCACCTTAAAACGAGATGATAGATTAGATTTTATTCGTGGTGTTGTAATGTTTTTTTTAGTTGTAGTTCATATCGATTTTTTTTCATATTATAATTTAATTTCTTGGGAGAGAATTGGAGTCGTAACTGGGGCAGAGGGATTTGTGATATTATCAGGGATAGTTTTAGGAATGGTAAATCGTCGTAGGATTATGGAAGGAGATTTAAAAGATGGAATAAATAGAGTAATTAATCGTTCAATTCAACTATATAAAATTAGCCTATTTGTGATAATTTCTATCGCTATTTTAAATTTAATTCCATTTCTTGACGCTTCAATGGCTATGACTTTTACAAACCGAGGAAGTGGTGAAGTTTATCAACTATATCCAATATATGAGAGTGATTGGAAACGAATTGTCGCTAATATTTTACTATTAAAACACGGACCTCATCAATTTCAAGTTTTAGGACTTTATATTGTTTTACTAGCTTTCACTCCGATAGCTTTTTTTATGTTTAGTATTGGACGAGTAAAGCTATTTTTATCTATTTCGTGGATAATTTACTTTTACAATTCTGCTAATATGTTAAGACCCACAGAGATGCAATTTGAGTGGGCATTTCCTGTTTTAACTTGGCAACTTATATTTTTTCACGGTTTAGCGGTTGGATTTTATAAAGATAAAGTTTTAGAGTTTTTTGCTACAAAATTAGGGAAAATTACAATTTATATCGCTTTTATTCTATTTTTTGCATTTCTGTTTTTTACATATAATAATCCACATAAAGAGTTTCCCGAATGGATGAGGTTGGGATTAATTTCATCAAATGATTTTTATCACTACTATAATTTATATTTTCAAAAAAGTACTTTAGGGATAGGGCGACTTTTAAATGATGTAGTTGCATTAATAGTTTCATATATAATTTTAACTAAATTTTGGAAACCGATAAATTTTATATTTGGTTGGCTTTTTGTACCAATTGGTCAAGCTTCTTTATATGTATTTATTTGGCATATCTATTTTTGTGTATTGATTTTTAATATTCCAATATTTATTGATAGCAAAGATATAGTTATAAATACTCTAGGGCATAGTTTAGTATTTTTAGGTTTATGGGTTTTAGTAAAAAGAGAGTTTTTGTTTAGGTTTGTGCCGAGGTAGGAAACTTTAATGATAAATAAATTTATAAAGGAGATAAATGCAAACTTTACAAATTGAAATTGAAGATAGCGTGTTAGATAAATTGCTAAATTTACTAAATAGTTTTCAAGGTGTAAAAAAAATTGAAAAAATAGAGAATGTAGATAGAGATTTAGAAGGCTTTGAGATATTACAAATTGATTCAATGCAAAGCACTTGGGATAATAGAGAAGATGAGGCTTGGGATGAGTACTTATAAAAAGGGTGATATTTTACTTATTGATTTTCCTTTTACTGATTTAAATAATTCAAAAATAAGACCTGTTTTGGTTATTAAGAGTGAGAATAATTTAAATGATTTTTTATGTTTTCAAATAACATCAAATAGTAATCAAAATTCAATAATTGAGTTAAAAAAGTCAGATTGTGATAAAGAGCTTAAGTTAAAATCATTTGTAAAGTATGATAAATGTTTTACTTTAAATAAAAAAAGAGTTATTGCAAAAATATCATCTACAAAACTAGAGTTTCTTGAAAAAGTAAAATCTCTTTTTTGCGAGGAAATATTTTAATGAGTAATGCACTATATATGTTTATAAATACACTAGGGTATAGTTTAGTATTTTTAGGTTTGTGGGCTTTAGTAAAAAGAGAGTTTTTGTTTAGATTTGTACCGAGGTGAGAAAATGAGTGAAAAAATAATTAAATATTCTGGAGATTATAAAATTAATAATATAAAAAAGTTTTTGGAAGAAAAGTATAAAGAAGGAGAAACAGAAGAAATTATTTTTTTTAGAATTAAATTTATTAATGCAAATGGTAGGGAAGGAGGGTTAATAGATTTTTTTGAAGATATATTTAAAGATAGAAAGATAGAAACTAAAAACTTAACTTTATCTTTTGTAGGCTTAAGAGGTTCAAAAGAGCTTATATTTAAAAACTTTGAATTTAAAAAATTAAAAATTGAAAGTTGCCAAAATATAACTTTAGAAAATGTTCAATTTAAAGAAATAGCAGATTTAAAAAATTTAAATTTGCGTAATGTAATTTTTAAAAAAATAGATATGGGCAAAGTACAATTAAATAATTATAAAGATAGTGATTATGAAACAACAAAATTTATGAATTGTAAATTTGGTTATTACTCTGATAGAATATTATCGTTTATTAATTTTTATAAAAATATAAAATTATCTATTAGAGATAAAAAAAATTATTTAACTTATGGAAATTTTTTTAATACTTTAATAT
>JADGEE010000097.1 GCA_016744535.1 Campylobacteraceae bacterium
ATATTAATTAATGCACCATTTAATTCAAATTTAGAATTATTATTATCAATTGAGGGAATAACTCTTTTTATCGCTTCTAAAAATTTTGAATTATCTATTTTAATTTTTGATTTATTCTCTATGGTTGGAAATTTTTCGTACTCTTTTGCATTAAACATTGAGAGTTTAAAGATAGAGTGTTCTTGATTTATAATTAAAAAATTATTACTTTTATATATTTCAATATCTCCATCTGGAAGATTTTTTATAATATCTAAGAGTTGTTTTCCATTTGCCGTTGCAATTCCTTCATTCTCTATTTTGGCACTATCACTCTCTATTTTTAATCCCATTTCATAATTATTAGCTTTTAATATCAACTTTTTATTTTTAACTTTAATAAAAATATGTGATGTTATTTGACTTAAATCTTTTTTATCTAAAAAGTGTTGTAGAGTGAATAAGATATTTTTTAAGTGATTTTTTTCAATTGAAAATTTCATTAACTCCCTTTGACATTGTTTAATAATTTATTTTAGCAAATTATTATCATAATTAAAACTTTAAATTAGATTAATATGTTAAAATTACTAAAATAAAAATTTTAAGAGGTATATAATGATAATTGGGTCAATGACAGCTTTAATAACCCCGTTTAAAGATGGAAAAGTTGATGAGCTTAGCTATGAAGAGTTAATTAAAAGACAGATAAAAAATGGTATTGAAGTTGTAGTTCCTGTTGGAACAACTGGAGAGAGTGCAACACTAACTCATAATGAACATAAAAAATGTATAGAAATAGCAATAAGTGTGGCTAAAGGAACTAATACTAAAGTTATAGCAGGGGCTGGAAGTAATTCAACTATTGAAGCGATTGATTTAGCAAAATTTGCCCAAAGTGCAGGAGCAGATGGGATTTTGAGTGTAACTCCATATTATAATAAACCAACACAAAATGGACTTTATCAACACTATAAAGAAATTGCAAATGCTATTGAAATTCCATTTATGATGTATAATGTACCAAGTAGAACAGGAGTTGATTTAAATGCTAATACAGCAATAAAATTATTCAATGACGTAGAGAATATTTACGCAGTAAAAGAGGCAACAGGCTCACTTGAGAGATGTGTAGAGTTACTTTCAAAAGAGAAAAAAATAGTTGTAATAAGTGGAGATGATTCTATAAATTATCCAATAATTGCAAATGGCGGAAAAGGTGTAATTTCTGTAACTGCAAATCTATTACCAAATAAAATTGCCGAGTTAGTTAAATTTGGACTAGAGGGTAACTTTAGTGAGTCAAAAAGAGTAAATGATGAGTTATATCCATTAAACTCTACTCTATTTATCGAGAGCAATCCAATCCCAATTAAAGCTATTATGTATTTAGCAGGTTTAATTAAAACACTAGAGTATAGATTACCATTAACTCCTCCAAGTAGTGATAGTATGAAAAAATTAGAAAAAGCATTAGAAAATATAGAAGTTCCAAAATGAAAAATAAAACTTTAGTAATAAGTGGGGCTACAAGAGGAATTGGAAAAGCAATTTTATATAAATTTGCTGAAAATGGCATAAATGTGGCTTTTACTTATAATTCAAATGAAGATATAGCAAATGAGATAATTAAAGATGTTGAGAGTAAATTTAATATTAAAGCAAAAGCATATAAATTAAATATATTAGAACCAAATGAGTATAAAGATATCTTCAAAGAGATAGATAAAGATTTTGATAGAGTTGATTTTTTTATCTCTAATGCGATAATTTCAGGGAGAAGTGTCGTTGGTGGATTTGCTCCATTTATGAGACTTAAACCAAAAGGTCTTAATAATATTTATACTGCTACTGTTTTAGCTTTTGTAGTTGGGGCACAAGAGGCTACAAAGAGAATGCAAAAGATTGGTGGAGGAAGTATTATAACTTTAAGTTCAACTGGAAATTTAGTATATACTCCAAACTATTCAGGTCACGCTAACTCAAAAGCGTCAGTTGAAACTATGATGAAATATGCTGCTGCTGAACTTGGTGAATTTAACATTAGAGTAAATGCTGTAAGTGGTGGTCCAATTGACACAGATGCACTTAAAGCTTTTCCAAATTATGAAGAGGTTAAATCTGAAGTTGAAAAACGCTCTGCTTTAAATAGAATGGGTGAACCAAATGATTTAAGTGGAATTTGCTACTTTTTATGTACAGAGGAAGCTAGTTGGATGACAGGACAGACAATTATTGTAGATGGGGGAACTAGTTTTAAATGATGTTTAATACACCAAATATTTTAGGATTATTTAGGATTTTAATTGCTCCTTTAATGTTGTGGTTTTTAATCGATAGAGATAATCATTTTTTTGTTGGGATACACTCTAGTTGGTTAGATTATATGGCAGGACTTCTGTTCGTAATAGCATCTGCAACTGATTTTTTTGATGGATATATTGCAAGAAGTTGGAACCAAATTACAAAGCTTGGAGCAATTATAGACCCATTAGCTGATAAAATGTTAATGTTAGCTGGATTTTTGGGTTTAATGATGTTAGATAGAGCCAATATTTGGGCAGTATATATAATTTTAACAAGAGAGTTTTTTATTACAGGACTTAGAGTTATGGCAGTTGCAGAGGGTAAAGATGTTTCAGCTTCACTTATGGGGAAAATAAAAACATTTTTTCAAATATTTGCAATTGGCTTTTTAATTATGAATTGGAGTGGAGAAGATTTTTATTATGCAGGTGAGATTTTTCTTTGGATTGCAGTTTTTATGACACTTTATTCAGGATATGAGTATATTAGAGATTATGCTAAAGGTAAGTAATTTAAATAAAATAAAGGAAACAATTTGGGATTTATTACATCACTTTTAGTTTTATCATTTTTGATTTTTTTCCACGAATTAGGTCATTTTTTAGCTGCAAGATTTTTTGGAGTTAAAGTTGAAGTTTTCAGTATAGGTTTTGGTAAAAAAATATTAAAAAAATATTATAAAGGGACTGAATATACCCTAAGTCTTATTCCTCTTGGTGGATATGTAAAGATGAAAGGTCAAGATGATTTAGACCCTAAAAAAATTATTAAAGATAATGATAGTTACAATACAAAAACACCTTGGAAAAGAGTTGTAATTTTATTAGCCGGACCATTTGCAAATTTTGTATTGGCTTTTATTTTATATTTTTTAATTGGAATTTTAGGAAGTAATGCATTAGCACCAGTAATAGGTACAGTTGCAGAAGAGTCTCCAGCAGTTAATGCAGGACTTCAAAGTAGTGATAGAATTTTATCTATAAATGATAAAAATATAGAGACTTGGGATGATTTATCAAATTATATTAAAAATTCTCACGGAAGTTTAATTTTTAAAATTAAAAGATATGAAGAAGTTATAAATTTGAGAGTAAGCCCAAAAGTTAGTGAAACTAAAAATATTTTTGGAGAAGTTATTCAAAAAAGATTAGTTGGAATTTCACCTGCAAGAGAAGTTATAAAAATTTATTATTCACCACTTGAAGCTATAAGTTTTGGAATGGATAAGACGATAGAAGCTAGTAAAATGATAGTTTTAGGAATACAGAAATTAATAGAAGGAGTAGTTCCAGCTAAAGAGATAGGTGGAGTGATTTCAATAATGCAAATCACATCAGAACTTAGTGCAAATTTTATTGCTTTACTCTCTATTACAGCACTGATTTCTGTTAATTTAGGAGTTCTTAATTTACTTCCAATTCCTGCACTTGATGGTGGACATATCATATTTAATTTATATGAAATGATAACAAGACGAGTTCCTAGTATTGATGTAATTTATAAATTGACAATAGGTGGATGGATTTTACTATTTGGATTGATGTTTCTAGGACTTTATAACGATATAAATAGACTTTTTGGAAATATGTAGAGGAGTTAAAATGATAAACTTTAGTGAAAATTTACATAGCGTAATTGAAAAAATTGAAAAAGCTAGACTTAAAGTTAATGCTCACCATATTGTAAAAATTATAGCAGTTAGTAAATATTCAAATTCAGGTGATATAGAAAAGTTATATTTTTCTGGTCAAAGAGGTTATGGAGAAAATAGAGTTCAAGATTTAAAAGCCAAAAGTAAAGAGTTAAATGAGTTACCAATTGAGTGGCACTTTATTGGTAGGCTTCAAAAAAATAAAATTAATCATTTAATTGAATTAGAACCCTTTTTAATGCACTCTCTTGATAGTTTTGAGTTAGCAAAAGATCTTGATAGTAGATTGAAAGTAAAAGATAAAAAAATGGATTGTCTGCTTCAAATAAATTCAGCAAAAGAAGAATCTAAAGCTGGAGTTGTGCCTGAAGTCGCAATAGAAGAGTTCAATAAAATAAAAGAGAGTTGTAGTAGTATAAATTTAACTGGAGTTATGACAATAGGTGCAAATAGTGAAGATAGAGATAAAATTAAAAATAGTTTTGAAGTAACAAAAGCAATTTTTGATAAATTAGATACAAAATATTGTTCAATGGGAATGAGTAGTGATTATGAATTAGCAATTGAGTGTGGAAGTAATTTAGTTAGAATTGGCGGGGCTCTATTTAAACAATGAGAGAAATTTTAACATTTGGTAGATATTATAGAGAAAAACTCAACTTAAGGGTTAAAAAAGTTCCTATTAGTATAAGTGGTTTTACTTGTCCAAATATTGATGGGACAGTGGCTAGAGGTGGTTGTACATACTGTTTAAATGATTCTTTTAGTCCAAATTTAAATAAAATAAGCAATAAGTTTTATTTAAATCCAAATAGAGAAAATCCATTTTTAAATAAACATTTAGAAGAATTAAAAACACAATTTTATGAAACTTCTAAAATTTTTAGAGATAAATATAAAATAGATAAATTTATAGTATATTTTCAATCTTTTACAAATACTTATGCAGATATAAATACTCTAAAATCACTTTATGAGATGGCACTTAGTTTTGATGGTGTAATTGGAATTAGTGTAGGAACTAGGGGTGATAGTGTAAATGAAAAAGTTTTAAATTTATTAGCTTCTTTTAAAGAAAAAGAGATTTGGATAGAGTTTGGAGTACAATCAATTTATGATGAAACTGCAAAAATTACAAATAGAGGTGAGAGTATTGAAGTTATAAAAAATGCTATAAAACTTTCAAAACTAAAAGGGCTTAGGGTTTGTGGTCATTTAATATTTGGTCTTCCAAATGAAAATCAAAATATGATGTTAAATAGTGTAGAAGAAGTTTTAAAATGGGGTGTGGATTCTCTTAAAATTCATCCTTGTTATGTAGTAAAAAATACAGCACTTGCAAATGATTTAAATAGAGGAAAATTTGAGCCAATAGAGGAAGATATTTATATAGAAACTTTAGTTAAAGGTATAAAAATAATTCCTGATGATATAATAATCCAAAGAATTACAGCTGGAATTGATGATGATTCTTTGATTGCTCCACTTTGGTGTAGAAACAAGAATAAGAATATAAATAAAATAAAGAGAGTTTTAAAAAGAGAAGAGATTTTATATTAATAAATCAATTATCTTTTAACCTAACTTCAACTGATAACTTATGAGCCTCTAACCCTTCTATATCAGCAATTGTACTTGCGTGAACTCCAACTTCTTTAATAGCTTTTTTACTAAATGAGATAATAGAACTTTTTTTCATAAAATTCTCAACACTTAGAGGTGAAAAGAATTTAGCAGTTGAGCCAGTTGGGAGTGTATGATTTGGACCTGCTACATAATCACCTATCGCTTCTGGTGTATTTTCACCTAAAAATATCGCTCCTGCATTTTTAATTAATGGTAGTAATTCAAATGGATTTTTTGTGATAACTTCTAAATGTTCAGGTGCAATATCATCCATTAACTCTATCGCTTCATCTATATTTTTAGTTACAATAATCGCACCTCTCTCATCTATTGATTTTTGTGCAATTTCTCTTCTACTTAACTGTTTTAAGCACTCATCTATCTCTTTACTTACACTGTTTGCTAACTCTAAGCAATCAGTAATTAAAATCGAACTCGCCATCTCATCGTGTTCAGCTTGGCTTAACATATCAATTGCAATATAATTTGCTTTTGCACTATTATCAGCTAATATTCCAATTTCGCTAGGTCCGGCTATCATATCTATATTAACTTCTCCAAAAACTAACTTTTTAGCAGTAGCTACAAATATATTTCCCGGCCCTGTTATTACATCAACTTTAGGAATTAAATCAGTCCCATAAGCCATTGCACCAATTGCACTAGCCCCACCAACTTTAAAAACTCTATCAACTTTGCATAAATAACAAGATGCTAATAAAAGCTCATTTACAAAATTTTCAGGTGTTGGGGTACAGACTATAATCTCTTTAACTCCTGCTACAATTGCTGGAATTGCATTCATTAAAAGTGAACTAGGATAAACAGCTTTTCCCCCAGGGATATATAATCCAGCTTTTGCAACTGGTGTTACTTTTTGTCCTAAAATTGTTCCATTATTTTCAAAATCTAACCAACTCTTAGGCAGTTGTTTCTCGTGATAATTTTTTATTCTATCGTAAGCGATATGAAGTGATTTTTTAACATCTTCATTTAAATTTTCATAAGCATTTTTCATATCATCTTTTGAAATTTCAAGTTCACTTGGAGTTTTTGGAGTCCACTTATCAAATTTTGAGATATGTTTAATCAACGCATCATCTCCATCTTGTACAATTTCACCAATTAAATTTGAAACAATTGCAGAGACATTTTTAATATCAAGTTTACCTCGATTTAAAATTTCATTAAAATTTTCATTAAAATCATTATCATTTGTAGAGAAAATTTTCATACTTTAGCCTTTATAATTAAATTCTTAAAAGAGTAGCAATTTTTTGATATAATTCAAATAAAAATAAATTAAAAAAGAGATAAAAACTACTTTGCAAAATAAACGAAAATTAAAAGATAAATTAAACTACTTTGGAAAACATAAAAAGCCATTTATATTTATAATAGATTTTGATATAAAAAATTATTTTATTGAAGAGTTTGATAGTTTAAAAGATATATATTTCAAAATAGATGAGTTTTCAAACCATAATTTTGATAAAAATTTAAATTATAATTTTAATTTAAAAAAGTATCCAATTGATTTTAATAGTTATCAAAAAAAATTTAATTCTGTAATTGAAGAGATAAAAAAAGGAAATACATATTTACTTAATTTAACAACTCCTACTAAAATAGAGTTAAATGCTTCTCTATTGGATACTTTCAACGCAACTGATGCTAAATTTAAACTTTATTTTAAAGATAAATTTATCTGTTTTTCTCCTGAGAGATTTATAAAAATAAAAAATAATAAAATTTATACATATCCAATGAAAGGGACAATTGACGCAAATTTAAAAGATGCAAAAGAGATAATTTTAAATGATTTAAAAGAGAGGGCAGAACATACTATGGTTGTAGATTTACTTAGAAATGATTTAAGTATAATTTCAAAAAAAGTTAAAGTAAATAGATTTAGATATTTTGATGAGATAAAAATAAGAGATAAATCTCTACTTCAAGTAAGTTCAGAAATTGAGGGAGAACTTGAAAAGAATTGGCAAAATAGATTAGGCGAAATTATTACAGCTTTGCTTCCTGCTGGAAGTATTAGTGGCACTCCAAAGAGAAAAACAGTTGAAATTATAAAAAATATTGAAGATTATAATAGAGGGTTTTTTAGTGGAGTTTTTGGATATTTTGATGGTGAAAAACTTGATAGTGGCGTAATGATTAGATTTATCGAAAAAACTAAAGATGGTTTTATATATAAAAGTGGTGGAGGGATAACAATAGATAGTGATGTCAAAGCTGAATATAAAGAGATGATAGATAAAATTTATCTTCCGATTAATTAATCGTAAATTATTGAAAGGCTAAATAATGAAAATTTTTTTACTACTTATCTCATTAGTTATACTATCTTTTGCAAATGAAGATAAAGTAGCGACTAAAGATGATATAAAAGAGTTAAAAAAGGATATGAGAGAGAATAATAAATTACTCTTAAGTGTAATTAAATCCAATCAAGAAAGTACAAATAGACGCTTAGACGCTATTGATAAGAGATTTGAGGATATGAATAGTAAATTTTATATGGTAGTAACTATAATGTTAGCTGGTTTTAGTCTTATTATGGCTTATTTGCTAAAAGAGAGAAACTCTATTAAAAAAGATGTAAAAGAGGAAATTGATAGAGAACTTGAACTTAAATTGACTCAAAAAGCTGATATAAATTTAGTTGAAAAAGTAGTAAGTGTACTTGAAGAGTTTGGAAGAAAAAATCAAGATATTGCAAATGTACTTAAAAAACATAATTTCATTGTAAAATAAAGAGAGAATAGATAAAATTTACTTGCCGATTATTTAATATTATGGTTTAAATTTTGAAGTCCAAATCTTTGATTATAAATATCTAATATTTTTTCAAAAAATCTACCCCATTCAAGACCTTCATATCTTACAGTTGTATTTTCGTCTAAAAATCCATCATTAATTAGTTCTTTTGTGCTGTTGTATATTTTAGGAGTTAGTTGGTTAAAATCAACTATTAAAAGACAGATAGCTTCGTATTTATATGGTTCTATATTTGCATATCTTGTATTGCATTTTAAACATTTACGATTACTTATAGAGTGAAAAAATTTGATATATCTTTTTATTGTCTCTTTGGTTAAGTATTTTTGGAGGTTATTATCAAATGCTGATAATAAATATACTTCACCTAAAACCATATTTGAACATCTTAAATGTAGATTAAGTGCTTCCGCATAAGTTCTTTCAAATAAAGTATCAGTATTTGCAGTAATTTTTGATATTTGACTTCTCACATTAATTGAAAGAGTGCGTTCTGTAAATTTAAGACCAAATTCATCTTCCTCTCCTAATAAACCAATTCCTCCTAAAGTTTCTATCTCTTTGTTCAAATTTGGAGTAATACAAATATCTTGAGTTTTTCTTTTTATAAATCCTGCTAATTGTAATTCACCTTTTTTATGTTCTTTGATAGGAGGTAGAATAATAGGCTTATTAACTTTTTGTGCTAATAATTTTTCTTGAATATTATATTTTACAGTTTCGTGAATTTCATCAATAATTTTACCCGAACGAATTTGTCCAACTAAATTTTTATCACTAATAAACCCTTTAATATTCTCGACCGCTTGTTCAATATTCATATTTGCATACCTTTTGTTAATTCTGAAATATTTGTTTCTAAACCTTTTGATAGTTTTAAAAGATTTAAAAAAGAAATATTCCTTTGACCTCTTTCAATTAAGCTTATGTATGTTCTATCAAATCCACAAATAAAAGCTAATTTCTCTTGAGAAATATTTAATTTATTTCTATATTCTTTTACAGTCTTACCTAAATGAATAAGGTGTTCATCTTGTTTTTTCATAACGGTTATATTATAATAACTATGACAATATAACCACGGACAATAAGTCTCATTATTAAAGGATTAAAAATAGAAAAGAAAAAATTCATAAACTATATTGAAAAATATAATATTGATTTAATAGAGAAGCATTTAATATTATTTTTTATAAAAACTCAAAAAATTAACTATCAAAGAAGTAAATTATTAACTAATTTTTTAAATTTTAAAATAGATGAAGATATTTTAAACGACTTAAGTAACTTAAAAATAGAAAATATAAAAAAACTTGAAAACTATTTAGAGATACTTATTCCAAAAGAGGATAAAAAATTAAATGGTGCTTTTTTTACACCTAAAGATATTGTTGATTTTATTATTGAGGAAGTTAATCCGGCTGAAAATGATAAATGTTTAGACCCAAGTTGTGGTTGTGGGGCATTTTTTATGGGCTTAATTGATTTTTACCAAAATAAATATGATAAATCCATTAAATCTATTGTAAAAGAGAATATTTACGGTTTTGATATTTTAAATTATAATATTAGAAGAACAAAAATTCTTATATCTTTGTATGCTCTTTTACAAAATGAGATAATTGAAGAATCAGATTTTAATATTTTTCGTAAAGATAGTTTAAATGATAAAATAGATATGAATTTTGATATTATTATAGGAAATCCACCTTATATTAAATATCAAGATATTGATGAAAATAATAGAAAATTATTATTAGAAAACTGGCAAACAACAATAAAAGGTACTTTTAATGTATATTTTGCTTTTTTTGAATTAGCTTATAAACTATTAACAGAAAATGGAAAAATTGGATTTATTACACCAAATAATTATTTTACATCTTTAGCAGGATTACCTTTACGGGAATATTTCTCACAAAATAAATCTATTTATAAAATTGTAAACTTTAAAGATGTAAAAATATTTGATGCACAAACTTATACAGCATTAACTTTCATTAATAAAAAAAGAAATCAAAATATTTTATATGAAAGAATAGATAATAAGAA
>JADGEE010000098.1 GCA_016744535.1 Campylobacteraceae bacterium
GTATTGATATATATATAATATATACTATGCCTATAATTGCTAAAATAATGTAGATAATTCTCTTTCTAATTAAAAATAGTATTATAAAAAATATACTAAAAATTAAAATAATGGCTAATTTATAAATTATAAAATCATTAACTTTAGGATTTAAATCACTCTGTGTACTAACTCTATCTTCATCAACAGTTATAATAAGAGGCTCTTTTATAAATTGTTTATTTACTAAATCATAATATACAAATTCAAAAATTCTTAATTGATTTGGAATAACTGCATAATAAAATGCTTTAGTATAAGGCATAGTGTAAGTAATTGATTCAATTCCCTGTTTTGAAAAACCATCTATGTTAAAATCTTTTAAATTTCCATTTAATGTCTCTATTTCAATAACTATAATATTATACTCATCATCATATTTATTAACTTTATATTTTTTAATTTCAAGTTTATTGGCTAAAACTTTTGAAAAATTCAACATATCTTCATTTATGTTAAGAATATTTAATTTTTTCCCTTCTATCGTATCACTCTCAATTTTATTATCATCTATATTTAATTTAATAGTAATATTAGGAAGTTTAGCATTAATATCTAATGCTTTAAAATAAAATCTATTAAATAGGTGATTTGAATCTTTTATACTCCAACTATTTTCAGGATTTAAAAATTCAATATTTTTACTACCATTAAATGTTGTATTAATTTCATAAAACTCATCAAGTGCTACCAAAGAGTTAATTGTTACACTGAAAATTTGGTTTTTATACACTTCTTTTGGAATATTTTCATAAGATAGGTGGACTAATTTTGGTTTAAGAATATTCTCTGCAAAAAGTAAAGTAGAGAGGATTAAAAAGAAGAGAAAAGATTTAATTAAAAAACCCATTTAACATCTGCTTTCCATCTGACGAGTTTAAAATATTTTCTATTGCACGCTCTGGATGAGGCATTAAACCAAATATATTTTTCTCTCTATTACAAATTCCAGCAATGCAATCAATTGAGCCATTTGGATTTAACTCTTCTCCATCGCTACCACAATATTTTAAAATAACTTGATTGTTTTCATATAGAGATTTTAAGCCATCTTTATCTATAAAATAATTTCCCTCAGCATGTGCTATTGGAATATTTATAATTTCATTTTTTTCTAAATTTTTTAAAAATTTATTATTATTATTTACTACTTTTAAGTGATGATATTTAGATATAAAGTGTAAATTTTCATTTCTTTTCATAGCACCTTCAAGCATATTTGCTTCTAATAAAATTTGAAATCCATTACAAATTCCAAGTACAAATCCACCACTATTTGCAAATTTTTCAACTTCACTCATAATTGGTGAAAACCTTGCTATTGCTCCACTTCTAAGATAATCTCCATAACTAAATCCACCAGCAATTACAACTAAGTCGCAACTTTTTAATTTTGTCTCATTATGCCAAATTAACTCAACTTCAGCTCCTGATTTTTCAAAAGCATACTTTGTATCTAAATCGCAATTTGTACCAGGAAATTGAATAACAGCTACCCTCATTTTATAATCTCTATATCATAATCTTCAATTACTGTATTAGCTAAAAGCTCCTCCGCCATCTCTGTTGCTTTCTCTGTTGCTTTATTCTCATCACTTTCATTTAACTCTATTAAAATTTGTTTTCCAACTCTAACATCTTTCACTTCATTGAAACCGTGAGTTTCAAGAGCGTGATGAACTGCTTTTCCTTGTGGGTCAAGAACTCCATCTTTTAAATATATATTTACAACTGCTTTCAATCTACTCTCCTAAAACTCTTTTTAAAACTTCTTCATAAGCTACTTTTACATTTCCTAAATTTTGTCTAAATCTATCTTTATCAAGTTTTTCATTAGTTTGAGTATCCCAAAACCTACAACTATCAGGACTTATCTCATCTGCTAAGATAATATTATCTTCACTGTCTTTTCCAAATTCAAGTTTAAAATCAACTAATTTCAGACCTTTACTCTCAAAAAATGGCTTTAAAATTACATTTACTTCACGACCTAATCTTTTTAACTCTTCAAGTTCACCCTCATTAGACACCAAATCTAATAAGATACAGTGTTCATCATTAATAATAGGATCATTTAAACTATCATCTTTGTAGTAAAATTCAACTAAAGTAAAAGGTAATACCGTTCCATCCTTAATAGCAAGTCTTTTAGTAAGTGAACCTGTTGCTATATTTCTAATTACAACTTCTATATTTATAATATCAACTTTTTTCACTAACATATTACTATCATCTAACATATTTATAAAATGTGTTTTAATTCCATTTTTTTCAAGCAATTTAAATATCTCTGTACTAATTTTACAATTAAGTGCACCCTTACCAAACTCTGTCCCTGTTTTTTCAGCATTAAAAGCTGTTAAATCATCTTTAAATTCAGAAACTAATAAATTTTCACTATTTGTAGTGTAAAGTTTTTTACCTTTACCTTCATAAAGTAACTCTATTTTTTCCAATTTATCTCCTATTTTGTGTTAGTCATAGTAATCATTAAAGCTTTCAATATATCTATGGCACTTTTTAATTGTATATCATCAACAAGTCTCTCTTTTGTGATTAATTTTATTTGATTTTCATCTATCTCTTCTTGAATATCTTCTTTGCTAATATTATCATCAACTTTAGCTAACTCTTCAGTTAAGTGTTGCTTAAGTTCAGCCTCTTTTATTTTAAAGCTATCGTCCTCTTGTGGAACTTTTCCAGGATATACAAAAACATCTGGTGTTACACCTTTAGCTTGTATAGTTCTACCACTCGGAAGATAGTATCTAGCAATTGTAAGTCTAATTGCTTCATCTTTGTTAATTGGAAGTATTACTTGAACACTCCCTTTTCCAAAAGTTTTTTCACCAACAACAATAGCTCTTTTTTTATCTTGAAGGGCTCCACTTACAATTTCACTAGCACTGGCACTTCCTCCATTTACTAATACAACTATTGGCATATCACTGTAAGTGTCTCTAGTATTAGCATAGTAATTTATGTTTTCACTCTCTACTTTACCTTTTTGTGAAACTATAACACCATCTTCTACAAATAAATCAACTACACCAACTGCTTGGTCAAGTAAACCTCCAGGGTTATTTCTAAGGTCAATTACAACCCCTTTCAACCATGGAATTGCTTCTTCTATTTTTTCTTTTAGTGTTTCAACTACTTTTTTATCAAAAGAGGTAATTCTTAAGTATAAAATCTCTTCATTCTCTACTCTTTTTGTATAGACAGAATCTATCTTAATAATATCCCTTATTATTGTAACTTCAAACGGTTTTGGTTCATTTTTTCTAACTATTGTTACATTTATCTCTGTTTTTGGCTTACCTCTCATCAAGCCAACAGCTTCATCTATTGTAATGTTAAGAGTTGATTTATCCTCAATTTTTAAGATAATATCTCCACTTTTTAATCCAGCTTTATCAGCTGGTGTTCCCTCTATTGGTGCAATTACAGTTAAAGCTCCATCTTTCATAGCTACTGTAATTCCAAGTCCACCAAATTCACCTTCAGTTTGAATTTTCAACTCTTTAAATTTTTTATTATTTAAAAATGATGAGTGAGCATCAAGATTACTTAAAAGCCCGTCTATTGCTTTATTTACAACTTCAGTGATTGTTATATCATCTACATAATTTCTCTCAATTGTTCCAATAATTTTTGTAAATTTTGTTAAAGATTCAAGTCTACTAACACTTTCACTATCCTCTTTTGCTATGGCTGAATTTGAAAAAAACCATGTCACAAACAGAGTTCCAACAAATCCCATAAAAATATATCTTTTGCTCATTTAATCACCTACTATACTAATTTTTTTCCGATTATAATAAATATTGGCTGAAAAATAGCATAAAACTTTAATAGTAGAAAAGTTATAATAAAAAAATTATTTTATAAGTAAACG
Source organism: Campylobacteraceae bacterium (assembly GCA_016744535.1). GTDB lineage: Bacteria > Campylobacterota > Campylobacteria > Campylobacterales > BB28 > BB28. The sequence goes on from JADGEE010000098.1 coordinate 3,938, forward strand.
ATTATATAGGAGTTAATCTGTGGAAAACTTAAGTAAATTTAAACAATTTACTATTCTTTATGTTGAGGATAATGAGCAAATAAGAGAACATACTAATTATATTTTGAAAAAAATTTTTAAAGAAGTTAAAGAAGCAAATAATGGTAAAGATGGTTTTAAACTTTATAAAAAGTATAAACCTGATATTATTTTAACTGATATATATATGCCAGAGCTTGGTGGTATTGAGATGGTTAAAATGATTAGAGAACACGATAAAAAAACAAAAATAATAGTTGCAACAGCTTATACAGACAAAGAATATTTATTAGATGCGATAGAATTTGGAGTTGTAAGCTATATAGAAAAACCATTGAATGTAAATGTATTATTAAATGCATTTGAAAAATCTATTGCTGATATGGAAGATTTATTACCTACTATCGTAAATATAGATAATAAATATAGTTTTGATTTATCACAAAAAGTTCTTTTAAAAGAGAATAAAGTTATAAAAATAACAAGAAAAGAGATGTTAATTCTAGATATATTACTAAATAATATAAATAAAATAGTATCTTATGAAGAGATACAGAGTTATGTTTGGAATAATAAATATATGAGTCCTGACACTCTAAGAAGTACGATTAGATTTCTTAGAAAAAAGTTACCAGAAGATACATTAGAGAATATCTCTGGTGTTGGTTATAAAATAAATTTAAGAGAGGATATATAAAATTGCTTCTATATCAGCCAATAGATGGCTATTGTTATAATAGTGATACAATATTTTTATATGATTTTATTTTAAATTTTAAGCCTAAGGGTGAACTTTTAGATATTGGAAGTGGTGTTGGTATTTTGGGTCTTTTAGTTTCAAGAGATTGTCAAGTAAATTTAAATCAGTGCGAAATTCAAGAGAAGATGCAATTTTTATCAACTAAAAATGCTTTAGTAAATAGTATAAAAGCCAAAATATTTAGAGAAAATTTTTTAAAAATTGAATTTGATAAAAAATTTGATTACATTATATCTAATCCACCATTTTGGGATTCTAATGTATTACAGAGCAAAAATATTGAGCTTAATATTGCAAGATATAATCACCATTTACCTATTAAAGAATTTTTTAATAAAGTTAATAGAGTATTAAAACATCGTGGATATTTTATATTCTGCTATGATGCAAAACAGTTACAAATTTTATTAACTATTTTAAGTGAAGTAAAATTAATTGTTGAAACAATTAAATTTATATATCCCAAAAATAGTAAAAATGCTACTTTAGTTTTAATTCAAGCTAGAAAAAACTCAAAATCTTTTATGAAAATATTGCCGTCCCTTTATGTTTTTGAAGGAAGTGAATTTTCAAAAGAGGCTCAAGAGATTTATAAGAGAGCTAAAACTCATAGTATAAAGTGTTTAATTTAAATATAATCTAACCAACTAACTACTGTTTTTTGTTCTCTCTTTATCGTTGTAGGTTCACCATGACCTGTATATACTTTTTTATCATAATTTAATTTTAAAAATTTATTTATACTTTTTTTCATATCTTTAGGATTTGAGTATGGAAAATCAACTCTTCCGATTGAACCTTTAAATATAAAATCTCCACTAAAAAAAGCATCATCAATCTCTATTGCACAACACCCAGGTGTATGTCCTGGAAAAAAATGAAATTTGATTTTTACGCCCTCAATTTCGATAACTTCATCTTCATTGACTTCATAATCAGCTTTAGTTTTGGGAATATTTTGACCAAATGGGTCATTTTGCAGAAAAAATGAATCGTGTTTTGAAATATATAAAGGTATTTTAAATTTAGTTTGCAAATCTTTATTTGAAAATACATGGTCAAAGTGTCCGTGTGTATTTAATATAGCTATAGGATTTTTAACATTTTGAACAACCCATTTAGTAGCACTTTCACCTGGGTCAATTATAAAATCTTTATTATTAATTGTAACAATATAACAATTTGTTTGATATGCCCCACAAGCTTTTGCTTTTATCTCCACAATAATCCTTTTTTAATTTATTTAAATTTAATTTTTAAATATAACTCCATCAATTTCATTTAATGCACTCTCTTCTAACTCATTATCACTACTTATCTCTAAAATTATTTTACTATCATACATATAATTATCTGCTATTTTTTGAGCTTTAAATGCTAAATTTTTATCACTTATAAAAATATATTTTGCATTTAAATTTGCAGAAAAGAGAATCTCTTTTATATTTTTTACTCTAATAGCAAACTCTACACTATTTATATTACAATAGTTACAAAAAATAATATTTTTTTCACTAAAATCAAATAGAATAATTGAATTTGATGGTGAGTTTTTTATATTATCGATTTGACTTATTTTAAAAATTTTTTCACTACATAAAAATTTATGATTTAAAATTATCATATTATATAAACCACCATAACTATCAAATTTTTTGAAATTAAATTTAATAGTTATTTTATCAGGTTTATCTATAATTTTAAAGTAATTATACGAATATTAAAGGATTAAAATTATAAAAAGGACTAAAACTACTCCTTTTTATAAATTTTTACAAAAGTTTGTTTAAAGTTTGGCTCACCTGAAATTGGGTCAAATAGTGATTGTGTAAGAGTATTTACAAGTGAAGTATTGAAATGAAATGGCACAAATATATTTCCCTTAGCTACTGTATTTGTAACTTTAACAATAATATTTTTAACTTCTCCTCTAGGTGAACTTATGTTTAATCTATCACCACTTTTAACTTTTAACTCTTTTGCATCTATAGGACTAATATTAACCCAAGCCTCTGGTGCTAAATCATTTAAAATATCAATACTTCCAGTTTTAGTTCTTGTATGCCACTGCTCAACTGTTCTACCTGTATTTAGCATAATTGGAAACTCTTTTGATATATCCTCACTCATAGCTACCCAATTAGCACAAATTAAGTTAGCTTTTTTATTTTTAGTTTGAAAAACCCCATCACTATATAATCTTTTTGTACCATTTGGATTATCTTCATTACAAGGCCATTGAATTCCACCATTTTCTTCTATACTTTCATAACTCATTGCTGAATAATCACAAAGTCTTCCTGAAGATACTTTTTGAAACTCTTTAAAAGCATCTTCAGGTTTTTTCCAATCTTTAAATAGTAACTCTCTTTTATCAAAATATTCTGAAAACTCTAAAATAATATTTAAATCACTTTTTGAATTGCCTATTGGCTCAACTGCTTTATTGGCTTTAGAGCATCTTCGCTCACTATTAGTATAAACTCCCTCTTTCTCTCCCCAAGTTCCAGCAGAAAAAACTACATCTGCAATTTTTGCAGTATCACTCATAAAAGCATCTTGTACTACTAAAATGTCAAGTTTTTTAAATGCGTCTCTTAATCTTTTCTGATTTGGAAAACTAACAAGTGGATTTGTAGCTATAACCCATAGAGCTTTTAGCTCATCTCTCTCTATCGCTTCAATTATTTCTGAATATTTATAACCTCTTTTTGTAGGAATTAACTCTACTGGAATATTCACAAGATTAGCATACTCTTCTCTATCATTTAAACTTTCATATTTTCTATATCCTGGGATTGAACTTGTAAAAGAGTTTTCTCTTGAACCCATAGCATTGCATTGCCCTGTAATTGAAAATGCACTAGCTCCTTCTTTACCGATATTTCCTGTAATTAAAGCTAAATTACACATAGCACTTACACTATTTGTGCCTAAATATGATTGATTTATCCCCATAGTCCAAGCAATCATTGCTGAATCTGCATCTGCATAAATTTTTGATATTTCATAAAGAGTTTTTTTATCAATACCAGTAATATCCGAAACTTCTTTAGGCGTATATTTTTCAAGATGTTGTTTAAATTCAGAGTAGTTATTACAATATTTTTCTATATAGTTTTTATCTTCTAAACCCTCTTTTAGAATAATATGACAAAGTCCATTTATTAAAGCCAAATCAGTTGTTGCTTTAAGAGGTACAAAAATATCAGCCATATTCGCAGTTTTTGAAAATCTAGGGTCTATAACTATTATTTTAGGATTTTTCTTGTTTTTATTTAAATGTCTTTTTAAGATAGGATGATTATCAGCTATATTTGCACCTACTAAAACAATTACATCAGCTTTCTCAAAATCTTCATAACATCCTGTTGGTCCGTCACTTCCAAAAGATTCTTTATAACCACTTACAGCTGATGCCATACACAGAGTTGTATTTCCATCATAACTAGTTGTCTCTAATCCTAGTTGTACAAATTTCCCTAGTGCATAAAACTCTTCAGTTAAAAGCTGTCCTGTTGAGATAACACCGATTGAATTTTTTCCATATAATTTTTGTGTCTCTTTAAATTTATCACTTACATAATTAAAAGCTTCACTCCAATTAACATCAATTAATTTATTATCTTTTTTAATTTTAGGGTTTAAAACTCTATTTTTAGCTTCTATCATCTGATGCTCACTCAATCCTTTTGGACAGAGAGAACCCATATTTACACTATGTTTATCATCACCTTTTGTATAGACTGCTCTATTATTTTTTATTCCAATATATAATCCGCACCCAACCCCACAATATCCACAAGTGGATTTAACCCACTTATCTGGAAGTTTCTCTTTTGAAATTGTCCCAAATTTTTCATCTTTTGCAAGAGAGTATTTATCCTCTTTTATATCAAATCCTAAAAAATCTTTAATTTTATTTATCATCATATTTCCTTTAATCTCTCTGATTTCCTGCAAAAAAGTTTCCTGCAAGTCCTAATGGTACAACTGTTACATAAAATAGATATCTTCCTATTAGTTCACTTATAATTCCACCTACTAAAGCTAAACTTAAAAGAACTATTGCAAAAGTAAAAGCTTGAGTTAAAATTAAAATTATCGATAAAAGTGGCAATATAGTAGCCGAACTAACTAATAAAATAGTTCTTAATCTTAGTAATCTTTTAAACCTATTTAACATTAACTCTTTTGTTCTATTTAATTGATAAAAATTCTTATCAGTATCTTTTAAATTTTTTAAGAAATTTATATTCTCAAATAAAAAGTAACTCTGTACTAATCCTAGAGTTAAAGTTAAAATTAAAATAGCACTTACATCAAAATTATTACTTAGAAGTAAAATTAAACTAACCAAAATAAAACCGATATATCCTACACCAAAAAATTCATAAGTTGTAACTTTTCTATTCCACGAAGGTCTAGCCTCTATTCTGTAAATCATAGATTGTGAATATATACCAATAATACCAATTATTAAAGTTATTAATTCAATAAATAGTATTAAAGTTTGATTTATTTCAAAGTATAACGCACCAGCCACAACACTCATTCCAAATGTGAAAACCCCAAGTGAAAGAGCTTCACGACTAAGCCAACTATTTTTAATATTTTTCATAGCATCCCCAGCCTTAAAAGGTCTTCCTAGATGAAGTCCAGAGAGAGGCAAACCAATAGCTGATGGTAAAAGTACAGCAAGTGCGATAAAAAATGATGGTGTTGGTAAATTAAATCCAAAAAGTGAAAGTATTTCACCAAGAAATAAAGCTAAAAATCCACCTAGTGAAATTTGAGTTAAAACTGTCATAAAAACTAATGGAAGTTCAGGATGTGCAGGTTTTAAAATATGTTCATCTGCTGATTTTAAATTATTTGGTAAATTTTTAGGTAGTGTATATCTAGTAGTTGAATTTGTAACTTTTGCATCTACTAAGTGAGGGGCATTTCCTTCTGTATCAATAGAATTTTTTACCCACTCTTCTTTGTTTACAACTTCAATTTCAATAGCTCCAGCGGGACAAGCTTGAACACAAGCAGGTGTCTCTCTATTTTCAATTCTGGAATAACACATATGGCATTTTGTCACAATTTTTCGCTCTGGATGAAAGATAGGAACTTGATATGGACAGTTCCAAGTACAATATTGACACCCTATACATTTATCATCATCGTGAAATACGATGCCGTTATCAAACTTAATATAACTCTCTGTTGGACATCCCTTTAGACAGGCAGGGTCGATACAGTGATTACAACTCATAGAGTTAAAAAGCTCTAAAGTATCTGGAAATGAACCACCTTCAAGCTCTCCTACTCTCCTCCATTTAATATCTGCTGGATTATTGTTTTGTTCATTACAAGCCACTTCACAACAGTGACAAGCAATACATTTGGTCATATTAAAATGAAATCTATACTGTTCACCCTCAGCTAAATTCGGTAAATCTATGGAATAATTACCGCACTGAGTGGAATCATCTTTATGTTTTATAAACTCTTTAATCGCACTCATATATAAATCCTAAATTTAAATTTATTAAATTTTATATTAACAAATTTAAGTCAAAAAATAAAAAAATAGTGATTAAAAAACATACAAATAATTGATTATAATATAATTATTACAAAG
>JADGEE010000009.1 GCA_016744535.1 Campylobacteraceae bacterium
AGACATCCTGATATGCTAAGCGATACTTTTAAAGGCTTATGGGAAGATTTAAAAAATGATAGAACTTGGAGTGGAGAAATTAAAAATCTTCGAAAAGATGGTGGTTTTTATTGGGTTAAATCAAAAATAGAACCTATTTATGAAAAAAATGAGAAAATAGGTTATATATCGATTCGTCAAGATATTACAGATAAAAAAATAATAGATGAGAATGTTATTACTTCTTCAACAGATTTAAAAGGTATTATCACTTATGTAAGTGAAGCTTTTGTTGAAATTAGCGGTTATAGTAAAAGTGAATTAATTGGAAAACCTCATAATACGGTTAGACATCCTGATATGCTAAGCGATACTTTTAAAGGCTTATGGGAAGATTTAAAAAATGATAGAACTTGGAGTGGAGAAATTAAAAATCTTCGAAAAGATAAAACATACTACTGGGTTAAATCAAAAATAGAGCCTCTTTATAATAAAAATAACAAAATAGGTTATATATCAATTCGTCAAGATATTACAGATAAAAAAATAATTGAAGAGATTGCAATCACTGACGCACTCACAAAATTATATAATAGAAGACATTTTAATGATTTATTTACAAGAGAGATAAATAGAACTAAGAGAGATGAAAAATATTTTAGTTTCTTGATTATGGATATTGATCACTTTAAACAATATAATGATACTTATGGACATCAAGCTGGAGATGAGGTTTTAATTAAATTTGCAAAATCTTTAAAAACATCAATATCAAGAGCAAGTGATTCTGTATTTAGATTAGGTGGTGAAGAGTTTGGATTAATATTTTCAGATTTAAATGAAAAAGATTCTCTTGAATTTGCAAATATAGTTAAAAATGATATTGAAAAATTAGAGATTGAACACTCTAAAAATTCAGCTAGTAAATTTATAACTGCATCAATGGGACTTGTAGTTCAAAAAGGTAAAAATATTTTAAATGATGATGAAATCTATAAATTAGCCGATGAGGCATTATATGAGGCTAAAGAGAGTGGCAGAAATAAGGTTATTTTAAGTAAATAGAGTTAAAAAGGAAAAATTTGAATAAAATAGTAAAAAAAAATATTAAATTAATACTGTTTTTTACATTAATATTGCCATTAACTTTAGGTTTATTAATAAATAATTTTGGTGATATAAAATTTATAAGTTTACCTCTACACTCTGTATTAGAGGCTAGTGGAGGAGTTATTGCATTAATATTAGCAGGGCTTTTTTTCTTAGTGGATATAGATAAACAGAGTTTTACTGTATATCATTGGAGTGCTATTGCTCTTCTTTTTATGGGTATTTTTGATATTTTTCACGCAAGTGTACCTTTAGGTAAAACTTTTATATGGCTACACTCTATTGCTGTTTTTACAGGTGGTATATTTTTCCCACTTGTTTGGATAAATGATTTTAAAATTAAAAAGTTTTATTGGGGAGTACTAGTTGTATCATTTTTAATAGCCACTATAATTGCTATTAGTTCTATTGTTTTTCAAGAGTATGTACCTGCAATGTTAATTAATGGTGAGTTTACATTTACCGCAAATATTTTAAACTTAATTGGTGGTATCGGTTTTTTTATTGCTGGAATAAGATTTATCTTAAAATATAAAAATGAAGCCATTTTAGAAGATCTCTTTCTTGCAGGACACGCATTTTTATTTGGAGTTGCTGGAATTCTATTTTTTATATCAGAACTTTGGGATATGGAGTGGTGGTTTTGGCACTCACTTAGACTTATAGCTTATTTAGTATCACTTATATATATGTTTAAAGCTTATATTGATAGTAGAGATAAATTAAAAAAATATGTAGATATTATTAATAAAAATGTGATTATATCCTCTACAAATAAAAAAGGTATCATAACTAATGTGAGTGAAGCATTTAGTCAAATAAGTGGTTACTCAAAAGATGAATTAATAGGGAAAAGCCACAATATTGTAAGACATCCAGATATGCCAAAAGAGTTATATAAAGAGATTTGGAAGACTATTAAAAGTGGAGAAAATTGGTTAGGTGAAATTAAAAATATAAAAAAAAATAGAGAGTTTTACTGGGTTAGTGTATCTATCTCTCCAACCTTTGGAGATAGTGGAATTGTTAATGGATATACTGCAATTCGTCAAGATATTACAGATAAAAAGAGAATAGAAGAGATAGCAATTACTGATGCACTTACAAAACTTTACAATAGAGGTCACTTTAATAATATATTTAAAAGAGAGATAAATAGAACGAAAAGAGATAAAAAATATTTTAGTTTTTTAATAATAGATATTGACCACTTTAAGCAATATAATGATACTTATGGACATCAAGCTGGAGATGATGTATTGATTAAATTTGCAAAATCTTTAAAAACATCAATATCAAGAGCAAGTGATTTTGCATTTAGATTAGGTGGTGAAGAGTTTGGAATGATATTTTCAGATTTAAATGAAGAAGATTCACTTGAATTTGCAAGTATAGTTAAAGAAAATATTGAAAAATTAGAGATTGAACACTCTAAAAATTCAGCTAGTAAATTTATAACTGCATCAATGGGTCTTGTAGTTCAAAATGCTAAAGAGATAAAAAGTGATGATGAGATTTATAAATTAGCCGATGAGGCATTATATGAGGCTAAAGAGAGTGGTAGAAATAAGGTTATTTTATATACTAAGGAGAAATTTTGATAAAAAATATAAAAAATAGTATAGAAATTAAAATGAAAAGATTACCGGCAGAATGGGAAAAACAAGAGTTTGTTCAATTAGTGTTTCCTCATATTCATAGTGATTGGAGTGATTATTTAGACGAAGCTTTAAATTGCTTTATAAATATTGCAATAGAGGTTGCTAAACAACAAAAATGTCTGATTATCTGTAATAAAAGTAATATAAAAAAAATAAAATCAATTATTCCATTAAATAAAAATTTTATTTTTGCTGAAATAGATTCAAATGATACTTGGTCAAGAGATTTTGGAGGAATTACAATTTTTGAAGAATCTAAAGCTAAAATTTTAAACTTTGGTTTTAATGGATGGGGACTAAAATTTGCTTCAAATTTTGATAATCAAATAACTATGAAACTAAATGAGATGGACATTTTTAATAATAGAGACTTAGAGACTAAAGATATTATATTAGAGGGTGGAAGTATAGATTCAAATGGCAATGGAGTAATTTTAACTACAACTAAATGCTTACTAGAGTCAAATAGAAATCCACACTTATCAAAATATGAAATTGAAAATAAATTAAAAGAGTATTTTGGAATAGATAGAATTATATGGCTAAATTATGGATATTTAGCAGGAGATGATACAGATTCTCATATAGATACACTAGCTAGATTTATAAATAAGAATACCATCATTTATACAAAGTGTTATGATAAAAATGATGAGCATTATAATGCACTTTTAAAAATGGAAGATGAATTAAAGAAAAGTGAATTTAATTTAATTGCTCTTCCTTTGCCAGAAGCTAAATATTTTGAAGGAGATAGACTTCCTGCAACTTATGCAAATTTTTTAATTATAAATAATGCTGTATTAGTTCCAACTTATAATGATATTAATGATAAAATAGCTATAAATATATTTAAAAAAAATTTTACAAATAGAAAAATCATAGCCATTGATTGTAGTGTTTTAATTAAACAACACGGAAGTTTACATTGTGTAACTATGCAGTATCATTAAGGAGAAAATGTGATAAAAATATTAATTGTTAAAGACAAGGAATTTAAAGAGAATAATTTAAAAGAGTTTATAGAGGATAATTTTAAATTTGAGATTATGATTTCAAATATTAAAGATGCATTAGAGTTATCTCAAATAGAGTTACCAAATTTAATATTTTTAAATTTATCAGACTTAAATATGAATAATTTTAACTTAATAGATAGTTTAAAAAGAAGTATTGTAACAGAAGATATTCCAATTATAATTTTTTCAAACCTTACTAAAACATTTATTAAAAATAAAATTCCACTTCATCATATAGAGCATATCTCTTCGAGTAAATTCGATAAAGAGCAATTAAAAGAGGCTATTAATAGCACGATTTCTCACGAAAATCAATTTATTGGAAGTTATACAAATAGATTTATAAAATCTTTTGTATCTTTTTACTCATCTCAAAATACAGCACTAAAGATGATTGCTATTTTAGAAGCCTTGTCTTATAAAATAAATATTCAAATTCAAAAAAAGTTAGATATGAAATCAGTCTTAGCGATATTATCAACTACAATAAAACATCAAACTTTAAATAAAACTATAAAACTCTATAAAGATATGAGATTTGCCACAGTAATTTTAAATTTATTAGAGGGATTTAAAAATCCAAAAAGTATGCACGAAGAGATAATTTATCTAATTTATGAATTTGTAAATGCAGAGAGAAGAGGAATTGATACCTCTAAATTGAGATTAAAAAGTGTTGATGAAGAGTTACTTAGATTAATAAAAAAAATTATTAGCGAAAATAGAGTAATTGTAAAATCAAATTTAGATTTTGAATTAGTTTGGGCAAAACTTATTAATATCTCTATGAATGATGAAATGATTGATATTTATGAATCTGGTAAATTTATAGATTTTGCAAAAGATATATTAAGAAAAATTATGATGTCAAAATCTGAAGCTGAAGTAAAAATAACTAATGACAGTGATAGATTAAATTTTATTGTAGTAGTTAATCAATGTACAAAAAATAGTTTAAATGAAATTTCATCTTTTTGTCCACTTGATAGAAATATAAGAATAAATATAGAAAAAGTCGAAGATAATGAACACATTATTATATCTTTAGAAAAAAATTTAACTGAAGAAAAAATTCAAAAAAAAATAGAGATAAAAGAAGATAAAAAACCAAAAGATGAGGTGAAACATAAACTTCTTAAAAAAAGTATTTTAGATGGTACTAGAAGTGCAAAAGATTATATAGAGGCTTTAGATATTGATATATCAAGTGATTTAGATGAGATGGAAGAGATAGAAGATGAGTGGGATTCTTCACTTATATTTTTAGAAAATGATGAATTTAATTTAGAAGATTTACAAGATTTAGGAAATACAATATTAAATTACGCAGAGAGAATTAGCAATACTTTTTATGAATTTGAAGCGATAGGATTTGCTCTTACTACACTCTCTAAAAATATTTCTGATGTAAAAGATGTGTCTGAAATTGAGAGTAAAAATATCAAAAAATTAACAATTTTATTAGAGTTACTTAAAGAAGATATTATAAAATGGAGAAAAATAATATTTGTAGAACAAGATACGGAAAATGTTCACTATTTAGATAGTTCTCTTTTAAGCTCTTGTATGCAGATTGAAGCTATTTTGAAAAATACAGAAGTTGAAAATCAAGATGATGAGGATGATTTTGAACTTTTTTAAATATTAATTTATGTTATGGTAAAATGTAAATAAAAAGATGAATTAATGAGTAAACTTGTAGAGGTTTTAAGTGGAAAGATTAGAGAGTATAATATAAATACTAAAGAGTTTAAGAGTGGTTATATAAAGACTCCCCTAAACAATGAGATTAAATTATTAAAAAGTGGTTTAATTGGAGATGAACAAGCAGATAAAAAACATCACGGTGGAGTTGATAAAGCAATACTCTTATATTCTCTTAAAAATTATGAAAAATATAGAAAAGAGTTTGAAAAAAGTTTAAAATTTGGCTCATTTGGAGAAAATTTTGTAGTTTTAGGATTAAATGAAATTAATGCTTTTATAGGTGATGTTTATAGAATTGGTGAAATAGAGATTGAACTTACACAACCTAGGCAACCGTGTTGGAAAATTAGTAAACTTTATGATAAGAGTCTCTTTGAATTTGTAAATAAATATAATGCAACAGGTTTTTATGCAAGAGTCTTAAAAGAGGGAAATATAAAAAGAGATACAGATATAGAGTTAATTAATAGAAAAAGCAATATTAGTATAGAAAAATCTACTAAAATTTTAATAAATCCACGAAAATATAGAGAGTTAATAGATTCACTTTTTGAGATGAATTTTTTAGCTGATAGTTATAAAAAAGATTTAGATAAAAAATTAAAATTATTAAAAAAATAAATAAGGAATATTATGAAAATAGCTGTAATTGGTGGAGGAATTAGCGGTTTATCAACAGTTTTTTATTTAAATAAATTAATACCTGATGCTAAAGTTTTTCTATTTGAAAAAGATGATTATTTAGGTGGAAAAATAAAAACTGATAAAGTAGAAGATTATCTATTTGAGAGTGGAAGTAATGGCTTTTTATCAAATAAACCTTTAACTTTTGATTTTATTAATGAAGTTGGTGGAGATGATTTAATTTTAAAAAGTAATGATAGTGCTAGAATCAGATATATTTTTCATAAAAACAGACTTCATAGATTACCTGATAATCCAAAAGATTTTTTGAAAACTAACCTTTTAAGTTTTTCTGGAAAATTAAGAGTTTTAAGTGAATATTTTAGAAAAACTAAAAAAGATGATAGTGATGAGAATCTTCAAAGTTTCGGATACAGAAGGGTTGGAAAAGAGTTTACAGATATATTTTTAGATGCTATGAGTGCTGGAATATTTGCCTCAACTCCCAAAGCATTATCAGTTCAAGCTGGATTTCCAAAAGTTGTTGAGTTAGAAAAAGAGTACGGTGGACTTTTTCGTGGAATGTTAGCTAAGAAAAAATCTGACACAGGTCCAAGTGGAGTTCTTACAAGTTTTAAAGGTGGAATGAGTTCATTTATAAATCTTTTAGAGTCAAAATTAAAAATGGAGCTTTTTAAAGATACTGAAGTTAATAAAGTTAATAAAAGTTTAAATGGTGGATATAGTGTTGAATTTGAAACAGAAAAATTAACGAAAAAATTTTCTCTTGAATTTGATAAAGTCATCTTTTCAACTCCGTCAAATACAACTGCTAGATTAATTAGAAAAATAGATAGAGATATTGCGTATGATTTAGCCTCAATTGAGTATACACCTATGTCAATTGTCAGCTTTGGATATGATGAACCATATTTTGATTTAAATGGATTTGGATTATTAACTACAACCGCATCTCGCCAAGATATTTTAGGAGTGCTTTGGGATAGTTCTATTTTTAATGACAGAGCAAATGAAAAAAATAGAAGTCTAAGAGTTATGATAGGTGGAGTTAGAAATAGAGATTTAGCACTTAAATCTCGTGAAGAGTTAATTGAGATTGCAAGAAGAGGAATACAAAACACTATGGATATAAACGAAATTCCTGATAAAGCTTTTGTAAAACAGTGGCGTGAAGCGATTCCAAATTATGCTATTGGGCATACAGAAAAAGTTAATAAAATTTTCACAAAATTAAAAAAACATAAAGGCTTATATTTAAATTCAAATGCTTATTATGGAGTTGGTTTCAATGACTGTATAGAAAATTCAAGAAAGTGTATTAAAAATATACTAATAAATTAAGTGTAATTTCTTTTGCACTTAACTAAATTTAATCCTCATAATTTATAAAAATCACTAATTTGTGATTAAAAAATGAAATAATTCATTAAAATTTGTTTTAAATTATCACAAAAATATCATTTTAATATATTATAATATACTTACTACTTTATTGTAGAATTTAAGTAAAAAACTAATGTTAAATAAAATTGGAACTTATGAAATAGATATTTAAGATTAGTGGCTACTATTAATCAGGAGTAAATCAATGAAAAAATATTTTTTAACTTTTTTAATATTTATAACTTCACTTTATGCTTATAATTATTCAATAAGAGATGGATGGCAAATGATTGGGGTTGTTGAAAATATTAAGGATATGAATAATTTTGATAACAGTTGTGTAAAAAGTATTTGGAGATATGATGATACCAATTCATCTTGGCAAATTTATAAACCAAATAATATACAAGAAAATACTCTAAACTATTTAGATATAGCTATGGGATTTTGGATTCAAGCTGATGGTGATTGCTATGTAAATCCTCCTAAATATATACTACCATACAGATTATCAGATGATAATAGTCCTATTATAGACGATTTTAATAATAGTAAAAGATTCGAAATGATTTATACTAAAGAGGCTTTTAGTGAAATATATTTAAATTATGTTCATAACAATCCAACTCCAGATGTAGATTTTAATAATAACTCTGTTTTAATACTAAGAACTAGTAATGAGTATAAATACTCTTTAGATACTTATGTAAAAGAGGTTAAAGATTATCTTAGTTATACAGAAATATCTATAGAGACTCGTATGAGAATTGGTGGTTGTAACTATTTAGAAGATAATTTATTTGCAGATATTGAATTTATATCTATACCAAAAACTGGAAAAGAGGTGCTTCTTAATGAAAAGATTAAGATAGAAGGTTGCACTATGTATGGAAAGCAAACAGATATTGATATAAATGAGACTTTTTTAGAACTATCTTTTAGAGAAATTGATTTGATAAATAACTATGGTGAAACTGCTTATAATACATATAAAAGATTAGAAGTAGTTCAAAATTTAAAAGTTTTTGAATATTTATATCAAAATCATATAAATCCAGTTGGAGTTGATAAAGAGTTACCTTTTATTGATTTTGAGAAAGAGACACTTTTAACTCTATTTTTAGGCTTAAAAGGTTCAACAGGATATGATATAAAAGTTAAATCAATTAAAGAGTATGAATATTACATAGAGGTTGAAATTGAAAATACTCTAGTTGGTTATGGCTGTCCTGCAGGTAACGCATTAACTTCTCCAGTAACTTTTGTAACAATTCCAAAAACTAATAAAGAGATTATTTTTAAAGAATACACAATTCCAAAGCGTTGTGAATATCCAGAAGAGTAAAATATAAGATAGAAGCGAAAAAATCGCTTCTATGATTCTAACAAGAATAAGTTGAAATAAACTCAAATGGATGTGGTCTAGCTTCCCAAGGCCAAATTTCAGTTTCATATTTATAGTGTTGATAAGTTTGAATAAAATCTTCACTCATTACGCCACCAGCTTTTAAATAATCTTTATCATCAAGCATAGACTCAACTGCACCTCTTAGAGTATGTGGCATTTGTCTAATACCTTTTTCTCTAATTTCATCAAGGCTAAGTTCAAATAAATCCTCTTCCATTGGCTGACCTGGTTCAATTTTATTTTGAATTCCATCAATTCCAGCTAAAAGCATTGCACTAAATGCTAAATATGGATTAGCTGTACTATCTGGAAATCTAAATTCAACTCTTTTTGCTTTTGTATTTCCCTCTTTTGACCAAGGAATTCTACAAGATGCACTTCTATTTTGAGAAGAGTAAGTTAAAATTGAAGGTGCTTCAAATCCAGGAACAAGTCTCTTATAAGAGTTAGTTGAAGCATTTGTAAATGCTGCTAAACTTCCAGCGTGTTTTAAAACTCCACCAATATAATGTAATGCTGTTTGGCTTAATCCCGCATAACCATCACCTGCAAATGTGTTTTCACCATTGTTCCAAATTGATTGATGACAATGCATTCCATTTCCATTATCCCCGTGAAGTGGCTTTGGCATAAAAGTTGCTGTTTTACCATTTATGTGAGCAATATTTTTAATTACATATTTTAATTTTTGTACATTATCGGCAGCTTCAATTAATGTTCCAAATTTAACACCAATTTCACCTTGACCTTGTGCAACTTCGTGGTGAACAACAAAAGTTTCAAGTCCAACCTCTTCTAAAACTTTAACCATTTCAGCTCTTAAATCAACCATTGAATCAACTGGTGCTACTGGAAAATATCCACCTTTTGTTCCAGGTCTATGTCCTGTGTTGAACTCTTCGCCAAATTCAACGTGAGAATTCCATCCACCCTCTACTGTATCAACTTCATAATATTGACAATTTATATCATCTTTAACTTTTACATTATCAAATACAAAGAACTCATTTTCAGGTCCAAAATAAGCTACATCACCAAGTCCTGTTGATTCTAAATATTTAAGTGCTTTTTTAGCAATACTTCTAGGACATTTTTCATAAAGCTCATTTTTATAAATATCATAAACATCACAAAAAACAACAATTGTTGGCTCTGCTGGAAATGGATCAATAAATGCACTTGCAGCATCAGGAATTAAAATCATATCTGATTTGTTAATTGGTTGCCACGCAGGAACTGAACTACCATCAAATGGTAAACCATCTTCAAATAAATCCTCATCTACAGCTTTCATAGAGTAAGATACATGGTGCCATATACCCTTAATATCTGTAAATCTAAAATCTACAAATTCTATCTCATTCTCTTCACAAGTTTTAAAAAACTTTTGAATATCACTCATTTTTTCTCCTATTTAGTATAATTTAAATTGATTATATCAAAATTTAATTAATTTAAAAATATAATTTTTGATTAAATAGTAACCATTATTTTTTCTCTTTCTCTATAAATAGCACATTTATCAAATCCTATCTTTTTAACTAAGCTTAAAACTTCATCTTTTTTAAATCCAATTTGGTCTATTAAATGTGCATCACTTCCAAAAGTAATATCTATATTTAAATCATATATAAGTTCCATTAGCTCTTTTGACGGATATTGTTCTGCTATTGGTTTTCTAAGTCCCGCTGAATTAATCTCTATTGACATATTTGCCTTTTTTATGGCTTTAAGTGCCTCTTTAGCAATAACTCTTATATCTTTTTTAGGTAAAAATTTAAAAACTTTAATTAAATCTAAATGTCCAACTATATCAAATAATTCACTTTTTGCCATCTCTTTTATTAAATCAAAATACTCTTCCCATATTTTATCAATATCTCTATTTTGATACTCTCCAATAAATTCAGGATTATCAAATCCCCACTTATTTATAAAATGAATTGAACCGATTAAATAATCAACATCTCTTTTTAAAATTTTCTCTTCCATATAATTATGTAAAAAATCAACTTCATAACCAATTAAAATTTCTATATTATTTTTAAATTCTTCTTTTAACTCTTTTATATCTATTTCATAACTCTCAATTTCACTCATACTCATTCTATATTTTTTATCAAATTTCATTGGAGCGTGATCACTAAAACCGAAAATATCAATTTTCTCTTCAATTGCTTTTTTTATAAATTCTCTAGGAATTCCCTCACAATGATTACAGAGAGGGGTATGGTTATGTAAATCTACTATCATTAGTTACCTTTTTATAATTTTATCCGATATTTAAATGGAATTATATAAGAAATAGTCTATAATTTTTTAATTATCAATAAAAGTAGGAGCTTTTATGACACAAGAAGAATTAGATGCTTTAATGGCAGGTGGGGGAGATTTAGATTTAGATGCATTAGAAGAAGAACCTAAAGAAGAACCTAAAGAAGAACCTAAAGAAGATATGAAAGTCAAAGATGGACATAATGCTGATGATTATAAATTAAAGCCAGATGGTGCAATTTGGCCTCCAGCACCACCGACAGATGATTATAAAGTTGTTCATCAATTAGATGATGTGACAAGGGATTCAGAAGAAAAGGCAACAGAAATTTTTGATAAACTAGAAGCTATCAGTACAATGCTTATGGATATTGAAGGTGACGCTGCTGATGCACAAGGTGTTTTAAATAATAATTTAGAAATATTTCAAAAATTAAGTGAAAAATTCCCTAATGTTGAAGCTTTTAAAACATCAATAGATGATATAAAAGCAGCAGTTAAAAAATTAGATACGACAGTTTCTAATTCACAAATGGGTAGTGATGAAGTTATGATGGCTATGGATGTGATGCAATATCAAGATATTCATAGACAAAAAATTGAGAGAGTTATTAATGTAATGCGAGCATTAACAAAATATATGAATTCACTCTTTGAGGGAAAAATTGATGATAGTAAAAGAGTTAGCTCAGCTGTGCATATTCAAGGAGACACTGATACTGAAGATGTAGTAGATGATGATGATATGGAAGCATTAATTGCAGCTTTTGGAAAAAAGGGTTAATATTTGGTTGAACTTTTAACTCCTGCTGGAAATTTTGAAAAATTAAAAATTGCAATAGAGTATGGAGCAGATGCACTCTATGGTGGTGTTAGCCACTTTTCACTAAGGACTCGTTCAGGTAAAGAGTTTAGTTATGAGAGTTTTGAAGATGCTATAAAATATGTTCACTCTCATAATAAAAAGATATATGTAACAATAAATGGATTTCCTTTTAATTCACAAATAAAGCTATTAACTAATCATATTGAAAAAATGGCAAAAATGAATCCTGATGCTTTTATTATCTCAACTCCAGGTGTTATAAAATTAGCCAAAAAAATTGCTCCACATATTCCAATTCACCTATCAACTCAAGCAAATGTATTAAATTATTTGGATGCCGAGTTTTACTATGAAGCTGGAGTTAGTAGAATAATAGTAGCAAGAGAGATGAGTTTAAGTGATGTCAAAGAGATAAAAACAAAAATTCCTAAATTAGAGTTAGAGATATTTGTACACGGAAGTATGTGTTTTGCATATAGTGGCAGATGTTTAATTAGTTCAGTTCAAAGTGGGAGAGTTCCAAATCGTGGAAGTTGTGCCAATGATTGTAGATTTGATTATGATATGTTTGTAAAAGAGCCAAAAACTGAAGAGTTAATAAAAGTTAATAATAATGAAATATATATAAAATCTCCTGATAGTGAAAGTATGTTTAGAGTTGAAGAGTATAAAGATGGCACTTACATAATGAATGCTAAAGATTTAAATTTAATAAATTATGTTGATAAAATTTTAGAGAGTGGTGTTATAGATTCCCTTAAAATCGAAGGGCGAACAAAAAGTCCATACTACACAGCAATTACAGCAAAAACATATAGAAGAGCAATTGATGAATTTTATGCAGGTAAATTTAATCCAAAAGTTTATGAGAATGAATTAAATACTCTAAAGAATAGAGGCTATACTGATGCGTATTTATTTAGCAGACCTTATGAAAAAAATGAGACTCAAAATTTAACTACAACGCTAAGTGAAGGAACTTATCAAGTTGAAGCGATAGTTGATGAGAGTGGAGAGAGTTTTTTATCAAAAGGTAAAGTTGAAATAAATATCTTTTATGAGTTAGTGTTACCAAAAGAAGATATAGAAATAATAGTAAATAATGAAATAGGCGAAATAAAAAAAGAAAATAATAACTTTTTTATAAAATTTAAAAAACTTGAAAATATTACAGGTAAAAGTTTTGAAACTATACATAGTGGAAATATAAATAAAATAAAATTACCAATAAATTTACCTAAATTTAGTTTTTTTAGAAGAGAGTTAAAAAGTAATGATTAAGAGTATTAAGATTTCAAATTATAAAAATTTAGATGGATTTGAATTTGATGGATTTGGAAGACTTAACTTAATTACTGGAAAAAATAATGTTGGGAAAACTAATCTTTTGGAGGCGATGTATTTAGGTTTAGATAAAATGAATGCGTTACGAAATATTTATATTGAAAGGAATAGTGATACTACTAAACTTACAAATTCATTTACGAATTTAGATTTAAAAAAAAATAGTTTAATTACTATAAATAATAAAACTTTTGACTTAAAAGCTGGTATATTAGAATTTACAAAAACAAATGTTATAACAATATTAGAAACAAATTTAATATATATTTCATCAAATCAAAAATTAGATGGAGAAATTTTAGCTGAATATTTTTCAGAAATTATTAAAAAAAATAAAAAAAATGATTTAATTAAGTGTTTAAAAGTTATAGATAATGAAATAGAAGATATTCAAATTTTAGTTGATAATAAAAAAGCTAATATATATTTAATTCAAAATAACTTAGTTTTACCAATATCATTTTTTGGTGATGCAATAAAATCAATATTTAATATATTTAGTAGAATACTTGCAAGTGAAAATAAAACTATTTTAATTGATGAAATAGAAAATGGAATTCATTATGAAAATCAAAAGGAGTTTTGGTCAAAACTTTTAGAAATTTCAAAAATTACAAATTGTCAAATTATAGCTACAACTCACTCAATAGAGATGATAAAATACTTTTATGAAGTTACAAAAGATGAAGAGAATTGTAAACTTCTTACTTTAATTAAAGATAGAAAAAATCGTATGAAATTTCAAGAGAAAGAGAAAGGTTTTATAGAATATCAACTTGCACATATTAAAAATATTGAAGAAACAAGTGTTTTAAGATGAAAACAAACTTTATATTAGTTGAGGGAAGTGATGATTTATCAATTTATCGTTTTATTATAAAAAAAATATTTAATATGGACTTTGAGTTACAGAATATATGTAGTGATATAAATTGTGAATTTAAATCTAGTGGTGGGTTTCATAATTTTAAATATAAACTAAAAGAGCTATTAGAGAAATATGAAAAAAATTTAATAGATATAAATAGAATTGGTATAATAGGTGATTTAGATAATAAGAGTAAAAGTGAACGACAAAAAGAGTTAGAGAAAATATTTAGTGATGTTTTTAAAGAGTATAAAGATGAGATAAAACTTTTTACTTTTATTTGTGAAGATTTTAAAGAGATAGAATTTTTGCTTAAAGAGAGTAAAACTTTAGATTCTAAAGTAGCAGAGTGTTTTTATGATAATTTTAAAGATTCTTGTAAAAATTTAGATATTAATGATTATCAAATTGAAAAATTAGCTATTAAATATTGGGTGGATGTTTATTTAAACTCTTATTGTTGTAAAGAGATAGACCCTAAAGAGAAAAATTGTTCTATATCAAGGGCTTTTAACAAAAAAGATATTGACAAATGTTTTGATATTAAACATAATAAGTTTTTAGATAATTTCCAAAATTTTTTAAATAATTTTAATTAAGGAGAGAAAATGAGTTTTGTTTCAATTTTAATGGGTAGTAAAAGTGATTATGAAGTTATGAAGAAGTGTGGTGATACACTAAAGAGTTTTGGTGTTAAATATGAGTTGATTATTAGTTCAGCCCACAGAACACCTGCTAGAACAAAAGATTATGTAATTGATGCTGAAAAAAGAGGCTCAAAAGTATTTATTTGTGCTGCTGGAATGGCTGCACACTTAGCTGGTGCAGTATCTGCAATGACAACTAAACCTGTTATTGGAGTTCCATTAAAAGGTGGGGCTATGGATGGAATGGATGCAATGCTTGCCACTGTTCAAATGCCAAAAGGGATGCCTGTTGGAACTGTTGCACTTGGAAATGCAGGGGCTATAAATAGTGCATATCTTGCAATGCAAATTTTAGCACTAAGCGATAGTGAATTAGCTGTTAAACTTAGTGAAGATAGAGTTATGCAAGCAAAAAAGGTTGAGAGTGATTCAAAAGAGATAGAGGTAAGAATTTAAAGGAAAACTTATGCAAACTTGGCTAACAATTGAGGAGTTTTGTAAACTTACAAATTTAAGTGAAGATAGAGTTCAAAAGTTAATAGCAGATGATAAATTAAACTCTAAAAATGATAATGGAAAAGTTTTTATAGAGGCGTCAAGTGGTGCAAATGCACTTGTATCCTCTTCTGATAAAAAAGGTGATATATCAGTTGAAGAGGAAGTTAAACTTCAAGGAACTGATTTTTTAGAGAAAACTATCGGTACAATTTTAAATCTACATGAAAAAGTTATAAGTAGTAAAGATGAAACGCTAGATGTTTTAAAAAATGAGAATCAATTTTTAAAAGAGGCACTATTTCAAATGCAAGAACTTTATGATTCAGATAGAAGTACAATAGAGACTCTAAATGAGCAACTTAAATATTCACAAGATGAAATCGCATCTATTAAGAGAAAATATAAGCTTATGTGGGGTAAAGCGATTGAAACTGGAAATAAATTAGATAAAAATAAAAATGAAAATAATTAAATGAATATTCAAGCAGAGTGTAAAGTTTGCTTACTTCAGCAAACTTTAAATGTCTTAAAAAATTTAAAAATAGATGAAGAGACCTCACGAAAAGTTATAAATGAATTAACAGAAAAAATATATAAATTAAATTATGATAAATCCCCACCTGAACATGCAATTGATATTTATGGAACTATTTCAAAACTTTTAAATAGGAATGATTTATATAAAGAACAAAAAGCAGACGCAATTTTACAAGCTGAAAATTTTGTACCACTTTTAAAAGAAAAAATTCGAAAATCTAACAATAAATTATTAACAGCTATTAAAATAAGTGTTGCAGGAAATGTGCTTGATTTAGCAACTCAAAAGAGTTTTGATTTAAGTAATGAATTAGAAAATATTTTTAATACTGATTTTACAATTGATAATTTTCAAAATTTAAAAGATGATTTAGAGAGTGCAAAAGAGATTGTTATTTTAGCTGATAATGCAGGTGAAAATATCTTTGATAAAATATTGATAGAGACTTTAATTAAACTTTATCCAAATTTAAAAATAAATTATGCTACTAGAGGAAAACCTATTATTAATGATATTACTTATGAGGAAGCTAAGTTAAGTGGTGTTGGTGAAATTTGTAATTTAGTTGATAGTGGAGTAGCAAGTGCTGGATTTATATATGAATTAGCAAATAAAAATTTTAGAAAAATTTATGAAAGAGCTGATTTTGTAATTGCAAAAGGAATGGGAAATTTTGAAACTATGATTAATTTAGTTGATAAAAAGAGTTATTTTCTATTTAAAGTCAAATGTAATGTAGTTTCAAAATTAATAGACAAAAAAATAGGTGATATAATTTGCCTTTCAAATAAAGTTTATAAGGAGATATAATGCAAAAAAGCGTAGTTTTATTCACAAGCCCTGGATGTCAATGGTGTACAGTGGCAAAAAATCATTTTAAAAAGAATCAAATTAAATTTAGAACTATTGATGTTTCAAAAGATAAAAGAGCAAAAGCCGATTGTGAAAAACACGGCTGTCGTGGTGTACCTGTTATATTAGTTGGAAGTAGATGGATTTGTGGATTTGATAAAAATAAAATAAATAGAGAATTAGGGATTAGGGGATAGATTCACTCTTTTATTTAATCCCTAATAATCCCTTTTCATCGCTCTTTGTGCCTCTCTTTTTAAATCTTTCTCTTTTAGAGTAACTCTCTTATCCGAGGCATTTTTACCTTTTGCTAAAGCTATTTCTACTTTTGCTAAATTTTTTTGATTAAAATAAAGTGAAAGTGGTACAATTGTTAATCCACCTAATTTTACTTTAGACATTAATTTATCAATCTCTTTTCTATGTAAAAGTAATTTTCTAGGTCGGCTTTCATCTGGTTTAAAATGTGGATTTGTAGTATTTAAATATGAGATATGTGCTTCAAATAAAAAAGCTTCATTTTTCATTATTTTAACAAAGCTATTTTTTAAATTAACTCTACCAAGTCTAATAGATTTAATTTCACTCCCCAATAATTCAATTCCAGCTTCAAATTTTTCTAAAATTTCATAATCATGAAATGCTTTTTTATTTCTTGCTATTATATTTATTTTTGCCATAAAATACTCCTCAAGAGTTTAAGTTAGAGATGTAGTTTGATAGAGGTTCATAAGTTCTATATAAAAATCTTTTTCATTGTGATGCTCTAAAAGTCCAGTTGATGGTACTATATCGTCATATAGTTTTTCAAAATTTTTAAATCTATTTGGAAATATATGATTTAAAATTATTGCTGATATCTCTTTTCTAACTAAAACTGCTGGTGGAAGAAGACCCTCTGTTAAAAGTTCTAGTATAGAGTTTGAGTGATAATGTATATGATGGTGTTGTCCGTGTGGACAAGTTGAAATACTAACTAAAGTTTTACATAAATTGCAATAGACAAATTCGTGTGCAATATCAATATCAATATTAATCCCTTTTATTGTATCAAAAATTGATTTAAGAGAATTTCTATCATAAAACATTCCAACTCCGGCGTGATTTTGTCCAATTACAATTTTTGAACACCCAAAATTTTTAGCTACTATACTGTTTAAAATAACTTCATTATTTCCTGCAAATATATAAGTATTTTCAAGTGGAACGATTACTACTCTATTTTTTGGAAGATAATTTTTTACAAAATAATTTAGTGTTTTTAATCTAAGAGAGTATGATAAAACATCATCTTTATAAGGTTTTAATAAAAATATAACTACTAAGTCAGTCTTTTCTAGGGTTAATCTAATAAGTCGTTCGTGAGCTCTATGGAGTGGTTTTATAGCCATCATTAAAGCTGTTATATCAGAAGCATTTGCATCTTTTTTAGCTTTAGAAATTATAGCTTTATTCTTTTTAATTTCATCAAAATCAACTTCATACTCTCCACAAATAGCATATTTTCCTAGCCTTTTTATAGTCTCTTTAACTCCAGGGTGAGTTATGTCTGAAGTTTTAAAAATTTTTTCTACTCTCTTTAGTGGGTCAATTATAAAAACTTCTTTAGCTACTATTTCACCATATTTTCTATTTTCACAAATTAAATCTAATATTTCATTAGGTTTTATACTTTTTAAAATCTCTTCATTCTTTTTACCACTTGGAGCTAAAATAAATGAAAATGGAAAAGTTTTATTTTTATAAATCCCTTTTTCATCAACTTCATTAGCCTCTCTTTGATTCATTAAAGAAGTTACAGGTTTTAACAGCCCCTCTTTTGCTAAAGCTAGAGTTGAAATTGCCTCTTTATCAATATAAATTGCTCTATTTTTTCTTAATGATTCCATACTTTTTTCTCTTCTCCCATAAACTTTTTCTACTAATTCCTAGCTTTTTACTTAGTTCTGTATCAGGATACTTATTTTGACAATTTACAACTACAAATTTTATATAGTCATCAATTGAGAGTACACTTCCTTTATCAAATACTCTATTATCACTCTTTAACTCAACTGTGTTAATTGGTAACTCATCTGCACTATCTAAGCTTGAGACTATTACATTTCTGCCTTTAATTACTTCCACTATATCTTTTTTATCACTCTTTTTAACATTTTGAAAAGGAGCTAAATATATGATACACTCTCTTGCTCTTGCAATTGAGTAAAAATTTTCTTTCCATTCAGGGTTACTTAAAGATATAAATTCTATGCTCCTTTTATTTACTCTAGCATAATGAAATGTAAAAGCATCAGCGTATTTCTGATAATTTGTTTTAACTAAAAGAGGTAAATTGTCTCTTACATTAATTTCTAAATTCTCTTTTATAATATCTTCAAATGAAAAATCTATATAATTATGGAGAGCTTGATTATCTTTTTTTAACTTTTCATAATCGATGAAATGCTCAATTTTTCTAATTAACTCTTCCATCATAAATGGCTTTACTATATAATCATTTGCCCCAGCTTGAAGAGGATTGCTAACTGTATCATTGCTAATATATGAAATCATTAAAATAATAATAGCTTTTTTATGTTTTGAAATTATAGGATAAAAATTTTGACCTGAAACATTTGTGGAGAGTAATACTATATCATAATTTTCCTCTTTAGTTGCCTCTTTAAGTGTTGTAGCAATTTCAGGAGTATAACCAATTTCAGATAGTTTTGAATATATACTTTGTGCTAAATAAATCTCATTTTCTACAATTAATACTTTCATCTATCCATCCAATTAAAAAATTTTAAATTTGCTGTACTTAATACCGCTACACCTTCACTTCTTCCAATAAAACCTAATTTTTCTGTTGTAGTAGCTTTTATATTGACTTGATACTTTTCAATTTGTAACAACTTTGCAATAGATTCTCTAATTTTAACTTTATAATTTAATAATCTAGGTTTTTGAGCCATAATAGTAACATCTATATTCGTTATTTCATACCCTAGAGAGCCTATAAATGTTACAATTTCACTCAATAACACTTTTGAATCTATATTTTTATATTTTATATCAGTATCAGGAAAAAATTCTCCAATATCTCCAGCTCCAATAGCACCAAGCATTGAATCAATTAAAGAGTGAATTAATACATCTCCATCAGAGTGTGCTTTAAAACCATAATCTATATCAATTTTAACTCCACCTAACCTCATCTCTTTATTTGCCTCAAATTCGTGTACATCAAAACCATTTCCAACAAAAATATCATTTGATGGAGCTTTTAAACACTTTAATTCATTTAAATTTTCAATAAATGTTAATTTTGTAGCTTCGCTTGAACCATCTACAAAAGTAACGCTTCCACCAATTGCTTGAATAGCACTACTATCATCGGTAAAAATTATATCACTCTTTAGTGCCTCTTTTAATTTTGAAGTTTTTGAGAGTTGTGGAGTTTGGATAAGTTTTACGCTATCTCTGTCTATTGTATTGTTTTGAAATGTGACAGTATCAGAGACACTTAAAAATGGAGCTATACAATCGCTATTTTCTCTTGCGTTAATAACCCTTAAAATCATTTCTTTATCAATGCAACATCTTGCTACATCACTTACGATTACAAATTTACTCTCTACAAAACTAAGTGCATTATTTAAAGACTCTTGTCTAGTTTTGCCTCCTTTTATAAAAGTAAAATCAGCAAATTTCTTCATATACTCTAACTCATTTTCATTTGAAGTAATAATAATATTGTTAAAATTATAAAATGATTTAAATCTATTAGCAACAAAAAACCATAGTGGAATACTTCCTATTCTAAGCCACTGTTTTTTCACTTTTTGCCCAAATCTATTAGAATCTCCTGCACTTAAAAGAATTAATGTTAAATCTGACAGGATTTATCCTTTTTTTTAAATTTTAGTGTTACCAAATTATACTATAATTTCAAAAAAATTTTAGGATTTTAATGTCAAAAAAAAAAAGTTTAATTGATGATTATTTTGATTATCAGATAGAATATGAAAAAAAATATGGTGTTGATGTTATTGTTTTAATAGAAATTGGAAGTTTTTATGAAGTTTATGGAGTTGATAATGAAAGTGAAAAATTAGGAAAAGCTAAAGAAGTCTCAAACATATTAAATATTCAATTAACTAGAAAAGATAAATCTATATTGGATAATTCTCGTAAAAATCCTCTTCTTTGTGGAGTGCCTACTGTCTCTTATGAGCGATATTTAGATATTTTGCTTAAATTAAATAGATTTACTATCGTTTTAGTTGAACAGATAACACCACTTCCTAAAGTTACTAGAAAAGTTACTAAAGTTATCAGCCCTGGAACACAAATAAACTCTTTAAATGAAGATAATAGTTATCTAATCTCGCTTTGTGTACAAGAGGAAAAGAGTAAAATATATACTGTTGGATGTAGTTATATCGATATCTCAACTGGTAAAAATTCAGTTTTAGAAGTTTATGGAACTCTTGATGATAAACAATTTAGTCTCGATGCAATTTTAAAATTAATTAAAGCTATAAATCCAAAAGAGATTTTAATAAACACTCTCGATGTAATAGAGCTAAGTAACGAAGAGATAATCAATTATTTTGAGATTCATAATATTCCATATCACATATTTAATGATAAAATTCCATCTATTATGAAAAATGTTAATTATCAAAATGAAGTTTTAAAAGCTATATTTGATGAGCAATCTTTTTTAACTCCTATTGAATCACTACACTTAGAGAGAGTTCCAACAGGAACGCTAAGTTATATCTTAATGTTAAAATTTGTAAGCGAACACGATAAAAATATTATCAAAAATATAGATAAACCTAAGAGAGATATTTATGATTTTTATCTCTATTTAGGGGCTTCAACACTTAATCAATTAAATGTAGTACCAAATAAAATCTCTGAAGCTGAAAGCACTGTCAATAGCCTATATAGCCTACTCTCTAAAACTTCAACTCCAATGGGAAAAAGGTTATTAAAAGATAGACTCTTAAATCCAATAGTTGATACTCAAACTTTAAATAAAAGATATTCTCAAATAGAGACTTTTTTATCAATTTATAAAGATGTAGAGAAATATTTAAATGAGATAAGTGATATTGAAAGGTTTCATCGTAAAATATCTCTTTTAACTCTTCAACCTGCCGAATTTAGCCATCTTCACGGAGCTTATAATTCAATTAATAATTTACTCAATTTATTAAATGCTATAAATATAGAAACCATAAATAATTTAATTTTAAATAAAAAGAGTCAAGATAGTTTTAAAAGTTTTAGAGATGAATATTTATCTATTTTTAATATGGAAAAAATCGCAAAATTTAACTTAAATCAATTAGATGAGTCTTTTTTTAATGTTGGAGTAAATAAAAATATTGATGATATAGATTTTGAAATTAAAAAAAATTTTAAAAAATTAGAATTTATAGGAGTAACAATATCTAATATGATAGAGAAAAATAGTTTTTATCTAAAAATTGATTTTAATGAAAAAGATGGTTATCATTTAAGTTTAACAAATTCAAAATTTAAACTACTAAATAGAGATAAATTAAAAGAGTTTACTTTTAAATCTTTAACTAATATTACAAAAATTAAAAGTGAAGGTATAACTCTAATTTCTGATAAAATAATTTCTCTTAAAGTTAAATTATCAACTATTTTAAGAGAAGAGTATCTGAAATATTTAGAGATATTTTATCAAAAATATAAATTTGTAATGCAAAAATTAGTGGAGTTTATATCAACTATTGATGTAATAAAAGCTTCTGCAAAATCAGCATCTTTATATAACTACTCAAAACCAACTATTAAAGAGGCAAAAGAGTGTTTTTTTGAAGCTATTGATTTGAGACATCCATTGATTGAGCAAATTAATTATAATTCTACTTATATCCCTAACTCTATTTTTTTAGGCAATAAAAAATATGCGTCAAGTTTAGGTAAAAATACTATATCTTATTCAGCAAAAGAGAAGAGTGAATCTATTGATGGATTATTAGTTTATGGAACAAATGCAAGTGGAAAAAGTGTTTTAATGAAGTCTGTAGGTTTATGTGTAGTTATGGCACAAGCTGGTTTTTTTGTACCAGCATCATCTTTTATATACTCTCCTTTTGAATCACTCTTTACTAGAATTAGTGGAGATGATGATATATTTAAAGGATTATCATCATTTGCAATAGAGATGGTAGAACTTAGAGATATTTTAACTAGGGCAAACTCTAAAAGTTTAGTTTTAGGAGATGAGATAAGTCACGGAACAGAGACAACTTCAGGTCAGGCAATAGTCGCATCAGCAATTATTCAACTTGCCAAAAGAGAGAGTATTTTTATATTTGCAACACATCTACATCAACTCTCAAAAATGCTAAAAATAAATTCTCTCTCAAATATAGCACACTTTCATCTAAAAGTGCTTTATGATGAACCAAATAAAAAATTAATTTATGATAGAAAATTAGCACTAGGCTCTGGTAGTGCAGTTTATGGACTTGAAGTTGCAAAATCATTAAAACTAGATAAACAATTTTTAAATTTAGCATATCAGATAAGAGATGAGATAATGAAAGAGGAAGATGAGTTACACAGACTCTTAAAATCTCCAAAAACTTCAAGATACAACTCAAAAGTATTAGTTACAAAATGTGCAATTTGCGGTGAAATTGCAGAGGAAGTTCATCATATAAAACCACAATCTACAACTCTAATAAACACTCATCATAAAAGTAACTTAGTAGCGTTATGTAATAAACATCATAAGATGGTTCATAATAAAAAATTAATTATAGATGGATTTATTCATACTTCAAATGGAATAGAGTTAAATTTTAAATTTATCACAAAATAATCATTTTTTTTAAATATACTTACATTATCAATAATTAATTAAATATTGGTAATTTAAAAAATTAGGAGAATGTATGGATTTATGTAACTCTTTAAGAGAGAAGGGCTTAAATATTTTAGCTGAAGCTATTGATATAAAAGGTGAAAAGTGGGGGAATGAGTGGATAAAAAATAATTCTGATTTAAAATCTGCTGATATTGACAATGCAACAGTTGAAGAGTTAGAAAAATTACAAAAAGCTGAAAAAATTAAAACCAGAGAATTACTCGATATTGTAAAAGATAATGGTAATAGTAGAGAAGAGAGTAGAACTAGAAAAGCAGTTAGAGGTGGCTTAGCATTTTTAACAGTTGGATTTACACTATTTCTATTTTACAAAGTTCTTTTTCCAGGTGGAGGACCTGACCCTTTAATAGCAGCAAAAGATAATGGAATGTTTTGTCAAGCTGTAGTAGATAAACTATTAAATGATAATAAAGAAGTTTTAATGTATATACTAGGTGCTTTATCAGCAATTATAGCTCAAATTTTTAGTTTCTATTTTGGGAGTTCTGAAAATAACGGTAAATAGTAAAATTAGGGATTTTTTCCCTAAATCAACTCGGTAATTTAAATTTTTGAGTCTTTAACTCTCCATCTTGAAAAGTTAAATAATATAATAAATCTTTTTTAACTTCCAATCCAACTAAAAATCTTAAGGCTAAAGTAGATTGAAGTGAAGCTAAGTGCATCACAATTGGAGGAGTTACGCCACTAGGAACTTTATCTTTTACATTAAATACAGATTTGAAAACTGCTTTATCAAACAGACAAACTTGTCCCATAAACTCCTCTACACTTCCATAAATCCAATTAATATTTTTTGATTTAGCAAATTCGTCAATTTTAGCTCTTGCGGGTAAATTATCTGTGCAATCTATTATTAAATCTAACTCTATTTCTCTTTTGCTAAACTCATCAATTCCCTCAATAAAAGCCTCTACTTCAACTCCATCATATCTTGATTTAATTAAATTCTTTAAAACTTCAGCTTTTGGTTTTTTCTCGTCATCAAGTCTAAAAGCTATCTGTCTATGAATGTTATGAAGTGAAACTGTATCAAAATCAACTATATAAACTTTTCCTATTCCACTACTGCCTAAACTTATACTAACACTACAACCAAGTCCACCTGAACCAATTATTGCAATAGATTTATCTTTTAATGAATTTTGTCTATCTTCACCCCATAATTGAATTTGTCTCTTAAAATATCCCATTAATCACCCTTTTTTAACTCTTCAAATTCAAGCTTTGCATCTTGTAACATTTTAGTTGCTAGTTCTAGTTCACTTATTCCCTCTTTATAAAATTTCAAACCATCACTTAAACTTAAATTTGAATCTAAAAGTTTATCTAAATTTTTTTTTGCTTTCTCTAATTTTTTTTCAAACTCTTTTGCTTTCATAAATTATCTCCAAAAAATTTCTACCTCATTTTAGCATAAATGATTTTTGGTATACTTTATGCTAGTAGATTAAAAAAATCCGTTAATACTTGAGAGAGTAAACTATGAATTGTGAAAATAAATTAAATATTTTATTAGAATTTGGCAAAGTTATCTCTAATGAACAAAACTTAAATAAAGTTGTTGATATACTTGCTGATATTTCAAGAGATGTAACAGAAGCTGATAGATGCTCAATTTATATTTATGATAAAGAAAAGAAAATTTTGTGGACAAAAGTTGCACAAGAGATGAATAAAATTATTAAACTTCCGCTTGGAAAAGGTGTTGCTGGAGATGTAGCACTTACTCAAAAAATAAAAATTATTACAGATGCTTATGATGAAAAAAAGTTTGATAAATCTGTTGATAATTCAACTGGTTATGTTACAAGGCAGATGATAGCACTTCCCGTTATAAATAAAAAGAGAGAAACACTAGGAGTTATACAAGTTTTAAATAGAAAAAAAGGAATATTTGGAGATGAGGATTTAGATGCTCTACTTTTAATTTCAAGTTACGCTGCTGCTATTATAGAAAATGCAATTTTACACAAAAACTTAGAGACAAAAGTAGAGTTAGAAGTTAATAAAAATAAAGAGAAAGATTTAATTATTTTTCAACAATCAAGACTTGTTGCAATGGGTGAAATGATAAGTGCAATAGCACATAATTGGAGACAACCATTAAACGCAATAGGACTTATTATTAGTGATATAAAAGATGCTTTTATTTACGATGAATTAGATGAAAAATATCTACAAAATAGTGTAAAAAATGCAAATAAGTTATTAACTTTTATGAGTAATACTATCAATGATTTTAAATATTTTTTTAAAGTTGATGAAGAGAAACAATATTTTGAAGTAGGCCTAGCGGTACAACACGCTGTATCACTAATATTAGCTCAATTTAAAAGCCAAGAGATAGATATAAATTTAAAATTTAAAGATAATTTAGAACTTTTTAGTTATTTAGCCAAGTTTGAACAATCAATAGTTAATCTGCTTAAAAATTCACAAGACGCAATTATAGAGAAACGAGAAAAAGATAAATCCTATCAAAAAGGTATTATTGATATTGATATCTTTAAGAAAAATAAGAAAATTATAATAATTATTGAAGATGATGGAATAGGAATTAAAAAAGATACATTAGATAGAATATTTGAACCATATTTTACTACAAAAGAACAAGGAAAAGGTGTTGGAATGGGACTTTATATGGTTAAAATGATAATTGAAAATAATATGAATGGAAAAATATTTGCAAAAATTGAAGAAAAAACAAAACTTCAAATTGAATTTGATGAAAAAATTTGATGTAATTATTTTAGGTGCTGGTGCTAGTGGATTGATGGTTGCAACACTCCTTAAAAATAAAAATATAGCTTTAATCGAAGCCAATAGCGAAATTGGAATGAAAATGAAAATTTCAGGTGGTGGAAAATGTAATATTACAAATAAATTTTTAAGTGAAAAAAATTATTTAGGTGATAGAGTATTTATAAAATCTATATTAGAGCAATTTAGTAATAAAGAGCTATTAACATTTTTAAAAAAGAGAGGTTTAACAGCAACTATAAGAGATGAAAAATATTATTTTTGTAAAAACTCTTCAAGTGAAATTTTAAATATATTTAAAAATGAAATTAAAAATATACCTCAATTTTTAAATCATAAAATTTTATCTATCTCAAAAAAAGATAGTTTTGTAATTAAAACTGATAGAGGTAATTTTTTAGCTAAAAAAGTAATTGTAGCCTCTGGTGGAGTTAGTTACCCAAAAATTGGAGCTAGTGATATTGGATTTAATATTGCTAAATCTTTTGGACATAAAGTAAATAAACTAAATCCTGCACTTGTCGGTTTTACAGTTCAAAAGGATGAATTTTGGTTTAAAAACTTAAGTGGAGTTTCATTAATTGCTGATATAAAAGTTGAAAATAAAATTTTTAGAGATTCACTTCTTTTTACCCATAAAGGAATTAGTGGTTTAGGAATTTTAAGTGCATCTCTCTATTGGCAAAAAGGACAAATGACAATAGATTTTTTACCTAAATATTCACTAGATAGAATTTTACAAAATTCTAAAAAACAGATTACTACACTTCTACCGCTTCCAAAAAGATTTATAAAAGAGTTTTTAAAGAGTATAAATATAGAAGATAAACCAATTTATAAATTAACTAATGATGAAAAAGATAAATTAAAAAAATTAAAAAATTACTCTTTTGCACCTGCTGGAAATTTTGGTTACTCTATGGCTGAAGTTACAAAAGGTGGAGTCTCAACAGATGAAATTAATCCAAATTCAATGGAGAGTAAATTAATTAAAGGATTATATTTTATAGGTGAAGTTGTTAATGTTACGGGTGAACTTGGAGGATATAATTTTCAATGGGCTTTTAGTTCAGCTTTTATTTGTAGTAATTTACAAAATTAAAAGTAATAAAAAGAGAACCTCAAAGAGAGATTTTCTTTAATTATTAACCTTTTCTTGTTTTAATAATTTCTTCAGCTACACTTTTTGGAACTTCAGCATAATGGTCAAATTCCATAGAGTAACTAGCTCTTCCTTGAGACATACTTCTTACATCAGTCGAGTATCCAAACATTTCTGATAATGGAACCATTGCATTAATTAATTTTACGCCTGAACGCTCATCCATAGATGCAACTTGTCCTCTTCTTCTATTTAAATCACCAATTACATCTCCCATATAATCTTCAGGAGTTTCAACTTCAACTTTCATAACAGGCTCTAAAATATAAGGTTTTGCATTTCTAGCAGCTTCTTTAAAACCCATAGACGCTGCTAATTTAAATGCCATTTCATTAGAATCAACATCATGGTAGCTTCCATCATAAAGTGTTACTTTCATATCTTCGACTTTAAATCCAGCTAAAACTCCATTTAACATCGCTTCTTGAATACCTTTATCAACTGCAGGAATAAATTCTCTTGGAACAGACCCACCTTTAATTGAATCTACAAATTCATATCCAGCACCAGCTTCTTGAGGTTCAACTCTTAAGAATACATGTCCATATTGACCTCTACCACCAGACTGTTTTGCATATTTATACTCTTGCTCTACTGTGTTTTTCATAGATTCTCTATATGCAACTTGAGGCTCACCGACTTCTGCTTCAACTTTGAACTCTCTCATCATTCTATCAACTAAAATTTCAAGGTGAAGTTCACCCATTCCTGAAATAATTGTTTGACCTGATTCTTCATCAGTTTTAACTTGGAACGATGGATCTTCCTCTGCTAGTTTAGTTAATGCAAGTCCCATTTTCTCTTGGTCAACTTTAGTTTTTGGCTCAACTGCAACCGAAATTACTGGGTCAGGAAATTCCATTCTCTCTAAAATTGTTTTATCACCCTCTGCACAAAGAGTATCACCAGTTAGAGTATATTTAAGCCCAACAACTGCACCAATTTCACCAGCGTAAAGCTCTTTAATCTCTTCTCTTTTATTTGCGTGCATTTTTAAGAGTCTTCCAACTCTCTCTTTTTTAGACTTTGTAGAGTTATATACATAACTTCCACTTGTTAAAACACCTCTATAGATTCTTGTAAAAGT
This sequence comes from Campylobacteraceae bacterium, assembly GCA_016744535.1. GTDB lineage: Bacteria > Campylobacterota > Campylobacteria > Campylobacterales > BB28 > BB28. The sequence continues at coordinate 28,697 of JADGEE010000009.1, forward strand.
TAATTGACCAACAAATGGGTCAGTCATAACTTTAAATGCTAATCCTGCTAATTTTCCGTCGTCAGTTGAATCAACTGAAACTTCTTCATCAGTTTCACCATTGATACCTTTTATATCTCTAACTTCAACTGGAGATGGAAGGTAATCAACAACAGCATCAAGTAGAGTTTGAACACCTTTATTTTTAAAAGCAGTTCCACATAACATCGGAATCATTGTCATATTTAAACAACCCGCTTTTACTCCAGCTTTAATCTCTTCATTAGATAACTCTTCAGTCTCTAAATATTTTTCCATCAACTCTTCGCTAGATTCAGCGGCAGCTTCCATTAACTTTTCTCTATACTCATCTGCTTTTTCTTGAAGTTCAGATGGAATATCAATAACTTCATACTCTGCACCCATTGCTTCGTTATTCCAAACAATTGCTTTCATTTCAACTAAATCAATAACACCTTTAAAATCCTCTTCTGCACCAATTGGAATTTGAATTGGAACAGGATTAGCTTTTAATCTATCTTTAATTTGTGATTCAACTGCAAAAAAGTCAGCTCCAACTCTATCCATTTTATTTACAAAAACAAATCTTGGAACGCCATATTTATCAGCTTGTCTCCAAACAGTTTCAGATTGAGGTTGAACTCCACCAACTGAACAAAATACAACAACAGCACCATCAAGTACTCTCATACTTCTTTCAACTTCAATTGTAAAATCAACGTGACCGGGAGTATCGATAATATTAATTTGTTTATCACCCCAATGACAAGTTGTGGCAGCAGAAGTAATTGTAATACCTCTCTCTTGTTCTTGTTCCATCCAATCCATTGTAGCAGCACCGTCATGTACTTCACCAATTTTATGTGAAACTCCTGTATAATAAAGAATTCTTTCAGTTGTAGTAGTTTTACCTGCATCAATATGTGCAGCAATACCTATGTTTCTTACCTTGTTTATAGGTGTTTTTCTAGCCATAGATTATCCTTAATAAAGTTTTAGAAAATTAAAAAAATTGTAGATTGAAATTAAAATTTGAAAGAAAAGAAATCAAAGGATTTCTTACCATCTATAATGAGCAAATGCTTTATTTGCTTCAGCCATTTTATGAGTATCATCTTTTTTCTTGAAAGAGCTTCCTCTATCATTTGCAGCATCTAATAACTCATTTGCAAGTTTATCTATCATTGTTCTTTCGTTTCTTTTTCTTGTAGCATCAATTAGCCATCTAATAGATAAAGATTGTTGTCTCACAGGTCTAACTTCAACAGGTACTTGATATGTTGCCCCTCCAACTCTTCTACTTTTAACTTCAACTGAAGGTTTAATATTTTCTATCGCTTTTTCAAAAACTTCAAAGCCTTTATCTTCACCTTTTGAATCAATTTTATTTAATGCACCGTAAAAAATTTTTTCAGCAACACTTCTTTTACCATCTAACATAACTGTATTTATAAATTTTGTAACTAATTTACTACTATAAATAGGGTCTGGTAAAACTTCTCTAACAGGAGCTTTTCTTCTTCTCATTCACTTATTCCTTACTTCTTTGGTTTTTTAGTTCCATATTTACTTCTAGAGACATTTCTATTTGCAACACCTGCAGTATCTAATGCACCTCTAATAATATGATATTTTACACCAGGTAAATCTTTTACCCTTCCGCCTCTAATTAAAACAATAGAATGCTCTTGTAGATTATGTCCCTCACCTGGGATATAACTAATTACTTCAAATCCACTTGTTAATCTAACTTTAGCTACTTTTCTAAGTGCAGAGTTAGGTTTTTTAGGAGTTGTAGTATAAACTCTAGTACAAACACCTCTTCTTTGAGGACATTTCACTAATGCAGGAGATTTAGATTTTTTAATAACTTTTTTTCTTTCTCTTCTTACTAACTGGTTTATAGTAGGCAAATTATTTCCTTTCCTTGATAAATTAATCAGGTATTCTATTAAATTCAAGCTAAAAAATAACTTAATTTAAGTATTTTTTAACTTTTAGTTTTTAGCTTGAAAATTTGATTTTTTTCTCTTTATAAATTCCTGTTCCACTAGGTATCATTCTACCTAAAATTACATTCTCTTTTAAATCTTCTAAGTAATCAACTTTTGCAGCAATTGCAGCTTCTGTTAATACTTTAGTAGTCTCTTGAAATGATGCCGCTGAAATTATGCTATCACTTCCAACAGCTGCCCTTGTAATTCCAAGTAAAACTGGTTCAGCAAGAGCAGGTTCACCACCTAGTTTTAAAATTCTCTTATTCTCTTCACGAAATTTTCTTCTACTAATTAAATCACCAATAATAAATTTCGTATTTCCACTATCCATAATTTTTATCTGTCTTAGCATTTGTGAAAGAATTACTTCAATATGTTTATCAGAGATATTAACCCCTTGTTTACGATAAACTTGTTGCACTTCACTTACAATATAATAATGAAGTGCTTTTTCACCAAGAATTCTTAAAATATCGTGACTCGATACAATTCCATCAGTTAATCTCTCACCTGCGTGAACAAATTCACCATCTCTAACTAAAATTCTCTTATTTTTATCAACTACATACTCACCAGCTTGTCCATTTTGAGTTGTAATTACAATTCTCTCTTTTCCTCTTATCATTTTACCAAAACTAATGACACCATCCATCTCAGCGATAAGTGCAGGAGATTTTGGTCGTCTTGCTTCAAATAGTTCACTAACTCTTGGAAGACCTCCAGTAATATCACGAGATTTTGTAACAGCTTTAGGAGTTTTGGCAATAACTGTTGCTTTTGTGATACTCTCTTCATCTGATACAAATATTGCACTCTTTGCATCAAGTGAATAACGAAGTATCTCGTCACCCTCTGTTGCAAGTAAAATAGTTGGCTTATAATTACTCGGAAAATACTCATTAATTACAAGTCTAGTTTGCCCTGTTAACTCATCAACTTGCTCCGTTGCAGTAACTCCGGCAATAATATCTTCAAATTTAATTACACCATCTTTCTCTGCAATTGTTGGATTAGTATATGGATCCCATTCAGCAATTATAATATGCTCATCACTTACAGGTTTTGAAATTATAGTTTCAGATTTAACTTCCTCATTATCACTTATTAAAATTTCACTTCCTCTAGCGATATAATGTCTAATTGCTTCTCTATCTTCTTTATCAGCAATTACAGCAAAGAGACCTTTCTCTTCAATTTTATCACCAATTTTAACTTTATGAGTTCTCTCTAAATAATCACCTATTAATTTATAATATTTTACACTTCCAGTTGCACTTGCTTTAATCTTTTGAGTAATTGGTTCACCATTTTTAACTTTGAGCTCAGAACCAAAAGGAATCCTATTTGGAACATTCCAACCATCTTTAATAATTTCAACAATACTATCATTCTCTTCAACAAAGTCACCATTTTTAAATGGAATAAAAAGTTTACTCTCAATTTTTCCTCTAACACCTGCAAGTTCATTTGCTTTTGCAACATCACCTTTTCTAAGGGAAAATCTTTCAATTTTTTTATCTTTTAAAATTGAAATTATAACTTCATCATAAATTGTTTCCATTTTAAAAATTCCACTTAGTGGTGCTTTTATTTTTGGCTCAACTACAAGAATAGCAGCATTTCTTCTATTTGCAACTATCTCTTTGCCCTCTTTAGATTTATAAGTTTTTATATTATAAAATCTAATAAATCCCTCTTTATCAGCTACAATTTGTCTCTCTTCTTGAGTTGAACCAGCAATTCCACCTGTATGAAAAGTTCTAAGTGTAAGCTGTGTTCCAGGTTCCCCAATTGATTGTGCAGCTATAATTCCTAGTGCTTCACCTGGACGTACAATATTACCCTCACCCAAATTTAATCCATAACATTTTGCACAAGTTCCTAAAGGTGCTTTACAAGTAATTGGTGTTCTAATAGTAACTGCTTTAATTCCAGCATCTTTGATGACAATAGATTGCTCCTCAGTCATCATAATACCCTCATTAAAGAGTATCTCATTTGTAAGTGGGTCAATTATATCTTCGGCAATTACCCTTCCAATAACTCTCTCATCAAGTGCTTCAATTAATTCACCACCGACCGTAATATCAGTAATTTCAACACCCTCATGAGTTCCACAATCAGTCATTATAACTCTAACATTTTGTGCAACATCAATTAATTTTCTAGTTAAATAACCAGCATTTGCAGTTTTAAGTGCAGTATCAGCTAAACCTTTTCTAGCACCGTGTGTTGAAATAAAATACTCAAGTACATTTAAACCCTCTTTAAAGTTTGAGATAATTGGCGTTTCAATAATACTTCCATCAGGTTTTGCCATAAGCCCTCTCATACCTGCAAGTTGCCTAATTTGTGCAGCAGAACCCCTAGCACCAGAATCAGCCATCATATAAATTGAATTAAAACCCTTTTTATCATTCTCGATTAAATCCATCATACCTTTAGCAACACTATTATTTGTGTCTTGCCAAACATCAATAATTTTATTATATCTCTCTTGTTCAGTTAAAAGTCCAGCTGAAAACTGTTTTGCAATCTCTTTCACTCTATTTTTTGCACCATCAATAAAACCTTTTTTATTTTCAGGTACAATAATATCAGCAGCAGAAATTGAGATTCCAGCCTTTGTTGCATATTTAAATCCAAGATTTTTTAAATTATCTAAGAAACTCGCAGTTATCTCTATTCCACCAATATCACTCTTATAAATAAAATCAATTAAAAGCCCTATATCTTTCTTCTTTAAAATTTTATTCCATAAATTCTCTGGTACAAAATCAGGTAAAATAGAGTGGAAAATTAATCTTCCAATAGTTGTGTGAATGATTCTTCCATTAAGTATAGTTCTAATATCAGCATGTAAATCTACTGCTTCGTGCTCTAGTGCAATCATTACTTCATCAACATTAGCAAAAAGCTTATGTGAACCTTTTACATCATCTTTTTGAAGTGATAAGTAATAGAGTCCTAAAATCATATCTTGTGATGGAACAGCAACTGCTTTACCACTTGCTGGAAGTAAAATATTCATTGAACTTAGCATCAAAATTTTACACTCTGTTATAGCTTCTTGAGACAAAGGAATATGAACTGCCATCTGATCACCATCAAAATCAGCATTAAAAGCTGAACATACAAGTGGGTGAAGTTGAATTGCTTTTCCATCAATCAAAGTTGGGTGAAATGCTTGAATTGATAATTTATGCAGTGTTGGTGCCCGATTAAGCATAATAGGATAATTATGAACTACCTCTTGCAGACATTCCCAAACTTCATTTGAGCGAGATTCAATAATTTTTTTAGCAGCTTTAAGAGTTGTTGCATAGCCTTTCTCTTCAAGTTTTGCTAAAAGATGTGGTTTGAAAAGCTCTAATGCCATATTTTTAGGTAATCCACACTGATCCATTCTTAAATTTGGTCCAACAACAATAACACTTCTTCCAGAGAAATCAACTCTCTTTCCAAGTAAATTTTGTCTAAATCGACCTTGTTTACCTTTAATAATTTCACTTAGAGATTTTAGTGGTCTCTTATTTGCACCCTTAACAGCATTTGAGCTTCTACCATTATCAAACAGAGCATCAACTGATTCTTGTAGCATTCTTTTTTCATTTCTAATAATAATTTCAGGTGCATCCAGTTCTACAAGTCTTTTTAATCTCTGATTTCTATTTATTACTCTTCTATATAAATCATTTACATCACTTACCGCAAATTTTCCACCATCAAGTGAAACAAGTGGACGCAATTCAGGTGGTAAAACAGGTAAAATAGTAAGCATCATCCACTCAGGCTTATTTCCTGAATTTAAAAAACTCTCAACTACTTTTAATCTTTTGACAATAGTTTTTTTCTTAGCTTCAGAATTTGTATTACTAATATCATCTTTTAGTTTTGCAAAAAGCTCAATTAAATCAAGTTCAGAGAGTAACTCTCTTACTACCTCTCCACCCATTTGTGCATAAAATCCAGTATCTTCAAATCTCTGTTTAATATTTTGATATTGGTCTTCATTTAAAACATCAAATCTTTCAACTTTTTTGGTATTTTCGTGGTCATAATAAGCTTCACCTGCCTCTTTTACAATGTAAGCTTCATAATATAAAACTCTCTCTAGGTCTTTCATCTTTACACCTAAGAGAGTCCCTATTCTGCTCGGAAGTGAGCTTACATACCAAATATGAGCAACAGGTGTTACAAGTTCAATATGTCCCATTCTATTTCTTCTAACTTTACTGGTTGTTACCTCTACCCCACACTTTTCACAAACAACACCTTTGTATCTCATCTTCTTATATTTTCCACAAAGACACTCAAAATCTCTCACTGGTCCAAAAATTTTAGCACAGAACAGACCATCTCTTTCAGGTTTTAAAGTTCTGTAATTGATAGTTTCAGGTTTTTTTACTTCACCGTGACTCCAACTTGAAATTTTATCAGGAGATGCAAGTTTTAGTCTAAAAGCTTGAAAATCTCTTGGTTTTTTATTACCATCACCAAAGTCAATCGGAAACAGTTGCTCAATTGTTTTCTTGCTCATCATCCTCTCCTTCATCAAAAATATCTACATCAAGTCCAAGTGATTGAAGTTCTTTTGTTAATACAAAAAATGTTTCAGGAATACCAGTCATTGGAACATTTTCACCTTTTGTTAAAGCTTTATAGGCCTTAACTCTTCCCTCAACATCATCAGATTTTATAGTTAGCATCTCCTTTAAAGCATTAGCTGCCCCATAAGCTTCTAATGCCCAAACTTCCATCTCTCCAAATCTTTGACCACCAAACAGTGCTTTACCTCCAACTGGTTGTTGAGTTACGAGCGAGTATGGACCAGTACTTCTAGCATGAACTTTTTCATCAACTAAATGATGAAGTTTTAACATATACATATATCCAACATTTACTCTCTCTTTAATCTTTTCACCAGTTTTACCATCGTAAAGAACCCTCTTACCATCTAAATCTAATTTAGCTAACTCAAAAAGTCTTGCAAATTCACTCTCATTTACACCTTCAAATACAGGAGTTGCAAATTTAACACCTTTTGACCAATCTTGAGCATATTTTAAAAGTTCTTCATCACTTAAATTTTTAACAAACTCTTTAGCATTCATAAATCTTGCAGTATCAGCAATATCAGCTATTTTATTTCTAAGTTCGTCTATAAAGCCAGCTTGCTTCTCTTCAAAAGTCTCTTGAAGTTGTGATCCTAACTCTTTTCCTAAAGCTCCTAAATGAACTTCAAGAATCTGTCCAATATTCATACGAGATGGAACTCCTAGTGGATTTAAAATAACATCTACACCTCTACCATCTTTTAAGTACGGCATATCAACTTCAGGAACTATATTTGAGATAATACCTTTATTCCCATGTCGTCCTGCCATCTTATCACCAACTTTGATTTTTCTCTTAGTTGCCACATAAACTTTTACAAGTTTAACAACTCCACTTGGTAAAATATCATCTTTTTCTAAAATAGAGAGTTTCTCTTCGTGGTCAGATTTTAGTTTAGCTTTCTCATCTAAAAAATTTTGTTTAGTTTTATCATATTCAAATTGAATTTTATCATCAAATGATTTTACAATTGAATTTAAAATAAATCTATTTTCATTTTCTAAATCTTCTCTTGCAATCTTTTGACCTTTTTTATAGAGTTTTTCATTTATCTCTTTATCTCTCTTTAACTCATTTCTTGAAAGAATGGAGATTAGTCTTAAAATCTCTTCACGGTCTAACATTAAGAGTTTATCATGATGTTCATTATCTAAAATTTTCTTCTCATCTTCATAAGCTTTTATTGCTCTCTTATCTTTCTCGTACCCTTTTTTAGTAAAAATTTTAACATCAATTACAACACCTTCCATTGATGGAGAACAATAGAGTGATTTGTTTATAACATGACCTGCTTTTTCACCAAAGATTGCACGAAGTAGTCTCTCTTCTGGAGTTGGTTTAACTTCACCTTTAGGAGATACTTTTCCAACTAAAATCATTCCTGGCTTAACATAAGTTCCAACTTTTACAATTCCACTCTCATCAAGATGGGCTAACTCTTCATCTTTTGTATTTGGAATATCTCTAGTAACCTCTTCAACTCCGTGTTTAAGCTCTCTAGCTTCTATCTCTTTTTCATATATATGAAGTGAGGTAAAAGTATCCTCTCTTAACATTCTCTCTGAAAGTACAATAGCATCTTCAAAGTTATAACCATTCCAAGGCATAAACGCAACCATTGCATTCTTTCCAAGAGCAAGTTCACCCTTATCCATATTTGGACCATCTGCTATAATTTGCTTAGCTTCAACTCTTTCGCCAACTTTTACAATTGGCATTTGATAAAAACTTGTATTCTGATTTGTTTTCAGATTCTTTTGAAGTGGATAGTGATCTATAAAAGTTCCATTTTTATCTTCACCTAAAATATAAATATTTTTTGCATCAACTTGCTCAATCACACCACTTCTATTAGCTTTTGTACACTCCCAAGAATCTCTAGCTACGATTTTTTCCATTCCAGTTCCAACCATAGGGGCTTCTGTTTTTATAAGTGGAACTGATTGACGTTGCATGTTTGAACCCATTAAAGCACGGTTTGCATCATCGTGTTCTAAAAATGGAATAAGTCCAGCAGCAACTCCAATAACAATTTGAGGAGAAATATCAATTAAATCTATTTTTTCTCTCTCAACTAAAATAATCTCTCCATCTTTTCTAGCTTCAATTAACTCCTCTTCAATTTTTCCATCTTCAGTTAATTTTGTACTTGATGGAACTATTACTAATCCCTCTTCTTGAGTTGCAGTTAAATAGACAATTTCTTCACTAACTTTTTTATCAATAATTTTCTTATATGGTGCTTCGATAAAACCTAAATCATTTACTTTTGAGTAAGTTGAAAGTGTATTAATCAGACCAATATTTTGTCCCTCTGGAGTCTCAATTGGACAAATTCTTCCATAGTGAGTTGGATGAACATCTCTTACTTCAAATCCAGCTCTCTCTTTTACTAAACCACCTTCACCTAAGGCCGATAATCTTCTTTTATGTGTAATTTCAGATAGTGGATTTGTTTGATCCATAAATTGAGAGAGTTGTCCACCTGTAAAAAATTCTAAAATTGTATTTGTAATCATTTTTGAATTAATTAAATCATGAGGCATTAACTCCTCTAAACTTCCGCTTACAGTTGAGAGTTTATCTCTAATTGCTTTTTGCATTTTAACAAGACCAGTATGTAACTCATTCGCCAAAAGCTCACCAATTGCTCTAATTCTTCTATTTCCAAGATGATCTCTATCATCAATACGACCCTGTCCATTTTTAACTTTAATAAGATATTTCACTGTTCTAATAACATCTTCGTAAGTTAAAACTGTAACATATTCAGGTACATCTAAAGATAATTTATGATTCATTTTCATACGACCAACTTTAGTTAAATCATATCTCTCTGGATCAAAAAATAGTTGCCTTACAAACTCTTTTGCAGCATCTTTTGTAACAGGCTCACCTGGTCTCATAACTTTATAAACTCTAATTGCAGCTAAATCATTCTCGTCATCAATACCTTCAGTCTGCTTTAAAAGTTTTAATGACTCTCCGTCAGCAATAAAAGAGTTTATAATTGATTTATCAACTCCTGAAGCTAAATCATTAGTAATTTCAAATTCATCAATTCCAACTTCAATTAGTTTTTTTAATTTATGCTCATCTAATTGAGTTAAAGTTTCAAATAAAACTTCACCACTCTCTGGTTCAATAATATCAGTTGATAAAAATCTTTCAACTAAATAATCCATCGGATATTCTATCCACTCTACCCCATCTTCAATTAATTTAGCCGCTTTTTTTACACCAAGTCTTTTTCCTTGTGCAACAATTAAGTCACCATTTTCATCTTTTACATCAAAATCTACTCTACCAGTAAAATCATCAGGATTAAACTTCATTAAAAATTTATTATATTTAACTTTTATATTAATAATTGGATAAAATAACTTTAAAATATCAGTTTTAGTATAACCTAAAGCTCTAAATATAATTGTAACAGGAACTTTTCTTCTCTTATTAATTCTAACATAAAGTGTATCTTTAACATCATACTCAAAATAGAGCCAACTACCCCTATCAGGAATAATTTGTGCAGTATAAATTAATTTTGTAGAAGCTGTTGTTGATTCTTCTTCTTTAAAAATAACACCGGGACTCCTGTGAAGTTGATTTACAACAACTCTCTCAATTCCATTTATAATAAATGAAGTTCTATCTGTCATTAGAGGGATTTCTCTAATATAAATTTGTTGCTCTTTTTGGTCTTTAAAACCTATTTTTTCTCCACTCTTTTCATCAAGCTCCCAAAGAGTCAATCTAACTTTAATTTTTAAAGGAACTGAATATGTGAGACCTCTTTCCATTGATTCACGAACAGAATACTTTGGTTTTCCATATTCACAACCTAAATATTCTAATGTTAATCTATTTTGAGAATCATGAATTGGAAAAATAGATTTAAAAACTTTTTCTATACCACTATCAGCTCTCTGCTCAGAATCTAACATCAAAAAATTTTCATAGCTACTTCTTTGAAGTTGTAACAAATTAGGAACTAGAATATTTTGAGGAATCTTAGCGAAGTCAACTCTTAATCTATTACCAGATTTTAGACTATTTAACATATATGCTACCTCATAAGTAGGGTTTTTTTAAGATAAAAGAAGTAAAATAAAAAAGATATTATACTATAAAAAATTATAGATAAAAAAATATAGATAAAGAAATATACTTTATCTATTTAAAATTACTTAAGTTCTGCGCTAGCACCAGCTTCTTCAAGTTTAGCTTTAGCAGCTTCCGCATCTTCTTTTGAAATTCCCTCTTTAATTGGAGCAGGGGCTGCTTCAACTGCGGCTTTAGCTTCTTTTAAACCAAGACCAGTTAATTCTCTTACAGCTTTAATTACATTAATTTTCTTAGCACCTACTGAAGTTAAAATAACATCAAATTCAGTTTGCTCCTCTGCAGCTTCTCCACCAGCACCACCAGCACCAGCAACAACAGTTGGTTGTGCAGAAACACCAAATTTTTCTTCAAACTCTTTTACAAGTTCACTTAACTCTAATACACTTAAACCTGAGATATAATCTAATACATCTTCTTTAGTAATTGCCATTTTGCTATCCTTAAAATAAAAATTTTTATTATTAAATTAAAAAAACTACTCTTCTTCTTTTTTCGCTCTTAAATTATCAAGTCCTGTAACAAAATTTCTCACTGGAGCTGTCCAAACAGATAGAAGCATACCAATAAGTTCATCTCTTGATGGTAATTTAGAAAGTGCTTCAAGTTTATCAACACCACACGCTTCACCTTCGACAAAGCCTGATTTAATTACAAACTTTTCTTTATTAGTTTTAGCATAATCAAAAACTGTTTTTGCAACAGATATTTGATCAACTCCCCAAACTAAAAGATTTGTATCTTTTAACTCAACTCCATCAGCACCTATACTTTTAAGTGCTATTGAAGCTAATTTATTTTTTACAACTCTAACTTTTAACTCTGATTCTTTTGCTTTAGTTCTTAAATTTTCTAATTCTGGAACACTAAGACCTCTGTAATCGCAAACAACGATTGCTTGAGATTCTTTGAATTCAGAAGTTAAATAATCTATTAACTCAGCTTTTTGGGTTCTTGTCAAATTTATCTCCTTTCTAGCAACTAAACTTCAAGTAGGATTTAAACTTACCTACTCTCTTCAGTTCTTTAAGATTGATTTTTTATAAATCCATTAAAATTTGAGCATCCATTTTAATAGATGGACTCATTGTCAAGGAAAGTGTAGCATTTTTAATATACTTACCCTTTGCACCTGAAGGTTTTTGTTTATTAATAATTTTAATAAATTCATTTAAATTTTCATTTAATTTTACTTCATCAAAACTAACTTTTCCAATAATTGCGTGAACATTACCTTTCTTATCAACTCTAAAGTTAACTTGTCCAGCTTTTGCATTAGTTACAGCTTTAGTAACATCTTGCGTCACAGTTCCAGTTTTCGGATTTGGCATAAGTCCTTTTGGTCCAAGCAACCTACCAATTTTACCAACTAAACCCATCATATCTGGAGTTGCAATTGTCATATCAAAGTCTAAATTACCTGCTTGAATAGATTCAACTAAATCATCAGCTCCAACTATGTCAGCACCAGCAGCCTTTGCCTCATCGGCTTTAACTCCTCTAGCAAAAACAGCAACTTTTACACTTTTACCTGTACCATGAGGAAGCACTACTGCACCTCTTACCATTTGGTCAGCATGTCTTGGGTCAACTCCAAGTCTTAGAGAAATTTCAACTGTTTCATCAAACTTAACTGATTTAAGTCCTTTTACTGTTGAAATTGCCTCTTCTACCTCATAAATCTTATCATTATCAACTTTTTCTAACAAAGCTTTAAATCTTTTTGATATTTTCGCCATCTATAAAACCCTTAATCTACAATTTCGATGCCCATACTTCTTGCACTTCCCATGATAGTTCTAGCAGCAGCCTCTTTATCTTTAGTATTTAAATCTACAATTTTTGTATCAACAACTTTGGCAATTTGCTCTCTTGTTAATTTTGCAATTTTATTTTTTAAAGGATTATCACTACCTTTTTTGATACCAGCTTCTTTTTTAAGTAAATCACTCACAGGAGGCTTTTTTGTAATAAAAGTAAAGCTCTTATCAACATAAACTGTAATAATAACAGGAATATTAAATCCCATCATATCTTTAGTTTTTTCATTAAAAGCTTTACAAAATTCCATAATATTAACACCTCTTTGTCCAAGTGCAGGACCAACTGGAGGTGATGGGTTTGCCTTTCCGGCAGGTATTTGAAGTTTAATTTCTCCAATTACTTTTTTTGCCATCTAACTTTCCTTTTCTTTAATTTAAACTATCTTTTCAACCTGAGAATATAATATCTCCACAGGTGTACTTCTACCAAAAATAGATACATTTAATTTTAATTTACCATGTTCTAAGTCATACTCTTCTACTACACCCGTAAAGTTAGCAAAAGGACCTTCTGTAATCCTCACCATTTCACCAGGCTCAAAAGATATTTTAGGTCTTGGCGCTTCTTTGTGCTTAGCTTTTTCTAAAATAACAGCTATATCTTTTTCACTAAGAGCTGTTGGATTCTTTGCTTCACCAATAAATCTTCCAACTTTAGGAAGAGATTGTATTTTATGCCATAAATCAGTATCTAAATTAAGCTTTGCAAAAGCATAACCGGGATACAAACTTCTCTCAACAATTTTTTTCTTTCCATTTTTAATTTCTATTAAATGTTCTGTTGGAACTACAATCTCTTCTAATTTTTCTTCAACTTGAAGCTCTTTTACCAAGTTCTCAATTGCTTTTTTGACTGATAATTCACTTCCTGAATAAGTTTGAATTGCATACCACTTATTAGACATTTTACCCCTTACTCTATTATAAGTGATAGAGAATAAGACATTGTAGCATCAACTAAAGCTAAAAATAGACTAATTATTGTTACAACTACAAAAACTGCAAAAAATGCACTTCTAACTTGTTCTTTTGTTGGAAAAATAACTTTTAATATTTCCTCTTTTGAATGCTTAACATAGGTTATTACTTTTTCCATTACTTTCCTTAGTGGCAGGCCAGGAGGGACTCGAACCCCCAGCACTCGGATTTGGAGTCCGATGCTCTACCATTGGAGCTACTGGCCTATAAATTTAAAGGGTTTTTCCCTCAAAGGGGAAAAGTTTAGCTTTTTAGCTTAACTTCTTTGTGAATAGTATGTTTTTTTAATCTTTTACAAAATTTTTTAGTTTCAAACTTTTCAGTCTGAGTTCTTGGGTTTTTAGTTGTGGTATAGTTTATATCACCACACTCACTACATTTAAGCCCTATTTTTACTCTTATACCAGCCATTGTTATCCCTATTTTATAATTAAAAAATTAATTTATGCAATAATCTTTGATACAACTCCAGCACCAACAGTTCTACCACCTTCTCTAATTGCAAATCTAGTTCCCTCTTCCATAGCAATTGGATTTATTAATTCAGCTGAAACTTTAATATTATCACCTGGCATAACCATTTCAGTTCCCTCTGGAAGTGTTATTGAACCTGTAACATCAGTTGTTCTTACATAAAATTGAGGTCTATATCCATTAAAAAATGGTGTATGTCTTCCACCCTCTTCTTTAGTTAAAATATAAATTTCTGCTTCAAATTTACTGTGAGGGTTAATTGAGCCTGGCTTACAAAGAACTTGTCCTCTCTCAACATCTTCTTTTTTAGTTCCTCTTAATAAGATTCCGCAGTTATCTCCTGCTTCTCCTAATTCCATCTCTTTTCTAAACATTTCAATACCAGTTACAGTAGTAGTTTGAGTATCTCTAATCCCTACAATTTCAATCTCTTCAGCAAGTTTAACACTACCTCTCTCAATTCTACCAGTAACGACTGTACCTCTACCTGAAATTGAAAAAACATCTTCAACAGGCATTAAAAACTCTTTATCAGTATCTCTCTCTGGAGTTGGGATATAAGCATCAACTTCAGACATTAAAGCCATAATTTTTTCGCCCCACTCACCAACTGCACCAGTTTTTGCTTCTTCTAAAGCCCTAAGAGCAGAACCTGCAACGATTGGAATATCATCACCTGGAAATTCATATTGACTTAATAACTCTCTAACTTCCATTTCAACTAATTCAAGAAGTTCTTCGTCATCGACCATATCTTGTTTATTTAAGAAAACAACCATATATGGAACACCAACTTGTTTTGCAAGAAGAATATGTTCTCTTGTTTGTGGCATAGGACCATCAGCGGCAGAAACAACTAAAATTGCTCCATCCATTTGAGCAGCACCAGTAATCATATTTTTAACATAATCAGCATGCCCTGGACAATCAACATGAGCATAATGTTTCTTTTCAGTCTCATACTCAATATGTGAAGTTGCAATCGTAATACCTCTCTCTTTTTCCTCAGGAGCGTTATCGATATTATCATAGTCTTTCATTTCAGCAAGACCCTTAGTTGCAAGGACTGCAGAAATTGCTGCTGTTAAAGTTGTTTTACCATGATCAACATGTCCAATTGTACCTATATTAACATGTGGCTTGTTTTTAATAAACTTCTCTTTTGCCATTTTTCCCTCCAATTTGTTTTTTTTATAATTTTTCTAGTAAAATAGCCTCAGTGGAGCCCATAAGCGGGATTGAACCGCCGACCTCTTCCTTACCAAGGAAGTGCTCTGCCACTGAGCTATATGGGCAAAATAACCGACTAAAAAAATCACTTTAAATTTAAAATAATTACAAAATTAAATAACAGATATTTTTAATTAATATAGAAGCTTATTATTGTAGATAAAACTAAAATACAATAAGTCAGCTCCCAGTTTTATGTGTTTAATGGAGCGGGAAACCGGATTCGAACCGGCGACCCTCAGCTTGGAAGGCTGATGCTCTAGCCAACTGAGCTATTCCCGCAAATGGTGGTAGGAGAAGGATTCGAACCTTCGAAGACATAGTCAGCAGATTTACAGTCTGCCCTCGTTGGCCACTTGAGTATCCTACCCTAACACTGGTAAAACGCTGATAAAAACATTAACTAAAATGGAGCTGGTGAAGGGACTCGAACCCCCGACCTGCTGATTACAAATCAGCTGCTCTAGCCAACTGAGCTACACCAGCGAAACTTTTAATTATATTGAGTTCTTTTTGTTAATGTGGGTGGAATTATAATGATTTTTTTTAAAAATGTCAATAGTTTTTTTTAAATTTACAAAAATATTTAATAAGATTAGTTTGTAAGTTTTAAAAGAGTATTCTTTTTGTCTTGAATAGTTATAAGTTAAATTAATATATTAGATATAATCAAAGAAGAGGTAATATGAGGATATTAATTTTAGAAAATTCTAAATTTACAAGTACGGCATTAAAAGAACACTTTTTAGAAAGAGATAAAAATATAAAAATTTATCAAGCATTTTCATTAAAAGAGTCAAAAAATATTTTAAATACTAAAGAGATTGATTTTATAATTTCCAATTTAATTTTAGCAGATGGAGAAAATGAGTATTTAATAAGACAATTAAAAAGTTATTCTGAAGCAAAAATAATGGTTTTAACATCAGAAGATAGAGATAGTAAAAGAGAAAAACTTTTTAAACTAGGTGTGCTTGATTATTTTTCCAAAACAAACCCATTAAATTTTGTAGTTAATGAAGTTATGAAAGTGATAGAACAATATCTAAGAAATGAAAATATTACTATTCTTGTTGTAGATGATTCAAAATTAGTTGTAGGTTATGTAAAAAATATTTTTGAAAATAGAAATTATAAAGTACTTAGAGCTTTAAATGGTGAAGAAGCATTAGATATACTAAACCATAATCATACAGATATAATGATACTTGATTTAGATATGCCAATTTTATCAGGTTCAAGTGTAATTAAAAAAGTTAGAAAAAATGATAATTTTTTAGATTTGCCAATAATTGTTTTATCTGCTATAACAAATAAAGATGTGATTTCTGATGCTTTAAAAAATGGAGCTAATGAGTATATTTTAAAACCATTTTCAGTTGAAACATTAATTTTAAAAACAGAAATGTTTATCTCTATGAGTTACAATCAAAGAGAATTACAAGCACAAAAAGATAAAATTACTGATAGTATAAAATTTGCTTCAATTATTCAAAATTCAATATTACCAAATCAAAACTCAATTAATAGAACTTTAAAAGATAACTTTATAATTTGGGAACCTAAAGATATTGTAGGTGGAGATATATATCAATTTGAAAAAGTTACTAATGGGTTTTTAATTATAATTATTGATTGTATTGGACACGGAGTTGCTGGAGCTTTTATGACAATGGTAACAAAAACAGCTTTAAATACAATAATTAATAGTGAAAATTATAATAATCCTGCACTTATTTTACAAAAATTAAATAAAAAAATAAAAACTACTCTAAATCAAGATAAAGAGTATTCAGTTAGTAATGCAGGACTTGACGGAGGAATTTTGTATATTGATGAATTAAATAAAAAAGCACGATTTGCAAGTGCTAAAACTACTCTTTTTTATGTTCAAAATGATAAATTAAATACTATAAAAGGTGATAGAATTTCTATTGGGTATAAAGATTCAGATATAAATTTTGAATTTAACAATTATGAAGTAGATATAATAAATGATACATATTTTTATATTTCAACTGATGGATTAATTGACCAAAATGGTGGAAGAAAGGGTTTACCTTTTGGAAAAAAAAGAGTCCAAGAGTTATTAAATAAAAATTATAAATTTTCATTTAAAGAGCAAAAAGAGAAAATATTAAGTGAATTAATAAATTATCAAAATAGAGAAGAGAGAAATGATGATTTAACTATGATTGGTTTTAAATTAAGTGCCAGTCAATAATATAATGAACTAAAAAATCAAGATATATAAAAAATTAATTTTATAGACCCATCTTAAATGGATTTAAGATATTATTTGGATCAAATGCTTTTTTAATACTTTTAAATAGTGCCATCTCTGCATCACTAAAGGCTAAATACATAAATGGAGCTTTTGCTATTCCTATTCCGTGTTCACCACTTAGTGTTCCACCTAATTCAACCGCAAGTTTAAAAACATCTTCAATTGCTTTATGTCCAATTTCAACTTCGGCTGGAGAGTTGTGTTTAACCATTACATTTGTATGTACATTTCCATCACCTGTATGACCAAAACAAGGTATTTTTAAATTATATTTTTGAGAAATTTTAGCAATTTCACTTAGTAGTTTCGGAAGTTCTGCTCTCGGAACTGTAATATCTTCATTTAACTTTTTATCTCCATAAACAGATAGTGCTGGAGATGCGTTTCTTCTTGCAAACCAAATATCATCAACTTCTTGTTTATCTTTTGCAATTTTAAAATTTTGACAACTATTTTCATTAAAAATTTTCTCTAAAGCTTTCAGTTGATAATCAAGTTGTTCTTTTACATCTCCATCAATATCACTTATTAAAATTGCTCCCGCATCAATTGGAAGACCTTTACTAAATTTCTCTTCAACTGCTCTAATTGTTAAATTATCTAAAAATTCCATTGCAACTGGTGTAATTCCGCTAGCCATAGTTTTATAAACTGCATTCATAGCATCATTTACACTTTTAAAAGTTCCCATTACAGTTTCACTAAGTTTTGGTTTTGCAATTAAACGAAGAGTTATTTCAGTTGTTACAGCAAGTGTACCTTCACTTGCAATTAAAATCCCTGCGGTGTTGTATCCAGCCACATCTTTAATAGTCTTTTTTCCAGCTCGAATAACTTCACCATTTGGTAAAACAGCTCTCATAGCTAATACAAAATCTTTTGTAATTCCATATTTGGCAGCCCTCATTCCACCAGCATTTTCATTTACATTTCCACCAATTGTAGAGTAGTCTTGACTAGCTGGGTCTGGTGGATAAAACAGTCCTATCTCTTCAACTGCTTTTTGTAAATCTCTATTTACAACACCAGGTTGAACAACAGCTACTAAATTTTTAGTATCAATTTCTAAAATTTTATTCATATGTTTCTCAAATGCTAAAATAATTCCACCTTTTGAAGGTAATGCCCCACCAGTAAAACCACTCCCTGCACCTCTTGGAACGATGACTATTTTATGTTCATTACAATATTTTAAAATTTCACTTATATCATTTTCGTCTCTTGGAAAAATCACAGCATCTGGCTCAAACCTCTCTCTTGTTGCATCATAAGAGTAAGCTAATTTATGTGCTTTATCACTATAAACATTCTCTCTACCTACAAGTTTTTCAAATCTTCGTATATGTTTACTTTCCATTAATTCCAACCTCTTTAAAACTTTTTAAAATTATAACAATATTTTACTTTTTTTTCTTAGATTTAAATAGTACCATCCATTTAGTAAAATCTACTTAACAAAATAAAGTGATATTTTTGTGATAAAGAGTATTAAATTTTTGTAAATTTTCATACTAAATATCATAAAAATATCACTTTATTTATTTATAATAACCTCAGTATCAAAAATAAATTTTGATATAAATTAAACTTTTAAAGGATATAATATGGGTTTTGGTGGACCTGGTCTATTTACCGTTTACAACTCTTCTAAGTTAAATATCAAAAAAATAAGGCTATCACATTTTTTATCAGGAAAAGAATATGCTGATAGAAGTGAAATAGTACTTTTAGATGAATTAAAAAGTGGTGCAAAAAGTAGTGAAAAATATACTTTTCATTCTTATGACGGAAAAACTGATCATTGGTGTATAGAGTTTGTAAATGAGAAAGGTGCTTGGATGAGTGGTAATCTTAAGAAAAGTATGAAAGCAGACTATAAGTCAGGTGATTATGAGTTAAAGATAACAGATAAAAAATTTACTGTAACTTGTGTAAAGAAAGATGGCTCGACTACTTCAGACTCTAAAGATATTAAGATTTTAGATGAAATAATTTAGCTAACTTAATAATATAAAAAAGAGTTTATTCTTTTTTATATTATTTCATATAATTTTAAACTTCACTAGCTAATTTAAATATATCGCTAAAATCATCTTTAAACTCCGCACATCTACTACAAATTAATTCACCGCCTTTATATGAAAATGGCATTCTACACTCTGTACAAGTTTTTATATCATGAGCTATTAAGACTTTTGCTCTATTTAATACAAAATCAACTAAATCGACTTCAGATATATTTTTAATTGATTTATATTTACAAATCTCATTACAGATATTGCAATTTACACATTTAGATAATTGAAATAAAATTGTACTTCCTCCAGTATCTTTAAAGAGTGCATCACTTGGACAAAATTCTACACATTCATTACAATTTATACAACTGTTTTCTATAATTTTATCTATCAAAAAACTATAATTTTCTACTTTTGTAACTTTTAAATCTTCTATAATTTCTTCTAATGCTCTATTTAATAACTCTCTCTTTAGTGGAACTCTTTTTAAATAATTATCTTTTATAACTTCTTTTTCGTCACTATTTAAGTTTGCTTTATCTAAAAATTTTGAAAATAGATATCTTCTTTTATTAATTTCAATATCTGTTTTAATTAAAATTTCTTTTTTTATCTCTAAATCTTTTAAGAATCTATTTGAATTTTTAATTATATTTTCTATTTGAGTTTGTATTTTTGAGTTTTTATTAACTTCACAATCTTTACATTTTGATAAATCACAACTTAACTCTCTATTTTTTAGTGCCATATATATTAAATGATGCTCGTCAAAAATTGCTAAACAAGGAATGTTCTTTTGACAAGTTAAAAGCTCTTCCTTATTATTAAGTGAAAAATCTATTTCATCAAAACTCTCTAGCGATAAAGCCTCACTTGGGCAAATTCCAACACAGCCACCACAGTTACTACACTTATCTGTAAACAAATTTAATTTTCCTCTAACAAGTGCTAACGCATTTTCTGAACATATATTAATACAAAAATTACAACTATTGTGAAAATAGTCATTTCTTAAACATTTTAACTTATTAAATTTAAAAAGCGGTGTTTTTTGAATATGTTCACTTAGACTCATTTGTCATACTCACTAATAAATCGTAATCAGATATTATAAATTCAGCTGTAAAATCAAATAAGTCTTTAAAAAATGGCGTTTTTGCCATAGTTTTACAACCTAATAGATATTGAGGAATCCACTCTAAAAGATGCTGTTTTAAAAACCTCTTTTGTGTTTTAATATCCTCTTTCATTACAAGATTTTGCATAAAACCAAATTCAATAGAGATATGGTCAGGCGTTTGAATATGAGTATTTAACATATTAACATCATATCCGTGAGAAAAGTAAAACTGTACTACTGGATTTTGAAGTCCAACTAAAACATCATTTTTATTATCAATTACAGAGGATTCAATAGGTTGTGCATTCATTAAAAATATTGTCGTAAAATCTATATTAATCTCTTCTAATAACAATTCAGGAGTGTTGTTATCAAACCACTCTTTAGTATCTATTCCAATTAAGTCTAAAATTTGTGAATTTGATTTTAACTCATTTAAAGTTTTTACATCTAATACATCTGAAAAGAATTTTGATAACATTGCGTAAATTTGTGCTCTTTGATTCATTAATTATCCTAAATTTTTTAAGCAATTATAATCAAATCTTTTTAAATAGTGCTTATTAAATTTTAATTAAATAAATTAACTTATTATTTAATAAACTATTATAGGAAATAGTTATAT
>JADGEE010000010.1 GCA_016744535.1 Campylobacteraceae bacterium
CATTATAACTATTAATATATTTAACAGCAAAAATTATTCCAAAATAGAAATAATAAAAATTATTGATTAAAAATAATAAGAAAAAAAATTAAAAATAAAGAAAAATATAGTAAAAAAAAGTATAATAAAAAGAGATAAAAAATTTAAATAAAGGAGTTATAATGGATGAAAATGAAGTTAAAGAAAAATTCATAGAAGAGATAAAAAGTAAAAAAACTTACGATGAAGCTTATGAAATTGCTATGGAGTATCTTGAAAAATATGGTTATTATTTAATTAATTTAATCAATAAAGATGATTATAAATAAAACTATCTGATGAAATTAATCAGATAAAAAAGGAGTAAAAGATGTTAAGTAAAAAATTAAAAAATATTTTAGGATTAAATAAAGGAGTTGAAATAAATAGATACAAAGTATTTTATTTTGATAAAAAAGATAAAATAAAACAAAAATACTTTAGAAATCCAAAAGAAGCATTGAGTTTTTTCAATAAAATAGATGATAATGATGTGTATTTAGATAGTTTATTGTTAAATAAAAATTTAAAAAGTAAATGAAAGGAAAATAATGAAATTAGTTTGTTTATTATATGAAACTGATGAATATGGTTCAAAAGATAGTGTAGAAAATAGAGGTATATTTGAAGATATAGAAAAAGCTAAAAAAGCAATAGAAGAGGAGTATGAAGATGAAAAGTTAGAATTAGATTATGAAGCAAATGAAAAAATAATTTATAAAAATAAAGATGGTAATTTAAAAATTGTAATTGAAAAGTTTAGATTAGATTATTTATATTAATAAAAAGGAATTGAAATGGAATTAAATTGGGATACAAAAGAAGTAATAAGTTAGTTTTCAAATGATGAAGATATGTATAATGTAGGTTTAAAAGCAGAAGATGAAAATGAGATAGAACAAATTTGGAAAGATTTAAATCCAAATAAAGAGGTAGATATTAATAAAGTAGATTGGGAAGAAGTTTTAAAAGATTTACAAGAAGATGAAGACGAAATTAAAATGGAAACAATAATTGAAAGTATCATCATTGGGCAAAAAATACAAGCATTAAGTCGATTAGATAATAGTAATTTTAATTTTATAGATTTAATCAGAGAATTAAAAGGATTAGGAATGATTGATGAAGTAATAATAATGATAAGTGTGCTTGATAGTAAAATAGACTTAGACAAAAAGTTAGATGAATATTTTAAAAATGGAGGAAAATAATAATGAAATTAGAAACAATAACTGGAAAAGCTAAAGTAAAATATATTGCAAAAGATAAAAGGTTTACATTTAAAGTTAGTTGTAAAGAGTTAAAAATTAGAGATAAAAAATTTAACTCTTTAGAAGAGTATAAAAAGTTTAAAGATGATTTAATGAATGATGGAAAATATTTATTAATTAATATAAAACCAATAAATCTAACAAATAAAAACAGACAAAAATTTATAAAACTTGTAGAAAATTACAATAAAATTAATAAAGAATAAGAGGAAGTAAAAGATGAAATTAGAAGAAGCAAATAAATGTTTTAAAAATGGAAAGTTTTTAAAGTTAGATAATGACTTTAAACAAGGGCATATAGTTGTAGATATATTAGATAATGGAAAAGAAGTTTATCAAGTTCAAAAAATAACTAAAACTAAAATTATAGTAGCTAGATTGGATAAAGAGGGTAACAAAATAAGAGATGGTATCTATCCTGAAGTAGAAGTTGCAGACCCTAATCAATTAAAAATAATAGGTATTAATAAATTTTATACTTATTAAATATATCTGATTAGTTTAGTCAGATAAAAAATAGAAAGGAGGAAAAAAGATTGAGTTGTAATATAGAAAAAAAGTACAAAGAAATTAAATGTAAAAATTGTAAACAAAGATTTGCATTATATCAAGATGAAGAAAAAGAAATTATTAAATGTAAAATATGTCAAAAAAAAATTAAATTATAAAATTTTTAACCTGCAAAATATAACCTATAATTGTGCAACCCGCACAAATACCTTTAATAAACTCTCTGTATATGAGCTCAACAAGTTGAGGGGGGAACACATATAGGGGGGAAAGATGATGGAAAAATAATACTTAAATAAAATAATAAATTTTATAAGTTTCAATCTTTTAAAGTAAGGAGATGGGGAACTTATACCCCATAAATGGGGTGAGGGATAGAAAAGAGATTAAGAAGCTTGTAATTTGTTCTTATCTTTTAATCTATCCGCTAAAGTTCTAACTTTTGGAGTTGATGGAGACTTAGGAACACTAAAAGATGTTACTCTTTTAAATGATTGAATATATCCATCTTTATAATAAAATCTAATTTCATCATTACCAATAAGAGCCTTTTTAATAGTCAATCCGCTATCCTCATAATAAATACCGTTTTGGTGTTTTATTTGATATTTATTTTCAATTTCTTTCTCTAAATTTTGAAGTTCATTAAATAAATTATTCTCTCTAAGAAAATATAAAAGAGTATTTGAATTTACTAATTTATAAGAGTATTTAACAGCACCGCCAAAATTAAAACGCTCATTAACTAAATAAAGTTCATTATCAAGAGTTACGCCAATTTCAATAAAAAAATTATTTGTAACTTCGTTAGTGTATTCATTAACTTTACTATTCAAAAGTAATAAATCCCTTTTAGATAAAATATTATCTAACTCACTATCGTCTAAAATATCCTCCCAATTACTAGAGACACGATTAGAAACAGATTTTAAATAAGTGTTATACTCATCTTTAGTGATAAACTGCCATTTCATTAAATCCTTATCATATCGCATTATATAGCCACCAAATGACATAATATAACCACCCTCTAAACTCTCTAACGATAAGTTAAACTTTTGATTTTTAGCACTCAATAAAATATCTCTCGAAGTAAGACCAAATTTAAAAAGCACTTTTGAAATTTCAACTAAATCATCATAAGAATTTAACTCATTAGATGATAAACCACTTTGAAAAGAACCACTAAAAAAGCTATCATCAAAAGATAAATTAGAAATTCTCTCACTATCATTATTTAAAATATTAGCTGATGAACTCTCACTATTTTCAATTAAATCAATTAAATTATTATCTATACTTTTGTCTCGCTCATTGATGTTATTAAAAAAATAATCATAAGCACTTTTATACGCACCAGTTAAAAAGATTTTTTTTACATCCTCTAAATTAAATTTAACATCACTCTCTATATAACCTAACTCTAAAGATTTAGAAACAGCTTTTGAAATTCTATCTATACTTAAACTTTTACCGTTTAAAGAGCCATATTTAACTAAATCTTCTATTTTAAAAATTTCTTTACGCATTTAACTATCCTTATTTTTTTATTTATTTAACAAATTAATAAGGTATAATCCACAATCAAGTTTGTGACTTTTATGTGAAAAATACCAAACAATAAAGTTATTAAGTAATTACAGTTACTTAGTAACTTAACTTTTTAACCAAATTTTAGCCTCTTCATAAGTTTCAAACCAATCACCATAAATATCATCCATTTCAAGATAAAAAGCTTCTAAATTTAAAATATTATCATAAAAGTTACTAAGAATTTCACCATCTTGTAAATAAAAAATTCTCATTAATGCCCTTTACCATATCTATAAATAACACAAACTTCAATACCTTCTTTTAAACATTTTAAAGCGAAAGCTCTACTATAATAATCCCAACAACCATTAATAAAAACTAAATAATTAAACACCGCAACCCCTTTGCATTAAATTATGAAAGTGATTTTTTTTATCTTCAATAACTTTCAAAACCTTATTAACTATCACAACCATAACCGAAATTTTAGCACCTCTTTTAAAAGTTTCTCTAACTATAAACCAAGCTTGTTTAAGTGATATTTTAAATTTATGAACAAGCGTAAAAGCTAATTTTCTTTTGTTTACTTTACCGTTTATAATGCAACTGCTAACCAAGTTTTTTAAGTCTTTTGATTTAAACATCTTCTTAACTCCTTTCTCTTTATACCTATAATTATAGCTGAACTTATTTTAAATGTCAATAGAAAAGTAATAATAATATACCTTTTTTTTAAAATTAATGATAAAAAGAAATAATAATATACCCTAATTTAAGCTAACTTTAAGAAAAAAATTTTTCAGCGAAATAATCATTACGGAAAATTAGAGTAATAATATTTATACTAAATAAAAAATTTTAAAGATAAAAAGTATATAATTAAGTAAAAATAAAAAAAGGAATAAAAAAAATGAATAAAATAAAAGATGTTGAAATTGCTCCATTGAGTGAATATGAAATAGGTGCTTTTAAACAAATGAAAAAAGCACATCTTAAAAGATACAAAATTTTAAAAAATGGAGCATTAGCTGAAAAAGAGAATGTAAATTATGAAGAGTTGTGTGAATTACTAGATTTTAGAAATGAGATAAAAAAGAAAAATATCAATTATGAAGATTTACCAAAGATAATTGAGTATTGGGAAATGATGAGAAAAGAGGCTAAAAAGTTTATGAATAATTAATTTTTATCATAAATTTTAATACCTATTTTATGAAATTCACCATCTTTAAAATTTTCAGTTTTAAATACATAATCTTTTGAATTTAATTTAACAATTTTATCATCTATTATAAAAGTATTCTTTGAAATATATTGAGCCATCTTATATTTAAATTTAGGCTCTTTTATCAAAGGAAATTTTTTTATAATAGATTTAATGTTAGCAACTTTTTTATATTCAAGCTGACTAAATATTTTAGCTTTAGCTTTATCACTAATAGTAAAAAATAATAATTTATTAGTGTTTTTATAGCTTAAAAATTCACTATAAACGGTTAATAAAGTTTTATTAGTATCATAATGAATATTTAGAATTTTATCATCTCTAATCAATTTAGATACATTTACAAGTAACTTATAATCATATCGAATAGAAGGATATTTTTTATATGAAAGTTCAGATTTATTGTCAATAGAAGTTAAACTATTAGAATTAGAATAATATTTAGTTTCTATTTCATAATCGTTTTCCTCATAATCTTTATATATAATTTTATCCTCATAAAGTAAACTAATACCATCTTTTAGATAATGCCTAACAAAATAAGGAAGATTGTTTTTATATTCAGTTTCACTAAATAATGTACCATTTTCTCTATAACTCTTTGAAAAAATCTCATAACCATTTTTATAAATACTTTCACTATTTAAAACACCATTCTTATGATAGGATTTATAAGATACTCTTTTACCACCTTTATAAATATATTCTCTTCTTAAATCACCATTTTTATAATACTCATAAGAAGATAAAGTAATATCATCCTTATAATACTCAATAGTTTTCAATTCGCCACTTTTATAATAATGAGCTCTATAAATCTTATTTTTATTTTCAAAAACAACTTCAACTTTAATACCACTATAATATCGTATTTCAGAAGTAAATTTGCCATAAACAAAATTAAAAAATAAAATAAAAATAAAAAAATATCTCATAAAAAACCTTTATTAAATTATCTATCACAACTTTCTAATTTCTCTTTAGCATTTCTAATAACTTCAATATCATTACCATCTTTTACTAACTCTTCTAATGCTTTTCTAGGAATTTCATAATTTTTAGAAAGAGTTAATTTAACAGAATTATGAGGACATTTAGCTAATTCAACACTAACAATCTGTCTATTTTTATCGTGTAATTTTTCAACATAATTAGCAATGACATCTAAATTATCAACTGATGAAAATTTAATTAAATGCTTAATAATATCAATATCTATATATGTGATATATTCAGTATTATTAAGTAAAACAGAAACTACATTTGAATTACACTCTTTAAAAATATGAATAACAATATCTTTAGGTAAATCAGAATAATTAGCAACATTTTTTTGTATTACTTCATCTTCATTAAGTAACTCAAAATAAACTTCTTTCAAACCTTTAACATCTTTTGAATATTCAGGAAGATTAGAAGATATAACCTCTAATAACGAATGATTAATATTGAATAAACTTTTATCATTAACACTTAATTGAAACATAGATAAATCCTTTTTAATTGAATCTAACAAAAATTAAATTAAAATCACAAAGAAAGTCTTAAATAAGTATGAAAAAATATTTAAGTGTGTAAAATTTAAACATATTTTAAAATTGTGATTTTTTAGTGAAATTTAAACTATCTGATTAAATTTGTCAGATAAATTAAATCAAAAGTTAAAAAATATTAAAATTAGAAAGAGAAAAAATGAATAATTTAAAAAAAGAGTTTAAAAGATAAAACAAAACAAAAAAAGCATTGAAAATAAGTTTAAAATGCTTCATATTTGTAGATTTATTTTTCTAAATAGTAATTTTAAAAAATATGAAAAGTTTTTAAGTCTTAGGAGTTTAAATGCACTTAAAATAGATTCAATTAAAACACCTTATGATTATTTTAAATCATTAAATAATAAAGGTAGGTCAAATACTAGAAACTTTGGATTTAAAAGTCATAGTGAAATGAAAATATTATTTGCAAAATATGGATTTGTAATTTAAAATAATCAAAGGGTTGAAGTTGAATATAAAAGGAATTATAGGATTAAATAAAGAGGATATTGAAAAAATAGAAAAAATGATAAACAAAAAAGTTCCATTTAGCTTTTATAAAGAAAAAGTAAATGAAAAAGGAAGTTTTAAATACTATTTAGATTTCAAAGGAATAAATGAAAAAATTAAGTTAGTAGATAATTTGGAAGCACTTTTTAGTGAACTTACTTTAAATTACTATTGGAGAAAAAAGCCTTATAAATATTTCTATATAGAAATTGAAAATGGAATTGTAAAAAAACTTGAATCAATAGTTGAATTTAAAGATAAATGGAAAAATAATATTCTAACATTCAGAGGTAAAAAGACAAATTTAAATTTACCAAAAATAGAAGAGATATTTTTCATAACAAATGATAGAGTAAGAAGTTATAAATGGTAAAAAAAATAATCATCAAAATACCAAAATTAGATGAATTAAAGTCAATAAATATAGAACATAATCGACTAAGTGAAGATGAAGAGATTTATTTAATAAATCATAAAAGTTTATCAAAAATAAGGGATAAATCAAATCAAAAAAAGTTAATAAAGGATATGAGAAATGTAAAAATAGCAGTAACTATCAAAGATTTGTAATTAAAAATATATCTGATTAATTTAGTCAGATAAGATTAAAAAAGAGGAAATAAATTGAATAACTTTAAAATAAAAAATATAAAAACTTGTGAAAATTGTTTAAAATTAAATGAATGTGAAATTGTAGATAAAAAAAATACAAATAAGACTTGTTTTTATTGTTCTTGGTTTTATAGTAAAAAAACACCTGAATTACTGTTTGAAATTAAAAGTAGAGAAGAATTAAAGACTATAATTGAATATGTTCAAAATACATATAGGTATTATAGAACACACATTTATGGAGAAAGTATAAAAATAATATTTAAAGTAATAAAAGAAAAAGGAAAAGTTTTACTAAATGAAAAATTGGAAATAATAGAAAAACCAAAAGAAAATGACTTTATAGTTAAAATTTAAAAAGGAGATAAAAAATGAAAATAGTAAAAATGAGAAAAATACACGAGTTTGAAAAAACAAATTTAGTAACTACTCCCAAAGGTGATAAATATAAATGTAAAAAATGTGGAATTGAAGGTTGGAGAGAGGGTTTAACAGATGATATAAAAATAACAAAAGGAACAGAAAAGTTAATTAATGAGTGTAAAGGATATGTATTTAAAAGCATAAAAATAAAATTAACTAAAGTTTTACCAATTAAAGAAAAAACAGAAATAGGGCAAATATTTAATACAATTGAACCTAGTGATAAAAAGTTTTTAAACAAAGAGGGTGTATGTATAAAAATAGTTAAAGAAGAAGTTAGAGTATTAGATAAAGAATACGAAGAAATCAAAGAAGAGAAAAAACAGATAAAACTATATAGTGTAGTAGAATTAGCGGATTTAGGTGCAATAGGTAATGCCTCATTAAATTTAGGAAAAATTGAAAAAGCAATTGTAGAACTTCAAACAGAGTTAAAAGGTAAAGGAGAAATTAGTAGTTTCACAAAAGATGAAGCTAAAATAATTTTTGAAAAAGCTGGGTATGAAAAAGCTTATGATAGATTTAGAAAAAAAGCTGGATATGAAAAAGTTTATGATAATTTTATTAAAAAAGCTGAAAAAGAAAAACCAATAAAGTTAGTTGAAGATAAAACAGAGTGGGAAATACATAATAAATTATTAGATGAAAACTCATTAATGTCTATTTTAAGTAAAACAGAAGCTAACAAATTATTTGAGCAAGGTTTTATAATATTTGCAACATCAAAAGATGTAAGATTTAAACATAAAAATGAAATGTTAGAATGTTTAGAAAAATTTGATGAAAAAATTAATTTTGATGAAAATTATAAATATTTTGAACAATCAATATCAGCAATTGGAAAAATAGATTTATATTATTCAAAAGAAAAAGTTTATAATTCAAAACCTAATGATATATCTATACTTGAAATAACTAATATTACAATAGATGAAAATTTACAAAATAGAGTTCAAAAAACAGATTTACAAGTAGTTGAACAATACAAAGAGAGTTTAAATCAAAATGATAAATTTCCTCCAATAGTTGTATTTAAAATAGATGAAGAAATTAAGTTAGTAGACGGATTTCATAGATATAGAGCATATAAAGAGTTAGGTATAACAAGAGTAGAAGTTAAAATAATTGAGGGTAATTATAGAGAAGCTACACTATATAGTTTAACAGAAGCTAACAGTAAACACGGCGTAAGAAAAAGTACAGAAGATATAATCGAAACTATCAAAAAATTACTTAATGATGAAGAGTGGAAAGATTGGAGTGAAAGAGAGATAGCTAGAAGAGTCGTAACTACTACTTACATGGTTCAAAAAGTAAAAAAGATGATTGAATTTATAGAGCCTGATGTTGTAAAAGCTAATAGAAATGGTAAAGTTATTGAGCAGAAAAGAGAAAAAAAGCCAAAAAGTGAAAAACCAATAGATGAACCTAGCTTACCATTTGAAGAGATTCAAAAAGAAAAAACAGAAAATAATGATGAAACAAAAGATGAAATTGAAAATCCACCATTACCATTTGAAGAGCCTCAAAATGAAAATAAAAATGATAATTTAGAAGAGCAATATAAAGAGATGGATTTAGAAGTTGAGTTAGAAAAACTTAAACCTAAAATTAAAGGAATAATGAAATATAACTATGAAAAAATATATGGAAAAACAAAAGCAAATTCAATTGAAATAGAAAATGGATTTTTAATTGCAAAAAAAGGTAATGAAATTATTGAAACAAAATCATTACTAGAGTTAGAAAAAGATATTGAAAATAAACTCATAATTGAAATGTCTAAAAATGATTTATTAAAAATTGAATATATGGATAAAAAATGGTATATAGAATTTTTAAAAGAAAATATACTACATATAGCAACTAAAGAGAAAACTAAATTAGAGGCATTAATCACTATATTAAAAAAATATGAATTTTGAAATTATCTCTAAAAGCGAAAGCTTTATTTTATTAGTTCTCTTTTCTATTTCTATCTAATGTGTAATAAAAAACACTTTGTAAAAAGTGTTTCAATAATGTAGACAATTATTATCTCTTATTCTCTTTTTGAGAAACAAATTTATTACTGTTTTGCGACCATAGGAGCAAAAGATAGAAGCTATTGCGTAAGCAATACTTCCTAAGCATCCCCTATGCGAAAAAGTAAAAAATTATATGAATTATTAAGCTTAAATTAAACTTAAAGAGTAGTTGTTTTATATTTTTCTCTTTTTTAATAATTTTAGAGATTTTAAGAAGTTTTCCGAGCGATTTAAGCCCCAAGTGGTGGGGGCTAGAGAAAAGCAATAGCACCCTTTACAATACCAAATAGCACCGTTTACAATACCAAATGACACCCTTTACAATACCAAATAGCACCGTTTACAATACCAATAAAAAGAGGTCTTATGGAAGAAAAAAATGAAGAAATAAAAATCTTTCAAAAGAAAAATGAGATAAGAAAACATAATAGTTTGATTAGATGTGACAATAAACTTACAGCATTGCAGAGAAAAAGCTTTAATATATTGATTAAAAATAGTATAGAACAAATTAAAGAAGATGGATTAAAAAGATACTATACTCTTAATTTAGCAGAGTACAAAGAGAATATAGGATATTCTAAAAATGACAAAAATAATGTTGATATAAGAGATTCAATTAAAGAATTGGTTAATAAAAGCTTAGAGTGGAATTTAGATAAGTTTGGAAATGGAACAGTAGCACCAATGTTGGGAGGATTTGAGATAAAAAACGGTATTTTAACTTGGTCTTTATCTCCATTTTTAGAAGATAAAATATTAAAAGATGGATTTACAATTTTAAAATTAAAAATATTAACATCTTTAGATAGTACATATTCAATAGCACTATACGAACTTTTACAGCAATGGAAAAAGAGAAAATGGGTAAAATTTGAGTTAAAAGAATTTAAAAAATTAATGGGAATAAAAGAGGAGCAATATAAAAGAATGGAACTTTTTAAGAGAAAAGTTTTATTAATTGCAATAAACGAAATAAATGAGAAAACAGACTTAAAAGTTTATTATGATGATATTAAAATGGGAACAAAAATTACAGATTTTAAATTTACTTTTAATGTATTAAGTATAAATGAAATAAGAGAGAGAGATAAAAAGTTAAAAGAGTTAGAAAATTATATAAAAATATATGGTGTAAATATAGGTAAAAAGTATAATATAGATGGATGGCACACTCTTACAAAATACGGATTAAAATATAGAGGTAAAATTAATATGAATTTTATAGAGAGCGTAGATTATATATTGAAACTAAAAGAAGAAAAGTTACTAAAAGAAGAAGATATAAAAGATAAAAAAGATATTATTGTATAAAATTTTGGAAAGAAAAAATGAGCAATAAATATAGACACGAAGGTAAAATATATAATAATCAAGATAGAGGTAATTTTCAAACTTTTTCTATTAGTGTATCATCAAAAGATAAAGATGGTGACTGGCATAATATATTCATAAATTGTGTATATAATGGAGATATGGACTTAGAAGATAGAGCAGAGTATGAATTAAAGGGATTTTTAGGAGTTAATGCACCTTATAAAAAATATAAAGAGAGTCTGAAATTTGTAGTTTCAGAGGCATCAAAAATAAAAAATCAATCAACAACAACAAAGGATATGAATAAATGGTAAAAATAATTAAATACTTAAAATTAAAACAAAGTTACACTTAAATTAGTTGATTTATAAAACAAAATAAATTAAAATTAGGAGTAAAAATGGTTAAAGCATTTATAACATACATACACATAGAGAATGAGTTTATCAAAAAAGATTTAATGAAAAATAATAATGAAAAAATCATTGATTTAGAGTTTTTAAGAACATCAATAAAAAAGAAAAAAGATGAAATAGGTGATACAGATTATGAATATATCAATAAAAAATTATGTGAAATAGATAGTCATAATGATGAAGAAAATGATAATGAGAAAAAAATAGACACAATTCTATTAACTCATATATAGATTTTATCTGATTAAATTTATCAGATGACTTCTATTCTCTTTCACTAAAATAACAAAGGTTTAAAATGAAATTTTTAATATACAATAAAAAAAAAGAGATGAGCATTATTTTATTAATGCTGAAAATGAAGATGATTGCTATAATAAAATATTAAAAAAATTTGATAATTCAAAAAAATGGATATTTTATGATTTAAATTATCTTTTAAAAACTTATAATAAAATATGTGAGATAAATAATTTTGATTATGAATTTATTTATGTTGATGATATTATAAACAATGAGGGTGCATTTCAAGAAATATTGGATTTAATGAAAAGATACCCAAATATAAGATTATCTAAGAAAAAAATAAAAGACTTAAAATGAAAGATTTATTTAAATATGCAGATAGAATGCAATTGACAAATCAACAAGAAGAGATTATAAAATGTAATGATGATTTAATAATAATTAATGCACTTGCCGGAACTGGTAAAACAAGCACACTAATAGAGTATGTTAAAGCTAGACCAAGTAAAAGATTTTTATATATAGTTTTTAATAAAAGTATGCAAAAAGAGGCTGAATTAAAAATGAAAGGTTTTAGAAATATTGAGATAAAAACGGCTCACTCAATAGCTTTTCAAAAAACCAAAGATAAATTAAAATTAATGGAAAGAATGAATAAAAAAACATTAAATTCATTTAATATATTCCAAGTAAACGACTTTTTAAGAGTTAGTAACTTTTTTATATCAAAAATATTTATAAATGTATTAAATGAATTTTTATTTAGTGAATATAAAATAGATGACTTTGTTAAAAGATTTAATTCAGAATATTTTAGCAATGAAACAGTAATGAAAAATAAAAATAAAATATCATATTTTGTAGAGAATGGTCACTTAAAAAGATTTATATTTAAATGTGCAAGAGATACAGATATACATATATCACACGATTTTTACTTAAAGTTTTTTCAAATAAATAAAATAGATTTAGGTTACGATATAGTATTGACAGATGAAGCACAAGATATAAGCCCACAAATGAAAAATATCATATTAAATCAAAGTGCTAAAAAGATATTTGTAGGCGATAAATATCAATCAATTTATAAATTTAGAGGTGCAGTAAATGCGTTAGAAAAGATAGAAAACGCAAAACAATTTTATTTAACAAATACATTCAGGTTTCAAAAAAATAGCACTATGGAGAGATGGGCAAATGTAATACTAGAAAGTTTAGGAGAGAAAAATATTTTATCAGCTAGAGGCTCATATAAAGAAATTGGCACAAAAGCAATAATAAGTAGAACAAATTCAGCACTATTTGAAAAAGCACATCAACTGGTAAGCAATGGTAAAAAAATATATTTTGAAGGTGGAATAACAGGATATAATTTTAATGTAATAACTGACATAGTTCAACTAAAGAACAGACAGTTAAATAAGATATATAATGCAACAGTTAAAAAATTTAAACATATAGATGAGTTTGAAGAGTACACAGAACAAACAGAAGAACAACAGCTCAAAACAGCCCTTAAATTAGCTAAAAAACATAATACCTATATATATGTTATGTTGAATGAAATTAAAGAGAATTTGGCTAAACATAAAGAGAACGCGGATTATATTTTAACAACAGCTCATAAGAGTAAAGGGCAAGAGTATGGAATGGTAGAGTTATTAAGTGGATTTAACATATTAGATAAAGAGACAAAAGTGATGAATGAAGATGAAGCAAATCTATTATATGTAGCAATTACAAGAGCAGTAAATGGAATATGGATAAATGAGAAGATTGAAGAGCAATTAATTAAAATTGAAGTGGGAGATTATGTAAAATGATTGAAGATGATTTAAACAACACAGCAAAAAACTTAGAAGAGACTAAAAAACTAATTCAAAAATTAGATATAACAAAAGACGAACAAAACATAGAAAAATTATTAGAAATAAATAATAATATGAATAGTGTAATAAAATTCATTAAAAGATTTGAAAAAAAGCTAAGAGAAATAGATGGATAAAATACTTATTATTTGTAAATCCAACAGACATTTTTATCTTTAGACATATCAATATCTACATGAATAAAAGTTTTAGATATTCCAATTCTTATAAATCCAACATCTAAAAGAGACTTTAAAAGTCTTAAATTTTTATCATTAGTAAATCGAGTTGAATTACCAAAAGTTTCAATTAATTTTTTCAAAAAATTAAATCTTTCTATTGAATTATTTGGAATATCAAATGATTCAAACATATTTAAAATAAACTCATTATTATTTCTAATATCAACAGCTAAACACTCTTTATACTCTAAATTTAGTTTTTGTATTAAATGGCTACTGGTTAAACTCCATCCTCTTTTTTTAGTGTAGAAAATACACCTACAAGCTGAATTTATTCCAAAAGGAGTATTTGATTGAGTTCTAGCTTTTTGAAGCATTTGCATTAAATTAAAGCTAATTGTATTAACTCCACAACAAGGACAAACAAACTCGCTAGGTTTGAAATTTGGAAACTTTTTAAATTGTTCTTTTAAATTCATATTTTAAACCTCTAAAAATATTTAATGATATGTTTTATAGTTGCAAGTTTTACATTTTCATAAGATATATCCCCATTAAAACCAGTAGCATAACTTACATCTGAAATATTAGGTAAATTAAAAGTATTAACTCCATCACCACCAAAACTATTACCAATTACATTGAATAATTTTGGATAAAGCTTAACTGATAACTCTCTACCATCACATTCAAACCAACCAAAAGGGATAGATGAACCTACAAACTCTTGAATTGAACCTACTGGAACATTCATAACACTCTCCAAATCAAAAATTTTATAACTATCTACATCAAATTTAATTAAGTAACCAAAACTTTTATCAAAAACAAAATCACCTTTAGCTATCAAAAGTAATTCAAAATTTATATCATCAATAACAAGGCTATCTTTAATAAGATTAGCTAAATCAAATAAATCATCAAATCTAGTATTATTATTATAAAGTTCAATACTTAAAGTACCTTCGTAATAATCAACAACTATTTCAGCATCAGAAAAAGAAGTAAATTTATGATTAACAAAAGTTGATGGAGTTAAAGCAAGTTGATTATTAATATTTTTTAAAATATTTTGAGGCAAATTAATTTGATTGACATTTTTTGATTTTAGATAAAATTCCATACAATTAACCTTTTAATCTATTTAATTTTATCCCAAATTTTATCCAATTTGGATTCAACATTATCTTTAATTTCTTTCTCTAAATGGTCAATTTTTCCATTTAATTCAGTTCTAAAAAGAACAAATTCCTCTTTTTGCAAATAATCAACTTCAACATTATGAACTTTTTCTTTAAGTTCTTTTAGATCTTTTCTTGTTTCAGCTTTTGCTTCTTTAATATAAGTAAAAAGTTTAGATTCTAATTTTTCTTTCTCTTTAGATATAAGTTCATTAACTTTACTCATAACTTTATAATTAAAAAAAGTCTGTAATGCTCCAAGAATAAGACCTAAAACAGTTAAAAGACCTGCTAATTCACCCCAATACATAAAAAACCTTTATCTAAATTTATTTTAACCTTCACCAACATCAGCTTCAAAAGAGATACTAAAAGTTTTTTGTCCTGTTCTCTCTATTATTATATCTCCTCCAGTACCATCAGAAGAAAATTTAAATAATCCTGATGTATCTGAAAAAGTACAAATAGGTAAATTATTTTTACTTGCAGAACCATCTTCTAAAGTTCTAATATTAAATGATACAGAATCATCATAGGAATTATAATAAGCAACTAATTCAACACTTGTATAAGTGATTCCATTAAAAACCAAATGAGTATGATTTAAAGATGGAAGAGTTAAATTATTTATAGTATCAATAATATTTTCATCATTAGTAGTAATTTCATAATCTCCATCTAATGTGCTAAAATCAATCTCTCTAAGTAAATTTGTAAGATAATAACTTTCATAGTTCATAGGAAAATAATTTGATATTAATCCACCACTTACACCACCAACTCCAACATTAGGCATTTCAAATCCATTTTTAACATTAATTAAAAAACTATCTCCAGCTTGAAGTTGATTTAAGTTGAAGTTATAAGTTAATTTAGAATTATAAAGTTTCATAGCACCATTTTCAAACTTATAAACTTTATCTATGTTAGTTTTAAAATCATCTAAATTAATTAATGCTTGTGACGTGACAATAGAATAACCACTTGTTAATAACATAAAAAATCCTTAAAATTAAATATTCTTATCTAATAAATCTATCTGAATAAATTTATCAGATAAGAGTAAAAGGAGAAAATTACTCTTATTCAGATGTTAAATCAGCAATATCTACACTTGCACCATCTGTATCTGATAAAGTTCCACTAAAAATACCATTAGATATTCTAACTCTAAAATCTTTACCAACATAAGATGGAGTATAATTTATTTGTCCTATTCCTGTTGCACCATCAACTATATTAATACTCATAACAGTATTTACAGCTTCACTAGCACCTAAAGTATCAATTTCAAGGTAACCAGTACCAGTACCCATTGCAAAAGATACATTATCAATAGCAGTATCAGCAGTTTTAAGAAGTGTATCTCCAATAAATGAAGAACCACCACCTAAAACAGCACCACTTTCAACCCATTTGCTATCGAGTTTCACTACTTCATAAGCATCAACACCATTAGTTCTAATAAGATAAGCAAAGTTTCTATCATCAACAGCATCACCAACTACATAAAAGATAATTTCAGCAGTAGAATCACCAGCGTGGTTCATATTAGTTACCATTAAATCAGAAAAATCTTTTAAATCATCATATTGAGAATTATCATTAGGTATATCAATTTCAATAGTAGATAAATCTTCATCTATCGAAACAACAGCATTTTTTAATGTGTTCCACTTTAAAGCATCAGAACTTGAAACTTCGCTAGGA
This sequence comes from Campylobacteraceae bacterium, assembly GCA_016744535.1. Taxonomy (GTDB): domain Bacteria; phylum Campylobacterota; class Campylobacteria; order Campylobacterales; family BB28; genus BB28. The sequence goes on from JADGEE010000010.1 coordinate 16,585, forward strand.
CTAATTGCAAGTGAATCATTTACAATTGCTAAACCAGCAGGTTGAAAGTTAGCATTATTAACATTTTTAGAAAAAAGTCTTAATTCAGCCATTTTATCCCTTTAATTTATAATTATGCTAACGCAACACCTTCAGTTTTAACGAATGTAATTGGAAATGCTTTATAAGCATCAGTATCCCATTTGATTAAAAAACCTCTTGGTTTTTCAGTCATTAAATCACCATTAGCGACAAACAAAATTTCAGCAGTTTTGTCAGTAGCACCATCTAAATTATCTCTGAAAAGTTTTGTTACATCTTCTAAATCTGAATAACTTCCATTATCATTATCAAGATTAACATCTATAGTAGATGTATCTTCATCGTGAGTAGCTTCTGCATTTGCAAATGTATCCCAAGGAGAAGAAGCAAATTCAGCAGGGTCAATTTGTAACTCTTCATTTACAATAGTTTGTTTAGCAAGTGGAAAATTAGTAAGATTAACATTTTTAGAAACAACTTTTAGTTCCATAAACAATCCTTAATTAAATTATTAACCTTATTTGGTTAATATTTTGTAACAAATTAAATTATACAAAATATTAAAAATATAATATATATTTACAAATAAATACATAAAAATACTTTTTAATACAGAAAAAAGGTTTAAAAATGGAAGAAAATAATAAAGAACAATTTTGTAGCAGAATAGAAAATAAGTTTATAAAAGAAATAAGAGAAACAAATAAAATAACTGGATTACCAATTCAAAAAATAGTAAATATGATTTTTGAAAAATATTTAAAAGAAGAATGTGAAAATATTGTAAAAAAATATAAATAAAAACATCTGATTAAATTTATCAGATATAAAAATATTTAACTAAAGCTTTTACTTTTTTATTATAACTTTTAGATAGAGTAAGAGTTAAATTTGAAATAGTAATATCACTATTAATATTTAAATGATGTAAATCTTCAAGTTTTCTATTTGGATAAATGTCATCTTTATAAACTTCAAAAGAGAATATTTTACCAATTGGAGCATTAGATAAATCAAGTGTATTACCAATTAAATCTAAAAACTCTATTTCAGGTTTTAGAGTAGGAGTATCAATATTATCTACATAATTAAATCCACTCATTTCATATATAAAATAATCGTTATTATTTAAAAAATAATATGCAACTCCATTAATTACTAAAAAATTAAAAATAGTATCATTTAAACTATAAGCAGTAAAATAAAAATCATTTAACTTTTTTCTATTAAGAGTTCCGTTAAATTCAAAATACAAGTAACTATTATCATGATAAAAAGAAAATTCATCATTAGTAATTTTAACATCAAATAGAGAGAAATTATAAATAACATAAAGATTATTATCACGATATAAGAAAACATAATCAACTCCATTTTTAGAATATATATTAGTAATTCCATTGTTATTATTAAAAGACTCATCAACTCCGTTTATTTTAACTACTATCTCAAATATACTTTCACTCACAAACTCAAAACTAATTCCATTGATAGATTTAGAAGTATCTAACTTTATTACCATTATAATCCCTATATAAATAAATTAAAAATATTATATCAAAAGGAAATTTATGAATAGATTGCAGTTTGAAAAAATAATAAATGAAGGGTTTGAATATTACAAAGATATGGATAAAATAATTTGTATGCAATGCAGTAAAGAATTAAAATATTATAAATTAAATGAAAAAGTTGAAATGTTAAAATGTGAGAATAATCATAAATATAGTTTTACAGAGTGGTTGAAATATTGGAGTAAAACGATAGATGATACAGCAGACTTTTTAAACGAAAAAGAGAAGAACCAGTATTAAACTGGGAAAGGTGAATTTTTAACAGCAACACCTCTTAAAATTTTATGAGAACCAAAAGCAGTAACACTTTCACCAAGAGTATCAAGTTCAGCATCATTACTTTTACCTATAAAATTAACATATATTGATTGGTCTTTACTATTCTTTAAAATATAAGTTGTATGTCTACAATTAACTTTAGGAGTAATTGTATCAACACTTTTTTTAGTTTCAGCAACTCTGACACCAACACCATTCCAAATTTTACCAGAAACCATAGCCTCAACAGTAGATTTATCACCTGCTAAAGAATTAGTTATACTTTTACCATCTTTGAAAATTAATTTAACAATAACTTTACCCATTTTAAACTCCTATTTCTTTTTTCTATGATTGCTATACTTGTTATTAATATATTTAGCAGGTCTAATATCATCAGAAGAATCAGAATAACCACAATGAAACTTAGCAGAACCAACTTTAGTTCTAATATCATCAGTCGTTTTAGTTGGGTCTATATATTTAAGAGAAACTAAACAAGCATTATAAGCACCATCAACTCTCTCACCAACACCAAAACTAACAATACTAGGTTTTTCAGGGTAAGGTTGAGTAGCATTAGTACCACTAAGTTCTGAAACTTCCTTAATAGTGTAAGGACTAGCTAAATGTTTTTCAATCTCTTTAACAACAGGATCAGTAGATTTAACACCTTCAAGAAGCTGATAATTAGAAACACCATTTACTTTTTGGATTATAGCAGTTCCTTTGAGAACCCATTTTCCTGTAACAGCCATAAATTTCCTTTATTATTTTAATAGTCTTAAAAAAAATTATATAAAAATTTTAAAAAATAAAACATATTTACAAAGAAATACATTTAAATACATTCTATAAATCAAATATATGTGTTATCTTTTCACCATTTACAGATATATATCTCTTAATTAATTTATATAATCTCTTTTTAGAGACTTTAACATTATGAAATATAAATTGAACAGAGTATTTTTTAGTAGAAACAATTAGAGTTACAAGAGGTATGGATTTATTATTTTCAACACTTTTTTTATAATCTCTATGTAATATTTTAGTGCAGTTTATTACTTCATTTTTAGTAAACTTTTTATATAAATCTTCAACAACTTTCTCGTTTTTTGCTTCAACTTCAACAGTGTTGTTTCTACGACCTATTTTAAGACTAGCTTGAACAAACATTTTATACTCCCTTAGGGTCAATTGTTAAAGTATTTATAACTCTCTCAATTGGTTTATCATTAACAAGCATATTTTCAAAAAGATGATTTGCTATTTCATCTAATTTACCTTGAATAACATTATATAAATGTATAGGTTTACCCTCACCATTTTTGTTTATAACGGTAAATCTAACATAAGGATGGGTTGCATTAGGGTCATCAATATTTTTACTTGTTTTAAACTTTTTAAATTCAACTATTTTAGTTATTTCAGCACTAGAGATAATATTTAAAAAACTTATACAATCTTGAAGATTTTTAGTTTCAACATATTCAATATATGTTTTACTACCTTCTTTAATACTAACTTTAAATCTCATTAATAACCTTTAATTAAATGCTAATAAATGGGCTTAGAGGCTAAAAGCCTCTGCACCCTATCCATTAGCATTTAAGCTCTATAAAAAAAGAATTTTTTCTTATCATAATCATAAAAAACAGCTGAATTAGGAGAGTCAGAAACAAGAAAAGGATAAGGAACTTCACCATTAGTATAACCTAAAGTTTTCATTACTGATTCATAGTTACCTATAAATTTAAAAGAAGAGTGAAAATCATAAGTATAAGTTTTAATAAAAGAGTTGAATAGATAAAGCTTTAAAATAAATTTATTATTAGAAGTAGAAAAAACTAATTTAATGCTATCTTCATAATAAAGTGTGTTTTTAGTAAAACTTTTAATTTTTAAAGAATTGGAACTTAATTTTGAATCAGTCTCTATTTTTTGATATAGATAATGATATTTAGTAGATGTACCTTTGTTATAAATTTTATCTTTATCAGTTCCTACAAACTCACCATCTTTATTACCAACAAATTCAATAACTTTAGACATAATCTTACTTATTGTGCATATATAAACGATTAATTAAACCACCCAATAAAGAGGCTAACCCTTTATCTATCTTACCATCAACATCTTTTAATAAAAATGCTTCACTAAATTTATTAACTTCATCAGCAGTAGTATTGATAAGACCTATCTCTTTAACATCCTTATCAGTTAATTTACCACTTAAAAACTTTATTAACATATAATTATTATTGCTATCAGTAGAGTTTTTAGGTTTAAGTAAATCAGTTTTTAGCTTAAGTTTTTCAGCTTTTAAACTTAATATTTCAAGTCGTTGAGATGTTAAGTTATTCTCTAAATCTAGCATAGTCTTTTTATATTCAAGCCCAAATTTTTTAATATTAAGTGCATGTTCTTTTTTAGCAACGGTAGATATTTCAAGTTGAGATGTTGCAATCATAGCTAAGTACTGAGTAATTTTACCCAAAAAACTAAGTTTAGAATTTTCAATATTTATTTTTCTAACTTCAAGTAATTTTTTAGATACTTCAGTAGCAAGTTTTATCTTATTTTTAATACTCTCTATTCTACCAACACCTTTAGTTAAATCAACTTTCATAATATCAACCTATATGGATAGAAGATGTAATAATATCTAAAACACGACCAGCAATGCCACTACTATTATTAATAGTATTTCGTGTAAAAGAGTTATTTTGAAGTAACATATCTTTAAGTCTTTCAGTAATCATTCTACAATCAAACATAATATCTAATTCTAAACAATGAATCATACCATCACCTCTAAATTGAAAACCAGTAGGTAAACCATCTTGACCTATTGTGTTAAATCTATCTATAAGTCTGTCATAACAAGGGTCTTTTTGTCCTATCATATTATCAGGACAATTGCAATCTTTTTTAACCTCTTTATCTAAATCATTTTTTTTACAATCTTCAACAGCTTCAACATAATTGACTATACCTTCAATTTCGTCTTTCTTGTAACCTAAATTAAAAAGTATAGATTCTAATTGAGCATCATTAACCATTTTGAACCTTTTGAATTAAATAATCGAGACTAAAAAATAAAAAAGAAACTATTAAAAGATAAAATATAAAATCCATTATTTTTTACTATTTTTAGATTTAGATAAATTATTTATTGTATTCTCATTATCATCAAAAACAGGGTCTACAATAAGAGTATCAGCTAAATTAAGAGCAGTAACAAGAGCATCATAATCATCATCAAAATTATTTTCACTATAAAACTTTTGTAGTCCAGCTTTTTCAAACATAGCTTTTATCTCTATTGGAGAGTAAGAACCTGTAATATTACCCTTAGCATCTACACGAGGTTTAAAAGCACTTTTAGTTGTAAGCTTTTTAACTATATCTAAAAATCCATCTTTTAGTTTTGAGCCTAATATCTCTTTTGTAGCCATAACTAAAGGATGAGTATTATCAATTTTATTAGCTTCAATGGCTTTAGTAAGACTAGATAAATCAATTTTAACTTCTTTAAGATTTGGAACTTCAATAACTTTAGTATCTTCTTTTATCTCATATTTAATCATATCTAAATTTTCAGTTTTTCCAAATACACTTATGCCAGTAATTGGAGTTTTTAAATCAACTACATTACCTTTAACATTTACACCAGTTATAATATTATCTAATGTAATTAAATTTTCCTTAACTTGATAGTGAGGAACTGAAATATTCTCTTTTTCTCTTTTAACTACAAATTTAGGAATAGTTATATTGCTTTTTTCCTCTTTAATGGTTAGTTTTGGTATAACTACTTTTTCAGATTTAAAAGAAGTAATAATTTTAGGTATAACTATTTTTTCATCTTTTCTAATAACTTTAACTTTAGGAACAGTAATAATTTCTTCTTTATCAATAACTTTAATACTAGTGATAGCTTTAACATCTCCCTCTTTGCCTATGAATTGATTAGATTTAATACTTTCACTAACTTTAGTAGCTGAATTATCAATAGCTTTAACTACTTTATCAAGTGGAGCTTCAACTTTAATATTATGTTCGTGTCTATTAGTAACTTTTTGAGTAGTAACTCTAACATCAGGACAACGACTAGTTATGTTATTGTTTATAGTTGGACTTGATTTTTTAGTAAATAAATTATGTAAAGCTTCTATAACACTTTCAGGCTTACGACCTAATGCTCCCATATCATCCTCCTTACATTTATCAGGTTTTTTAGCTTCATAAGGATTTTCAGGGTCAAAATAAGCATCTTGGCAATCCTTAAGTTTTTTTTCTAACTGTTTTTTTTCTCTTTCTAATTTATCTATATAATCTTGTAAACCACTATCATTTTTTAAATCATCTAATTTATCTTGAAGTTTATCTCTTTGAGTAATTAAATCATTATAATCTTTAGATTTAATATCAAATTTATCTTCAAGTCTATCTATTTCACTTTTTAAATCATTTATTTTATCATCATTAGATTTATTAACCCAATCCATACCCTCTTTTCTGCCATCGCTTCTAGCTTTTTCTAAATCATCAAAAGTATAATTAAGTTCATTATCAACTTGCAACTGATTAACTTTATTTTCAAGTAAATCAATTTTATTTTGTAATTTATCTATATCAACTTGTGTGTATATGTTTTCATCACTACCAAAAAACTCACTAAAAACTTCATTTAAAAAATTACCTATTTCAAAAGCAGTAGCAATACAATCAGCAATATCTAACTTACTTCTTCTACATTTAATAATAATTCTACCTAAATATAAAGTAAAACGAACAGCTACAATACCAATAATAGCAGGAATTTGAACCATATTAAAAACCTATCTGATTAATTTATTCAGATGAATCAGAAACATATAAATCATCTTCTTGAACTATGATTTTTCTACTATCTTTTTCAATTTGATAAGAGACTATACTGTTTTCTGTATTGTCTAAATAAAAACTACCAAGTATAGTCCAATCAATACCAAACTTTTGACTATTGACAACTTCTCCATCAACCCAAATACTACCGTTACCATTAAGACTATCAATAGATATTATTGCCATTATTCACTCCCAACTTCATAATTTTCTAATTCATCATTAAAAATAAAACTTTTATTAGTTTCATCAGATGTTGTGTAAAGATTAATATCAACATCACTTAAATTATTATCTCTAGCGTAAGCTGTGTTTTTTACTTTAGAGTAAACAATTGGATTAGATTTTTGTATCTCTTCGCATTGATTAATCCACTCTTGTAACTGTTTAGATAAATTTTCATTAGCTTTTTCAATAAGTTCATATCCATCTACTACAATAAATGTATTGCCTTTATTGTAACCTAAAACAGTGACTTTTTCAACACGAGAATAAGTTATGCCCACAAAACCTAAGTTAATTCCTGATTGTAAAATATTACCTTTACTATCAAAAAAAGGACAAGGGTTATGTGCTATATACTCTAAAGTTTTTTCTATTATAAATCTTTTAACACCATCAATAATAGAAAAACCAGTTTTAACATTGTTATCTAAATTATTACTATAAGTAGCTTCCCAATCTGAATCAGGATAATTATTTACAGTAGGAAAAGATAATTTATTTCTACTGGTGCTAGTTCCATCAGATATAGTAAAATTTAAAGGTTTAAAATTACCTCTATTATCGAGTTTTAAAGTATATAATTTATTCACTAATTACTCTTAGGTTTAAAATCACTACTTAAAGATTTAGCAATAAATTCAACTGCAAAAGCAATTCTATCTAAAGCAATTTGTTGCTTATCGCTAGATTCTTTTGTAGAAGTAGATATATCATTTAATTTAGAAGAAATATCACTTATATCATCTGACATATTTTTTAAAATATTTTCACAAGTATCAGCCATTATTAAACCTTATTAATTCATTTTCAGGAACATATAAAACACTATTTCCTTTTTGAACTTCATAAAAAACATTATAGCTACCATATCCTAAAAAAACTCTAAATGAATAATTTATAATATATTTAGTATCATAATCAGATATATTAACTAATTCACCATCTAAATATAAGCAACCATTACCATTAAGACTTGTTATATGCTCACTTTTATAATCATTAGCATTCAGAGTAAAAACTTTATTTTGAAGTATATTTATAGCTTGATTTGTGTTTTCTACTAATTGCCTAAAAGAGTTATTAACTGTCGATACATAAAATTTAATATTTATAAAACCATCAAAATTAGATATAGATATAATTAAATCTTCATGATGATAAATAGAGTTATGAATATCTATTAAATCATTTAAAGTAAAAGAGTTTTCAGATAAATTTATTTTAAATTTAGTCAAATAAAAATCAACTTCACTATCTTTTATAGATATAAAAAATGAATCAAAATTATCTATATCTAAAATAGAAACTTCAAAGTTTTGAGTAAAAGAAAATTTAGCATAATCTTTTTTTTCATTTAAAATTATCTTTTGTAATGGATAATCTTCATTAGAAAAATGAAATTTTTTACCTTCAACAATAGATAAATAAAATGGTAATTCATCCGAACCACGAGTAAGAAAATATTGCATAAAAAACTCCTATTTTAAAAAAGTATCAATAATAAATATAGTATTATTTTTATTATCAATAAATTGATATATAAAACCAAACAGACCACCACCTTTATAATATCTCTTTTTTTTACCAGTAAATTTAAAATCTATATCATTTATTTTAAGAGTATAGTTTTTATCAATTTGAGTAAAGTTTTCATCATAAATATTAATATATTTAAAATAAAGCTTATGGTCAATATCATAACTAGATAGGCAATATTTAAAAGATTGAACAAAATAGTTAAATTTGTTGATTTTATAGTTAAAATTAAAATTGAAAGAGTTAAATTCAATAGAGATAGAATAGTTAAAATTTAAAGCATTTAAATTTAGAAAGTCTTCAATAGTATATTCAAAAGAGTGATTAAAATATGGAGTTGTAATAAAATAGGGACTATATCCATAAAGTTCATAATTAAATTCAAAACTAAACATTTATAACTCCAAACAATATTGAGTTCTAAGATTATTACATTGAGATACTAAATCATCTAAAGAGTAAGTTGAAGCGTAAGCTTTATCAGAAAAAGATAAACAGACATATTTATCACTAATTTCAACATCATAACTAAAATTTGTTAATATATTTCCTAAAGCAAAAAGAGAATTAAATATTTCAATATCAAAATAAATAAAGAAACTTTTAGGGCAAGAAAAGTCTAATATATTTATAGATATGGTTTTATTTATATAATCAAATTTAAACTCTAAATAATCAAAAGTTTTATCATTAAAACAAGATGTTTTAAGTACATAATTTAAATTCTTATTTATACTAAATTTTTGACTATTATTATCACCAATACCAAAATGCCAAAAAAGTTCATCTCTATTTACATAAAAATTCATTTATTAATGACTCTTTCAATAGCAAATAGATATCTGTTATTGCCTCTATGTAGCTGATAAACTAAGTAATATTTAGATTTAGCAAATAGGATAAAAAGTATATTTACAACAGTAAATTTAATTGGAAAACCGATAACTTTAACACTATCACCAATATTAAATTTTGGAACAATTCCGTGATATGGATTTTTATTATAAAGAGAGATTTTAGATAAACGATTGATTGTAACTTTTTTAAGAAGAGATTTTAAATAATCTAATTTAGTTTCAACTATTAAATAACTTTTATCATCACTCATAGTATAAAACTTATTAGCACCAATAAAAAGATTACCATTATTAAAAAAATACTTAACATAAATATCATCAAATTTATAAAATTGATTTTCAAATTCAGATAGAGAAATGCCATTAATAAATATATTTTCAAAAGAGATATTAGCATTTAAATAGAATTTATTTATAAAAAATTTAATTGCAGATTTAAAATGTTTGAGTTCTATATATAATTTATTTTCTCTAATAGAAATAGAGAAGCTATCAATAATAAGACCAAGTTCATTTATAGTTTTTTTAGTATATTTAGAATCAATAAAAAAGTTATTTAATTTAAGAGATGAGCCAAAAAAAGATATTTCATAATCATAATAAAATTTATCATTTATAGAGAGTACATAACTAAAAAAACAATCAAATTCAAGAGGTGCAGTTCTAATTAATTCATAAGTAAAGCTATTATTAAAGTTATAATAAAAATCTTTAGAATAATTAAATTTAAAATTGAAATCAACAAAAGTATATAAGTAATCATAATTAAATTGAAAGTTAAAATTAAAAATATTATTTGAAATATCATAATTAAATTCTTTATTGAAACAGATAGATTTTTCTATTTTATAATCAAATTGAAAATTAAAACTATTAATAAAAATTGGATAGTTACAATAAGCTTTAAATTTAGAGTAAGGATTACCTTCACGAGCAGAAACAACAAAATAAGGAAATTCAAAAGAATTAATATTATTAAATTCAATATCATCATATATAGAAATTAAATTCCTATAAGTTGTGCAATTATTAGGATATGGCACATAAGGAAAAGCTGATTTGACTTCATAAGCAGGTATAGAGACATCGGTTCTAAAAAATTCAAGTGGTTCACAAATAGAATTTAAATAAGTAAAAAAAATACGATTAACTGTATTGAAAACTATTTTAATATCAGTAAATCCAATAGTTGGTTTAAACAATAAACCACTTCCACCAACCCAAGCGTATTTACCATTACCTCGTTTTACATCTAAAACTACATATCCATCACTATCTATATAACTACTACCATTTGCATTTCTAGTTACAATATCTGATTCTTTGAGTTGATACCAACCATTAAGAGAGTAACCGCTTAGTGTGTAGTTGAATTGTAAGTTAAGCATTGAAAATAACAATTTCATACATAGTAACTAATACTTTATAAGTATAAGAACCTATTTTTTCAATATCTTGAACAAGATAATAATTACTAGGAACAGAAAAATAAAATGAACAACTAACACCACTATCAAGATGACGAGGGTCTTCATATCTTGTACACTCACGACTTTCAATATCTTTAAAAGAAAGAGAAAAAACAAGTGTCTCTTTACCATTAATAGGATTAACAGAATAAATTTTAATAAAATATGATGAATAATAATCAGGAATATTATTTGAAAATGTTGAGAAAAACCAGCCACCATTAACATATTCAGAAGCAGGACGAGCGTGAATTGCTTCCACATTAGTATCAGTATAAAAATCATAATCATTACTAATATATCTATATCTAAAATATTCAAAAGTTTCACTAACAAGAGTAGGACAACCAAAACAATATTTAAAAATTCCAATATATTTTTTAATAGATTTAATTTTTATATTTCTAGGAACAGAAGTAGCAATTACTTCACCAAAACACATATAACCTTTATCACCACACTTTAAACACTTACCTCTACCTTGTTTATCAATAACAAATTTACCACCACTATTTATACACTCTTGTTTAGTCATAAGAAAACCCTAATCTATCTGACTAAATTTATCAGATAGAAAATGTTCAGGTAAATGTATAATTTGATTACCTTTTCTAAGTCCATATATGACATTAGAAAAATCATTACCAAATATACTAAAAAAACTATATATAACTTCCCAATTATCACCATGTTTATCAACATTAACAAAAACACCATCACTATATTTACAACCATTGCCATTAAGACTAATTGGATAAATTATATTGCCTTCACCTTGATTACTTATAGTTAAAGTTTTAGAGTTATAATCAAATTTAAATATTATATTTCTACCATTAGAATTATAAACCCAACTCTTTGGATTAAAATTATAAAAAGGTAAAAATGATATAGCTTTAAGAGGTGTTGAGCCACTTAAATTAGATAAATCAAAATCCTCATAAAATATAAAATCAACTGATTTAATATTATCTTCAAATCTAAATTTTAAATTAAATACTTTTAAACTATAAATATATTGAACTAAATTAAATAAAGAAAAAAAGTAAAAAGAGATAGATTGTTTATCCTTATCAAAATAGAAATAAAAAAATTTATTATTATTTTCTATTGTATCAGATAGAGCATAAGAACCAAACGGAAATAATTCATCATTAAAATTTGGATGAGTTTCTGCATTAGTAAAATTATCAAATGGAGTAGCTGAATTATCATCATTATAATTAGCAACTTCTTTATATTCAAATAATTTATTTAATTCGTGATATTGAGTTAAAAACTTTTTACTATAAATAGACATCTATCATATCCTCCAAAACTGAAATATGTTTACCATCACTTTTTTGAACTATAAAAACTTTTTTATACGTTTTTTCATCACTCATGGTGTTAAGTAAAAATTTAATTATGCACTCACCTTTAATACCTTTAACTAAAACTTTGCTATTTACTAGATTAGAAAAGTCATAATTTACAAATTCATTTAATTCACTAAAATCATATTGTTTATAACCAATTGGCTTAGGTAAATCTAAAATATGTGAATAGTGTTTATAAAAATGATTTTTAAGTCTTATAAATAAGTATTGATAATATAGATAAATCTTATCATTAAGTATAGTATTATCAATAGAGTTATTTTCATCAACATCTAAAAAAGGATGAATTTCAGAGTAAAAATCAACACCAATCGAGGATAAATGGTCTTTAAATCTATCTGCAATAATATCTAATCTATGTTTATAAAAAAGAGACATCTTTATAATATCAGAAAACATTGGTTTATATTTATATTTAAGAGATAAAAAAGAGATGTTTGGATTAGGTAAATTATAAGCATAAGAAAGATTAAAAATAGTATGAGATTTATAAAAATTCTTATACTTATAATTTAAATCAAAAAACTCAAATTTATCAAGATTAATAAAATACTCATATTTTAAATTAAAAGTATCAATATTAAGATTAGAGTTTTCATAAGAGTAATGCAATAAAGATGTTGAAATTTCAGTTGATGAATTTGAGTAAGAGTATTTTAAATCAAACAGAGATATGTTAGATATATTTGATTTATATTTATAAGGTAAAGATAATAAATTTATATTAGAATTATTGTTTAAAATATTATATTTTAAATCAAATAGAGAAATATCTCTGTTTGAAGAAAGATATTTATAAGATAGTAAATAAACCAACTTAATTACCTAAATGATTCCAAGCACCAAGCACAAAAGAGTTAGTTTCAATACCATCTAATGAGATATAAGATTCAAGTTTATGTTCAACCCAAATAGAAAAATAATCATTAGGTGCTAAAGAGCCGAAGGTGTAAATTTTTGAAACAAGGGCGTTAGAAAGAATTGATATTGCAGATGAAGTAAGAGTAATAGGAACATCATAACTAATAACTGCATCTGCATCATAACCATCTTTGTAAATTTTAAGACCATCAGAATTAAAAGAAAATTTAAAAGACATAGTATCCATATCTATAACACCAAATTCACCCTTATAAAAATCAATTTCATTTAATAGTTCCGAATGAATTTGAGAATTAAGAGTAGAAGGAGAAGCATTATAAAATTCTATTTGATACCTAGAATTTTTATGAACACCTTTTGTAAAAGCACCAAAAGCATTTGAAGCTAAAAAAGTTTCATCACTAAATAGAGATGTTTTAGAAATTGCAGGATAAAAAAGATGTCTCTCTCTAGGATTGTTTTCACTAACTTTAAATTGAGTAACTTTTAAATTTTGAATAGTTTCAGTTCCTTCGTTTCTAAGATGAATTTTATACCATCTTTTGCCACCAAACTCACTTAAATGAGTAGATACATCAGGCAGTCCATTATCAGGACTTGAAATATCAATAGGCGAATTTAAATCTATATCACCACCTTTAAAATAAAAATCACCATTTTCACTATCTTCTAAATAAGTAATATCTTTACTATTGTAAAATTTTAAATTTAATGCCATTAATTACTCCTAAATATATTTATATTATTAAACTTTATCAAAAAATCCACCAATATTAAAAGTATCATTTGAAACATATCTAGCAAAAGGCATAATAGTATGCTTAAACCAAAAACCCGAATAAGTTTCAGGTGCTAAATCTCCAATCTCTAAAGTTCCACTAACATTAGTGTTTGTTAAATCTACATATTCAGGTAAATCTTCAACTACAATTAAATCAAATTCATTAAAACTATCAACATTTGAAATATTTGCAACACTTGAAACAGTTAAAGTAACAACTTTAGATAAAGTAGTTTTATCAAAAAAAGTTATTTCATATCCACTTTTAAATATTTCAATTGGATTAGATTTAGTTTTTAATTTAACTGTTTTCGTACTTCTATTAAAAATAGTTATAGTTTCAGCAATACCACATATTTGAGAGTTAGTAAAATTCTCATCTACAAGTTTTGAAGTATTTGAACTAGCTTTAATAATTTCTACATACTCCATTCCTTGAGGTGCTTTTTGTAAAATTAAATTTAAAGCTAATGCAGTATCAGTATTGTTTTCATTTTTAACAAAAAATTTATAATATCTACTTCCACCACTTTCAGCTAAAGAACTTGTAACATTTTTAATATCTGTATTTATAGATAATCTATCTATATCACCACCGTTATTAGTTCCGTCACCATCAATTTCTTTATTAATAGAAACATAAAACTTTAAATCACTATCAGCAATAGCCATAAGAAAACCCTTATTTATCTGATTAAATTAGTCAGATAGTTTTTTTTATTTAAAAACTTAATAAATTTATATGATTTTAAATCAATATCATATATTATCTAAATAACGAATATCATATATTTTAATTTAAAATGATATTTAAATAAATATTAAAAAGGAATTAAATGAAAAATTTAGAATTAAGTAAAATTTATGAGGATGATAGGTTACAAATAAGGGTAAATACAAATGAAGATAAGATAAGTGAATATCAAGAAGAGATAGAAAAAAATAAAAAAATCAAAGATGATTATAAAAACTTAAAAGATGGAATTTTAGAATTAAAAGAGGGTGATGAAGAGAACATAACAAAAGATTATGAAGCATTAAAAGAGTTTGACCCTATTGAAGTTTGGAAGATAGGTTCAAGACACTATGTAGTTGATGGATTTCATAGACTTAAGGCTTATAAAAAAGCTGGATTTGAAAAGATAAAAGTAAATTTAGTAGGTACAAGTGAAGAGGATAATTTTAATTATGCGATATTATACGCACTAAAAGCTAATTCTACTCACGGTATGCCAAGAACAAAAGAAGATGTAGAAAATGCAATAAAAAAAGTATTAGAACATCCTAACTGGAAAGGATGGAGTAATAGAGAAATAGCTAGAAGATGTAATACTACTCCTCACATAATAAATAAAGTTAAAGCTAAAATTGATTTTAAAGAGTTACCAACAGACAAAAGAATGGTTCAAAGAGGTGATGTAGTATATGAACAAAATATAAATAAAAAAGGAACTAAAAGTAAAATTAGTAAAGAGTTAGCTTATGTTATGTTTGGAACTGAAAAAGAGATTGAAAAAATAACTGAAAAAGATAAAGAGATTATATTTAAATATAAAGGTGATGATAAAGAGTATAAAAGAAGTAAAAAAGATATAGGAAAATTATTAAGAACTAGAATAGAGGAAAAATTAAAAAATAATAAAGAAGAAGATGAGTATGAATTATTAACTCAAATAGCTAGGAAATATTTATTGAAATAATATAAACTGTGTCAAAATTGTGCCAGTAATAAGTGTTTTTATTGAAAGTAAAATAAAGACACTTTTGTGTTAAGTTTAGATAGATAGGGAGTTTTATCTTTATTTTATAGTTTAAAAAAATACTTTCGACTTAACATAAAATTAACAAAAATATTTTAAGATTGGCTACTTACAACTTCGTTATAAAAAGGTAGCTAAAATGAAAAAAGCTTTACTAACTTCAACACTTTTAGCTTCTGCCCTTTTGGGTGAAAGCATAAAAATAGATAAAATCTTAATAGAAGAGTCTTCAATAAAAGAGACTAAAAGAGTTTCAACTCAAGAGATAAAATTCACAAGACAGAGTGATTTAGCAGAGATATTATCAGAAACATTTCCTGAAATTACACATGTTAGAAGTAGTGGAATAGGGAGTGATATAATATTAAGAGGTTTTGAGCGAGATAATTTAAACATATTAATTGATGGAGCAAAGGTTCACGGTGCTTGTCCAAATAGAATGGATCCACCTGCAATGCACATCTCTTCAAATCAAATTAAAGAGATTAAAGTTAATGAAGGTCCTTTTGATGTGGTAAATTTTGGGGGAATTGGCGGATTAATTGAAGTCAATACAAAAGAACCCAGAGAGGAGTTTGGGGGAGAGGCTTCATTTCATATTGGAAGTTTTGAATATAATAAAGCCTCAATAAATGTTGAGGGTGGAGATGATAAATTAAAAGTTCTATTTGGTTATTCTCGTGAGCAATCAAATCAATATGTAGATGGAGATGGTAATACTTTAGCCGAACAAATTGAAAAAATTTCAGCAAATGAGATAAATAACTATAAAGATAATGATTTAGATGCTTACAAAAGAGAGACTATAATATTAAAAGCTGTCTCAAATTTAAGTGAAAATCAAAAATTAACTTTAAGTTACTTTAGAGATAGTGCCGATGATGTCTTATATCCTGCTTTTTCAATGGATGCACAAATCGATAATACAGATATTTTTAATATAGAGTATTCTTATAAAGATTTAAAAGTAAAACTTTATCATTCAGAGGTAGAACACGAAATGGGAACTGAATTTAGAAAAGAGTCCAATAATCCTATGCTTTTTAGAACTCACAAAATTGAGAGTAAAATTAGTGGTGTAAAAGTTGAAAATAGATTTAATTTAGATATGTTTAATTTAACTACTGGTATTGATGCATCTCTTAGAAATTGGAATGGAAGATGTTTAAGTGAATCAAGTAGAAATTTTAGACAGAGTAGAATTCCTGATGTGGATACTAAGAATATAGCACTCTACTCAAAAGTTGCTAAAAATATTGATAATTTAAATTTAAACTTTGGCGTAAGAGTTGATAAGACAGAGATAAAAGCTAATAGAAATTTAGTTTTAAATAGTGCAAATGCTGAATCGATTAAAATGATGTATCAAAACATAGATAGTACAAAAGATTATGAAAATGTTAGTGCAAATTTTATGGCAAAATATAATTTAGACAAAGCAAATATATTTTTTGGAGTTGGTCAAAGTGTTAGAGTTCCTGATGCAAAAGAGGCATTTTTTATCGCAGGTATGCCAAAAGATGGACAATTTATGTGGAGAATTAAAGGAAATGAAAATTTAAAAGAGGTTATAAATAGAGAAGTAGATCTAGGAGTAGAGTATTTTATAGATGATTCTAGTTCACTTAAAACAACTCTATTTTATAGCGATTTAACAGATTTTATTTACGCTTATAAAAACTCTATGAATACGCTTACATTTGCAAATATTGATGCAAATATTTATGGTTTTGATATAAATTATTTTAGAGAGTTGAGTGATGAGTGGCTAATAGATGTAAGCTTTGCTTATCAAAGAGGTCAAAAAGATACTCTCATAATTGGTCAAAAAGATAAAGACTTAGCAGGTATTCCTCCACTTCAAGCAAGAGTTGCATTCACTTATGAAAGAGATAATTACTCTGCAATGATTGAAGCATTAGGAGCAGGTAAGCAAAAAGATATAGATTCAGATAATGGTGAACAAAAAATTGATGGTTATGCTACTTTAAATTTAAAAGGTGGATACGAAGTTACTAAAGATTTATCTTTAAATATTGGAATAGATAATATATTTGATGAGACTTACGCAGTTAATAACTCTTATGTAGGAAGAGGGGTTATCGCCTCAACTAGTGAACCTATGGTTTTAAATGAAGCTGGAAGAGTTGTTTACGCAAATTTAAACTTTAAGTTTTAATATTTCTATTTTTTTCTATTTTCTACAAATTATTAAAAATAGAAAGATAGAGATAAAAGTATTTATAATTGAGAATTTAATCTGAATATGTATCTTTAAATTCTCTTTTTATAGATAAAATTTCATCTAAATTTTTAAAAAATATATTAATTAATTCTCCATCAAAATGTCTATTTTTTTCACTTTTTAAAAGCTCTAATACTCTCTCTAATTCCCAAGCTTTTTTATAGACTCTATCACTTCCTAGTGCATCAAAAACATCTGCAATTGCTGTAATTCTTCCATAGATATGAATATTATTACCTTTTAATCCTCTAGGGTAGCCAGTTCCATCGAATTTTTCGTGATGAGTATAAGCTACAATTGCTGCTGTTTTGAAAAATTCTCTATCTGATCCTTTTAGCATTTCATAACCATAATCTGTATGTTTTTTCATAAGTTCAAACTCTTCTGGAGTTAATTTTCCCGGTTTGTTTAATATATTATCTGGAATTGCAATTTTTCCAATATCGTGCATAGCTGAAGCATTTTTTAAAAGTTCAACTTCATTTTTATTAAGCCCATATCCAGTAGCTATAACTTTTGAAAACTTTGCAACTCTTTTTACGTGATTTCCTGTCTCTTTTGAGCGAACCT
This sequence comes from Campylobacteraceae bacterium, assembly GCA_016744535.1. Lineage (GTDB taxonomy): Bacteria > Campylobacterota > Campylobacteria > Campylobacterales > BB28 > BB28. Next base: position 35,035 of record JADGEE010000010.1, read on the forward strand.
CTGCCATACCACCTAAAGTAAATAGAACCTCTTTTAGTGTATCATCTATCTCTTGGTTAAGTGTAACTATCTCTTTAGTTTTAAGTGTAACTAACTCTTGCAAATGGTTTTGATAGTTAATTAACTCTTTTTCCTCTTTGACTTTTTTAGCACTTTTGTATAAAACTTCTATAACTTGCATAGGCTCAATCGGTTTAATAATATAACCATCAATATTTAATTTTATAGCTCTCATTAAATAATTTTCAAAATTAAATGCTGTAACAAAAATAATATTTTGATTCTCTTTAATCTTTTTTATCTCTTCTACCATCTCCATGCCATCTAACTTTGGCATTTGAATATCACTTATAACAATATCAAAATCTTTATACTCTTTGTATAATTCTAATCCCTCTTCTCCATTGGTAGCTACTACTATGTCTTTAAAAAAATTATCCAAAAATTTTAAAAACATATCTCTGACTTCTTTTTGGTCTTCTACATATAAAATTTTTTGACCTACTGAAACCTCTCTTAACATTTTTGCATTAATCATTTTTTATATTTACTGAATTTATAACCAGTTCCTTTTAAATACATAACACCACCAACTAAATTTATAACTTTATAACCTATATTTCCTAAATAAGTTGAAATAGTTCTAGTTCTGCTTCCTGTTCTACAAATTAGTGCAAACTCTTCATTAAACTCTACATTTTTATTTAACTCTTTTAAAAATTTATTAATATCATAACCACCTCTTTCATCAAAAAAAGTAATAGGTATAGAATCCGCAACAATTCCAGTCTCTTTCCACTCACCTTTAGTTCTAATATCAATAACTTTTATCCCACTTTTTAAAAAACTTTTTGAAGGTTCTATGTGTTTAACCTCTGCAACTATTGTTGTAACAAATACAAGTAATATAAAAACTAATTTTTTCAATTTTTCTCCTTAAATTTGATTTTAAATTTTAACAAAATTAAACTTTTTGTACAAATGAAGATACAATATCTTTTACACCATTTGCAAAATTTATTTTTAGTTTAAAATCTCTACCAATTTTGCTAACTTCGATTATATTTCCGATTCCAAATATTTTATGTTTTACAACTTCACCTCTTTTAAATTTTGCATTGCCTGAATTATTTATATTAGCATTAAATTTTATATTATTAGATTTAAATTTATTCTCTTTTATGAGTCCTGATTCTATTAAAAATCTACTCTTTTGTAGAGTTGTCCGCTCACCTCTGTAAAACCTTGAATTTACAAAACTAAGGATTAAATCTCTTTTTGCTCTTGTAATTGCCACATAAGCAATTCGTCTCTCCTCTTCAATCTCTATATCATCGTGCAGTAGTGGAAAAAATCCCTCTTCTAATCCAATAATAAATACATATCCAAACTCAAGCCCTTTACTGGCGTGAATAGTCATTAATGATACACTTTCATTATTTGCTAAATCATCATTGCTCTCTAGTGAAATATTATTTAAGAAAACTTCTAAAGTATCTTCTCTATCAGCAAACATTGCATAAAATTCATCAATATTAGCAATTTTTTCACTACTTTCACTATAAAATGCTTTTAATTTAATTCTATTCTCAAATTCATAAATTAAAGTTTTTTTATCTCCACTATCTACAACTTTTTTAAGTTCATTTAAATTATTAATCAACTCTTTTAGTGTAGCACACGATTTTTTACCTATTAGCTTATCTAATTCACTTTGATTTATCTCATTTAAAAAGTTAAATAGAGATTTATCTTCTTTTGCATTTTGAAGTTTTTCTAGCGTAACTTTTCCGATTTTTCTTCTTGGCTTATTTATTATTCTTTTAAATGAAAAATCATCATTAGAGTTAATTATAGAGTTAAAATAACTAATAATATCTTTTATCTCTTCTCTCTCATAAAATCTTATGCCACCTATCATCTCATAATTCATATTTGCTTTTCTTAAAGCTTCCTCAATTGAGCGACTTAATGCCCCAACTCTAAATAAAACTGCAATCTCTTTTGGATTTACTCCATTTAAAATTAACTCTTGTATTTTATATGTTATGCTTGAAGATTCTTCATTTTCATCATAAAAAGAGGATACTTTTACCTCTTTATGTGAAATTTCACTAAATAAATTTTTTGAATATCTATTTTTATTATTAGATATTAAAGTATTAGCAACTTTTAAAATTTCTTGACTTGAGCGATAGTTTTGTTCAAGTTTTATAACGGAACTTTTAAACTTATCAGCAAAATTTAAAATATTATCTATCTTTGCACCACGAAAACTATAAATACTCTGATCATCATCTCCAACTACACATAAGTTATTATGTGTAAAACACAATGCTTTTAATAATCTACTTTGTAATTCATTTGTATCTTGATACTCATCGACCATAATATACTTATATTTTTCACTAACTTCTTTTGCTATATCTTCAAATTGACTTAATATTTTATAAGGAAGTAATAATAAATCATCAAAATCTAATAAATTGTTCTCTAATAAGTTTTCTTGATATAATTCATAAATTTTATTTAAAACAACCTCTTCAATATCTCTACTTTCAATTTCATTTGGCATAATTACTGAATTTTTATACTCTGAAATTTTTGTACTAATTACTGAATTTTTTAAATTATACTCATCTAATATCTTTTTAAAATTTGTATCTAAATTAAAAATTATCTCTTTAAGTATTTTCTTTTTATCATCACTATCTATTATTAAAAAAGAGTTTTTTCTATTTAATAAATAAATATATCTCTTTAAAAAAAGAAGACCAAATTTATGAAAAGTACATAGTAATGGTGGGAATATAAGAGTATTTGCTATTAAATTTAAAGCTCTCTCTCGCATCTCTTTAGCCGCTTTATTACTAAAAGTTAGAGTTAAAATATTATCTGTTGGAATACCAACCTCTTTTATTAAATATGCTACTCTTGAAGTTATTGTTTTTGTCTTTCCACTTCCAGCCCCTGCTAAAATTAAAAGTGGATTATCAATATGTTTTACTGCTTTGGCTTGATTAGGATTTAAATCATTAAAAAAGTTTTTCATTTAAAAAATTTCCCTATTTTTTATAAATTATAACGAAAAAGTTTATAAAAAAAACTTATTTAATATAAATTTATTGTAATATTCATAAATTCTTGTTATAATAATAAAAATTTTATAAGGAACTATAATGCTAAAAGATTTTACAAAATTAGAAACATTTTTAACTGTGGTAAAAGAGAGAAGTTTCTCTAAAGCTTCAGCAAAATTAGGAATTTCACAACCAGCCGTAACACAACAAATTAAATTTATAGAAGAGTATCTTGATACTAGAATTATAGAAAGAAAGAAAAATGGTATAAAACTTACAAAAGAGGGAGAAAAGCTTTTAAGTATTACAAATAAAATCGATAAGTGTCTTAATAATGCTGAAAAAGAAATAATTAAAATTGTAAAAAAAGAGTTAACTTTTGTAATTGGTGCATCTTTTACAATTGGTAATTATATTTTGCCAAACTGTTTAAATGATATAAAAGATAGTATAAAAAATGATGTATTAATTAAAGTTGATAAGTCTGAACTTTTAATTGATGAAATTATAGAAAAGAGAATCGATTTAGCAGTATTAGAATCTCCTGTATTTAAAGATGGAGTATTATTTAGAGAGTGGATTGAAGATGAATTAGTACTTTTTTCTAATGTTCCAATTTCAAGGTATGTTAAAAAAGATGATTTATATAAATTTGATTGGATTTGTAGAGATGAAGAGTCACATACTAGAAAAATAGTAGGTGAAATGTTTGATGAGATGGGAGTTGAGTGTAACTCATTTAAAGTTAAAAGTGTAGTTGGAAGTTCGACTGCTGTTAAACAGACAATTTTAAAAAGTCCTAAAGAGGGAAGACCAACAGCATCTATTATCTCTAAAAGTGTAATTGCTGATGAAGTTCAACAAGGTTTACTTTTTGAAGCTAGAGTTAGAAATTTTAAATTAAAGAGAAAATTTTATATAGCTTATTCAAAAGAGAGAAAGCACGATGCGTTTATTGAGAGTGTTGTAAATTACTTAATGAATATTTAATCAAATTGAAACAGGAATAAAGAGTTGATTATAATCATTTAATTTAAAATATAGTCTCTCTATGTCATTTGAAAAAATTGAAAATATATTTGGTTTTGTAATATCTTTTGTAAATGGAATAAAGTGTAGAAAGTTTTCAATTTTTCTAGCTTCTCGAATTGGATTTGCTTTTGATGTTACGATGTTTATATCTTTAGAGAAGATTCTAGAGAGATTTTTAAAATACTCGATAGATTTATCTTTAAAATCTTCTTCAGGGTCTAAATCTAAAATTGTTATATTTAAATCAAGTTGTGAAGATACATCAAATATTACAGATGAGATTTTTTCTAATGCTCTATTTTTAGATGGAATTACAACACCATCTTTTAAACTATTAAGACTTTTTTCCCCTATTTTAAGTATAGGTAGATCTATATCATATAAATTTTCTCTAATATTTCTCTGTTTAAATAGATTATTTGAAATTAATATAAGACCTATGCTATATCTCATATTATCTATTAGTAATAACTCTTTTAACTCTTTTGACTCATAATTTATATAAACTATAATATTTTTATCATAATTTTTTATATACTCTAAACTTTCAATACTGTTTGGATGGATGATTGAAACTATTAATTTTTTATTTTTTATTTTTGAATGAATATATTTTACACTATTTAACAGTATTTTGATACTTTTTAAATTATCAAATCTCATATCTATTAATAGATAAATATTACTTCCAAAAGGTGTAGGAAATTGTCCTATCTCTTTTTTTATAACTTTATATACATTTTTTAAAACTTTTGGATTACCAATAATTAATAATACATCATTTGGTTGAAGCATAAGTGTGTCTCTAGCGATAATCATTTGATTATTTCTATAAATTGCAACTATTTTCCAATCTCGCTGTTCAATACTTGAAATATGTCTATATACATAAGAGCTTGTAAATGGAATAGATACTTCCATAATTTCACCAAGTCCAAGTCCTATATTTTGAGCAATTACAGGGATATTTGGAAGAGTGTGTGTTAATCTATTTACAATCACATCATTAATATTAACTCTTATAATACTCTTCTCTTTTAACTTTAAATTCCACTTATCCATTACAATAATAGGAATATTTTTTTTAACCATTCTAATATTTTTAATAACCTCTTCAACATTTGTCTTATTAGGAAGTACAATTGTTATTTGGAAAAAAGTTTCACTTTTAAGTAAGAGAGAAAGTTTTACAAAACTGGTGGGGTCAAATTTAAAAAATTTAAAATTTTCAGGCTTTTTTTCAGGTAATACATCATCTTCATAATAGACTACAAAATACTCATTTGTACTAGTTAAGTTTTTAACAATTCTATCTAAAAATTGTTTACCATTTAATCCATTTATAATAAGTAATATCTTTTTCATAAAAACCTTTATTTATTAGCTATAATAAAATTATAGTAAAATTCTAACATAAAAATATAAAAAGGCTTAAATTGGAATTTGATTTTACGCTTATCTTTTTGTCTATTTTACTTATCTTATCAGGGCTTTTTTCAGGAAGTGAAGTAGCACTTCTTTCACTTTCTGATGGAAAAGTACACGCTATGGTAGAAGAGAAATTAAGTGGGGCTTTAAGTGTTAAAGAGTTAAAAGATAATCCAAATAAGATGTTAATTACAATATTAATTGGAAATAATTTAGTTAATATTGGGGCATCTGTTTTAACTACGGCTTGGGCAACTAAAACTTTTGGAAGTGAAATTTTAGGAGTTATAACGGGAGTTTTAACAATTTTAATTTTAATTTTTGGTGAGATATTTCCAAAAGTTTTTGCACAACGATATGCTGAAAATGTATCTAGGATTATTGCTAAACCTTTACTTATAATTAGTTATATTTTCTATCCCATCATTATTTTATTAGAGCTTTTATTAGAGTTTGCAATGAAGTTTGCAGGTAAAGATAAAGAGGCGTCAAAAGGTTTCTTAAGTGAAATAAAAGCTTTAACAAAGTTAGCTTCAAATAAGGGTTATATTGGAGATAGAAGTAAAGATATAATTTCAAATTCACTCTTTTTTACAAATATAAAAGCAAAAGATGTTATGACACTTGAGCCTCAAGTTTTAATGATTGATATAAATTCTCCATTAGAGATTTTAAAAGGTCTATTTATTCAATATGGTTACTCTAGGATTCCAGTCTATAAAAAAGAGATGAATGTTAATGTTAAAATTGTTGGAATTATAAATATGCAGATGTATCTAGAAGCAGAGCATAATTTAAAAACAAATGTAAATCAAATAGATTTTATCCAACCTTTGATTGTTAAAGATGATTTAGAATTAGCTAAAATTTTAACAAAATTACAATCTATTAAACAGCAAATGGTAATAGTAGTTGATAAAGATGACAAATTTAGTGGAATACTTACAATAGAGAATATTTTAGAAGAGATTGTTGGAGAGATGTTTGATGAGAAAGAGAGAGATGAAAATTTTATTAGAGTTATAGATGAGAATAATTTTTATATAAAATTTGATTGTACTCTATTTGATTTTAGAAAACATTTTGAAAATTTTGAGAGTGAGTATTCAAATTTTAAATCTATTGGAAACTTTTTTATAAAAAATTTTAAAGATGATTTAAAAGTTGGTGCAAAATTAAAAAGAGATAATTATATAATAGAGATTTATAAAATGAAAAGAGGAGATATACTTCTTTTTAAAGTTACAAAACTATGAAATGCTTTGAAACTATAAGAGTAGAAAATGGAAAAATTTTTAATATAAAGTTTCATAATTTTAGATTTAATTTAACAAGAGAGAAGTTATTTAACTTAAAAAATAGATTAAATTTAGAAAATTTCATAACTCCACCTAAAGATAATATGTTATATAGATGTAAAGTTATTTATTCAAAAGAGGAAAATATAGAAAGCATTGAATATTTTAACTATAAAATAAAAGAGTTTAAAACTTTTAAAATTAAAACTATAAATTTTAATTATAAATATAAATTTATAAATAGAGAAGATATAGATTCTCTAAAATTAGATAATTTTGATGATATTATAATGGTTAAAAATGGATTTATAACTGATAGCTCTATAGCAAATATTGCTATTTTTTATAATAATAGTTGGCTAACTCCTAAAACTCCTCTATTATATGGGGTTACTAGAGAAAGATTATTAAGAGAAAAAAAATTAAAAGAGGCTAATTTAAAAATAGAAGATTTATTAAAAGCTGAAAAATTTGCAATTATGAATGCAATGATTGATTTTAAGGAGTTAAATAGTTGGAAAATATATCGTTAGTACTTTCAGGTGGTGGAAGTAGATGCCTCTTTCAATTAGGTGTAATTAAATATTTAGAAGAGAGTAACATTAATATTTCGGCAATTTCAGGTAGTAGCGGAGGGGCAATTATTGGAAGTTTAATTGCAAGTGGTAAAACTTCAATCCAAGTTTTAGAGATGATTAAAGAGATAAATTTTAAAAAATTAGTTAAATTTAATTATTTTAAAAATGGTTTTTTTCACTTAAGAGATGCGAATGTTTTTTTTGATGATTTACTTGAAATTAAAAATTTAGAAGAGTTACCAATAAAAATGTTTATTACAGCTGTTGATTTAGCTTCAGGAGAGATAATCTATTTTGATAAAGGTAGAATTAGCCCATTAGTTATGGCTTCAAGTTCACTTCATCCAGTTTTTACACCATTTAAATATCAGGATAGATTTTATATTGATGGTGGATTTATGAATAATTTGCCGATTGAGCCGATAAAAAAATTAAATTTAAGTCAAAAAATTTTAGCAATTAATGTTAATCCTTTGTTTGAATCTAAAAGAAAAAAGTGGAGTTTTAGCTCAACTATGAAGAGGTCCTTATATTTAATGTTTAATGCAAATATACAAGTTAGAGTAAAAGAGACAGATATATATTTAGAACCAAAAGAGATAGCCAGATTTTCTATTTTTGACACAAAGTGTTTTGATATATGTTTTAATATGGGTTATAAATTTGCAAAAGATAATTTAGGATTATAAATTTATTTTTGTTATGATAATATTAAGTTAATAGGAGGAGAGTTTAATGGCTATTGATGATAGATATAAAATAATTGAACAGACAATGAAAAAATTGGGTTATAAGAGAGAGAGTTTAATTGAAACTTTACACACTGCACAAAAAGTTTTTGGATACTTAAACATTCAAACTCTTAATTTTATCGCTAAAAAATTAAAACTTCCTTGTAGTAAAGTTTATGGAGTTGCTTCATTTTATCAATATTTTAAATTAAAACAATTTGGAAAACACACTTGTATAGTCTGCACTGGTACTACTTGTTATATTAAAGGTAGCGAGAGATTATTAAAAGCAATTGAGTATAAATTTAATATAAAAAGTGGAGAAACAACAAAAGATAATAATTTAACTTTAATGACTGCTAGATGTTTTGGCTCTTGTACTCTAGCCCCTGCTATTGCATTTGAGAGTTTTGAGGGGGAAATTTTAGGGAACTTAGATGAGGAGACTACAATTAATGCAATTGAAAGGATAGTAAATGAAGATAACAACTCTTGAACAATTACAAAAAGTTGCTAATAAAAAACAGAAATATAGAGATACTTTTGATAAAAAAATAGATATTTGCGTTGGTTCAACTTGTCTTGCAATGGGTTCAAAAAATTTAAAAATTGAATTAGATAAAGCTTTAGCTGATAATAGAAAATGTTTAGTTAAAGGAGTTGGTTGTAGTGGTTTATGTAGTAGAGGTGCTTTAATTTCTATTAAATCAAAAGATAATGAAATTGTATATCAAAAAGTAAAACAAGAAGATTTAAAAGATATTGTAAAATCTATTGAAAAAAATGAAATTATAGATAAACTTATTTTGGATACTAATATCGAATTTTTTACAAAACAGAAAAAAATAGTTTTAGAAAATGCTGGTATTATAAACCCTGAATCTATCAATGATTATATTATAAATAATGGATATAAAGCACTTTTTGATACTTTAACTAATTTTACTCCTCAAGAAGTAATAACACAAATTAAAATAAGTGAGTTAAGAGGTCGTGGTGGCGGAGGTTATCCAGTAGGGCTTAAATGGGATACAGTTTCAAAAGTAGAATCAAGTCAAAAATATGTAATTTGTAATGGCGATGAGGGTGACCCTGGGGCATTTATGGATAGGGCTATTATGGAGACTGACCCTCATAAAATAATTGAAGGAATGGCGATTGCAGGTTATGCTGTTGGTGCTAATATAGGTTACATATATATTAGGGCAGAGTATCCACTAGCACTTAAAATGCTTCAAAAAGCTATCGAGGATGCTAATAAATTAGGAATTATTGGTAATAAAATTGTAGAGACTGATTTTAATTTTCATTTAGAGATTAGAATTGGTGGTGGTGCTTATGTTTGTGGCGAAACAACAGCCATTGTAACTTCAATTGAAGGAAATCGTGGACACCCAAGACAGAAACCTCCTCACCTTTCAGACCACGGACTTTACGGCGAACCAACAGTTTTAAATAATGTAGAGACCTTAGCGAATATTGCTCCTATTATTATAAATGGTGGAGAGTGGTACAGCTCTATTGGAACTGAAAACTCAAAAGGTACAAAAGTAATTTCACTATCAGGACAAATTAATAATACAGGAATCTTAGAAGTAGAGATGGGAACGACACTTAGAGATTTAGTTTTTAAAATTGGCGGTGGAACTATTGATGGCAAAAAATTTAAAGCACTACAAACTGGCGGTGCAAGTGGCGGATGTATTTCAGAGGAATTTTTAGATTTACCAATAGAGTATGAAGCTCTTAAAAAGATAGGTTCAATTATGGGAAGTGGCGGTTTTATCGTAATGGATGAGAGTTCCTCTATGGTTGATATTGCTAAGTTTTATATGGAGTTTTGTAAAAGTGAGTCTTGTGGTAAATGTGTACCGTGTCGTGTAGGAACTACGCAAATGTATAATTTGCTCGATAAATTTACCAAAAAAGAGGCAACTAAAAATGATTTAGATATGTTAATCCAACTCTGTGATGTAGTTGGAAATACTAGCCTTTGTGGACTTGGTCAAAGTGCGCCAAATACGGTTTTAAGTACGATGAAATATTTTGAACAAGAGTATACTCAAGGATTGAGAGATGATTAAAAGAGAGAGAGTAAAAACACTTAGAATTGATGGAAAAGATGTCAGTGGAAAATCAAGCCAAAGTATAATGGAAGTAGCAAGAGAGAATGGAATTGAGATTCCAGCACTCTGTTATTTAGAGGGAATCAGCAGTGTTGGGGCTTGTCGATTATGTTTAGTAGAAGTTTTAGGGGAGAGAAAATTAATATCAGCTTGTACTTACAAAATAAAGCAAGGTATGGAAATTACCACAAATAGCGAAAAGCTTAAAAAATATAGAAGAGAAATTTTATCAATGATGTTTAGTGAGAGAAATCACACTTGTAGTGTTTGTGTTTCAAATGGGCATTGTGAACTTCAAAATATGGCAGTTAAGCTTGATATGAACTATGTTCAATTTCCTTATCTATATCCATATTTAAAATTAGACGCTACAAATGAGAGATTTATTTCAGACCCAAATAGATGTATTTTATGTACAAGATGTGTAAGAGTTTGTGATGAGATAGAAGGAGCACACACTTGGGATACGGCAAATATTGGAATAGATTCAAGGGTAGTTACTGATTTTGCTACAAATTGGGGAGATAGCCAAAGTTGTACAACTTGTGGAAAATGTGTGCAAGTTTGTCCAACTGGTGCATTATCCCAAAAAGGTGTTTCAGTTGCAGAGATGGCAAAAAAGAGAGACTTTTTACCATATTTAAAATTAAATAGAGGTAGATAAAAAAGGATAAACAGTGTGTATGGTAATAAAAGATAAATATATTGACCCATTTACAGATTTTGGATTTAAATGGATATTTGGAACAGAAGAACATAAAGAGTTACTTATAAGTTTTTTAAATGATTTACTTGATATTAAATATAAAATTATAAATATTGAATATCGAAATTTAGAAAAGCTTGGTTTAAATGTAGTTGATAGAAAAGCAACTTTTGATATATATTGTACAGATGAGAAAGATAATCATTTTATAGTTGAACTTCAAAGAGTTAAACAAAAGTATTTTAAAGATAGAAGCTTATATTATACAAGTTTTCCAATTCAAGAACAGTCAAAAAAAGGTAATTGGGATTATAGACTTAAAAAAATATTTTTTATTGGGATTTTAGAATTTGAAATGGAAGAGCATAAAAATAGTAAAAATTATTTAACAAAAGTTAAATTATGCAATATCGATACAAAAGAGATTTTTTACGATAAATTAACATATTATTATTTGGAGATGCCGAAATTCAAAAAGCAAGAGGAAGAGTTATCTAATCATCTCGATTATTGGTTATATTATTTAAATAATTTATCATATTTAAATAAAATTCCAGAAAAATTCAAAAAAGATAAAGTTATAAGAGAGGCTTTTAATATAGCTGAATTTTTAGCTCTTGATAAAGATAGACAATTTGTATATCAACAAAATTTAAAAGCAAGATGGGATAATCAAAATGTTTTAGATTATGCAAAAGAGGAAGCCGAAAAAAAAGGATTAGAAAAAGGAATTAAAGAAGGAATTAAAGAAGGAATGCAAAAAGGAAAAATTGAGGGTGAAAAACAAAAAGCAATAGAGATTGCTAAAAAATTACTTTTAAAAGATTTAGATATTGAAACAATTATAAATTTAACAGATTTGAGTGTTGAAGAGATTAAGCAATTAAAAGATAAAAACTAAAAGTTTAGGAAAAAATGTTTAATATTAATTTTATTAGTAAGATTTGGAAATTTTGGAGGACAATATGAAAAGATTTGCTACTATTTGGCTAGATGGATGTTCTGGGTGTCATATGTCATTTTTAGATACAGATGAGAGAATAATTGATTTAGCACAACATATCGAAGTTCTTTATGGTCCAACGGTTGATTATAAAGTGTTTCCTGATAATGTAGATATTACTTTAGTTGAGGGTGCAGTCAGTACAGAAGAAGATTTAAAAAAAATAAAAGATATTAGAAAAAAGACAAAACTCTTAATTGCTTTTGGAGATTGTGCAGTTACTGGAAATGTTTCAGCTATGAAAAATTTATATGGAACAGATTCAGTTTTAAGACGAGTTTATGGAAGTGTTGAATCAGCACCTAGCGAAGTTGTACCGAAATTATTAGATAGAGTTATGCCTATTCACGAAGTGATTAAAGTTGATTTCTTTTTACAAGGTTGTCCTCCTCCATCAGATGCGATTTTTTATGCTTTAAATGAAGTTGTAAATGACAGAATACCTGATATTAATGAACTTACTAGATTTGGAAAGTAGGAGAGTAGATGAAAAAGATAATAATTGACCCAGTTACAAGAATAGAGGGACACGCTAAAATTACTATAAATGTAGATGATAATGGAATCGTTGAAGATGCAAAATTTCACGTAACTCAACTTAGAGGATTTGAAAAGTTTTGTGAAGGACGACCATTTACAGAAATGCCCTCAATTACTGCTAGGACTTGTGGAATTTGTCCAGTTTCACATCTTGTTGCATCTTCTAAAGCGTGTGACCAAATTTTAGGAGTTAGTATTCCTGAAACTGGTAAAAAATTAAGAGAAATTATACATTTAGCACAAATGGCTCAATCTCACGCTTTAAGCTTTTTTTACTTATCTAGTCCTGATTTTTTAGCTGGAATGGATGCTCCAAAAGAGGAGAGAAATGTCTTTAATTTAATGAAAACTCACCCTGATATTGTAAGAGATGGAATTAAACTTAGAAGTTTTGGACAAAAAATAATTGAAGCTTTAGGAGGAAAAAGAGTACACCCTAGTTGGATAGTCCCTGGTGGAGTTAGTCATAAACTTGAAGCTGATATAAGAGATAATATTCGCTCTGGACTGCCTGAAATGATAAAAGTTGCAAAAAAGCATTTAGATTGGTTTAAAATAGAACAAAACAAATTTAGTAATGAGATTATAAGTTTCGCAAATTTTCCAACTCTATTTATGGGGCTTGTGAATGATGAGGGTGGAGTTGAGTTTTATGATGGTAAATTAAGAGTAATTGATTCAACTGGTAAAATTATAGCTGATAGACTTGAGGGTAATAATTATCAAGATTTTATTAAAGAAGAAGTTGAGAGTGATTCATATCTGAAATCCCCATATTATAAGCCTTATGGATATGAAAAAGGAATGTATAGAGTAGGAACACTAGCGAGGCTTAATGTAGCTGATAAGTGTGGGACACCTTTAGCGAATGATGAGTTAGCAGAGTTTAAAGCTATTGAGAGAGGTGCAGTTTTAAGTTCATTTTATTATCATCACGCAAGATTAATTGAATTACTTCACTCATTAGAAAAACTACAACTTATTTTAAGTGATAAAGATATATTAAATCCTCATATCAGAGCAAAAGCAGAAGTTAATAAATTTGAAGGAATTGGAGTTGCAGAAGCCCCAAGAGGAACGCTAATTCATCACTATAAAGTAGATGAGCAAGGCTTAATAACAAATGTAAATTTAATAATTGCCACAGGAAATAATAATTTAGCAATGAACCGTGGAGTTAAACAAGTTGCAGAGAATTTTATAAGTGGTAAAGAGATAACAGAAGGAGCGTTAAATAGAGTTGAATCAGTAATTAGAGCATTTGACCCGTGTTTAAGTTGTTCAACTCACGCATTAGGTGCAATGCCACTTGATGTTCGGCTTATTAATAAAGATGGCGAAGAGATAGATAGAGTTATGAGAGGATGATTTAAAATGAAAAAATTTTTAATTTTAATTTTTTTCTTAAGTTTCTCTTTTGCAAATGAGGGTGCAACTAAAAATGATATAAAAATGTTAATTGATATTATGAAAGAGAATAACAGACAAATAGATAAAAGGCTTGAACAAGTTGATAAGAGATTTGAGCAAGTTGATAAACGCTTTGAAGATATGTATAGATATTCAGAAAAAAGCTTTGAAAAAATATATTGGATATTTGGAGTTATGATAACTATATTACTTACAGGTTTTGGCTGGATTATCGCTTATCTTATGAAAGAGAGAGTTAATATTAAAACAGAGATAGAAAAAGAGCTTAAATATGAAATTGATAAAAAAGCAAATATAGATTTAGTTGAAAAAATTATAACTATATTTGAAGAGTTTGCAAAAACTAATAAAGATGTAGCAAAAATATTAAAAAAACATAATATTAATACAAATTTAAATTAAAAAAACTTTTTCATTATTTGTTTTATAACTTAATTAGCTTTTTAGCTTCTTGAACCTCCTCGTGTAAATCACCAAGTATCATTCTAAACCCCTCCATATCTTTTTCATTAAAACAACAACCTTCAAAATTTGT